>CAXUND010000047.1:0-26072 GCA_964252445.1 uncultured Acidobacteriaceae bacterium | reverse complement strand
TCGGCATTGACAATCCCGCGTCCAGCAAGCTGACGCAGGAACGCCTCGGCTGGGTACCTACGCACCAGAAGCTCCTCGCGCATCTTGAGGAAAGCGATGTGTTCGATCGTTGAGACGCGAGGCGGATCAACGTTGTCCGGCCCGCAGCTGAGAATCGCTATCGATGGTAGAAGCTCACTAACCTCCACGCATGAGTGCAACTCACACGCAGAAGCGTCCGCCTCCAGCGCCCGGGCAACTTATGGACAGAGTACCTGTCCGGACAAGCCAAAGCGATGAAAGTTCTGGATCAAGCCCCACAGGATCTTGTCAACATCGCAATGCTTGTCGCTGGCGCCTCGGTCAAGATCAATGCAGATGGGAACCTGCAGCTTTTTGGTGCCGACGGTAGAACCATAAAGATGGATGCTCGGCTTGCGGACGAGACCCGCGTCGATGGACGGCTACGAGCGTCCGGAACCTTTCAATCGGCTCTCGCTGAAGCCCGGTGAAGGTGCCTGATCTCTAACTACATGGACTTCTCCTCGACAGCGAGCATCTGCCTGGCTTCGCGTCCGCTTTTCGGGTACACCTCACCCACTCTCCTGATTTGCCTGCGCCTTGCCGGCAATCAGCCTTATCATCAAACTGACAGATAAGGGAGTCCTCATGGCGTCCTCTACTCTTCCTTCCGCACGCTCCTTCCCTGCCTCGGTTGCGCACGCCTCCGCGGTCACCGCGCAGGTGCCCTGGTATATTTGGTGCGGCGTGGTGGCCGTGACTTCGGCGGCGATCGGCGGCGCATGGGACGTTTCCTGGCACCGGTCGATCGGCCGCGACAGCTTCTGGACCCCGGCGCACATGGCCATCTACGCCTGCGGCGTGCTCGCGGCCGTCGTCTGCGCTTACCTGATCTTCTCGATCACCTTCAATCGGCTGCATCCCCTGAGAGAAGCCTCGGTCCATGTCCTCGGATTCCGGGCGCCTCTCGGCGCGTTCATCGCGGCCTGGGGCGGCATCGCCATGATCACCTCAGGACCCTTTGACAACTGGTGGCACGCGGCCTACGGGCTTGATGTCAAGATCGTGAGCCCGCCGCATGCGCTGCTCATCCTCGGCATCCGCGGTGTGGCCATCGGAGTGCTCTTTCTGATCCTGTCTGCAATGAACCGCGCCATCGCTGACGAGAACGGCTCGGTTCGGACCCTGCAGCGGCTGCTGCTTTACGTCGGCGGCCTGGTAGTCGGCGGACAGATGTTTTTCCTGCTCGAATACACCTTTGACATAGAGCTGCATTCGTCGAGTGCCTACGTGGCGATGGCTATTGCCGTTCCGGTCGCGCTGGCTATGATGTCTCAGTGCTCCCGCTATCGATGGGCGGCCACTTCGGTTGCCGGCGTGTACACCCTGATCTCGATTGCCGAGATCCTGATCCTGCCGTTGTTTCCAGCCACGCCCAAGCTCGGCCCGGTCTTCTACCCGGTTACGCACATGGTGCCGATCAAGTTCCCGATCCTGATAGTTGCACCGGCGTTTGCCCTGGACCTGTTGTGGCGGCCTACGCGCACCTGGAAGGCGTGGCAGGTCGCTCTGGCGTCAGGTGCTGTTTTCGTGGCTGTGCTGCTGGCAGTGGAGTGGCCTTTTGCCAGCTTTCAGATGACCAGCGCCGCGGAGAACCGCTTCTTCGGCAGCATGTACTTCGACTATGGCACCACCCCTGACTCCTACGAGCGGCTGCGGCAATTTCTTCCGTTTGAAGGCGCGGGCAGTCTCGCTGTTGGCTGCCTGCGCGCCGCTCTGTACGCCGCCGTAAGCGCATGGCTGGGGCTCGGATTCGGGCGGTGGATGCGCGCGGTCCAGCGCTGACATGCGAGCGAAGATCCTTCTGCTGCTTGCCCTCATCCTGGTTGCGCAGGCAGCGCACGCGCATGTCGGCAGCAAGGACGTGTACCAGGACGTGACCGCCGGCCCCTACAAGCTGTTTGTCACCATCCGCATGCCGAATGTCATTCCTGGAGTGGCTGCGATCGAGGTGCGCTCGTCCGGCGCTCCACCTTCAGCAATCGAGATTACTCCGCTGCCGCTGGTGGGCGAGGCCTCAAAGCACCCGCCCACACCGGACACCATGCAGGTCTCCTCCGCCGACCCATCGTTCTACACCGGCAGCCTGTGGATGATGGGTTTCGGCTCCTGGCAGGTCCGCTTCCACGTGACCGGCGCGGCCGGTGACGCCACTCGGAGCGTGCCGGTGCCGGCAACCGCCGTCAGCACTCTCAGGATGAGCCGCGGGCTCGGCGTCACGCTCGCCCTGCTGGGCCTGTTTCTGGTCATCACCATGGCCGGCATTGTGGCGGCGGCCGTGGGCGAGGCACGCGTAGGTCCCGGAGAGCTGCCACCGCCCAGCCGTCGACGCCGGGCTCTTGTCGCGGCGCTGGCAACCTTGGGCGTGCTCGCATTGCTCTTGTGGGGAGGCTCGACCTGGTGGGACGCCGAAGCGGCCAGCTATGCAGAGGACATCTACCATCCGCCCGTGGTCCGGGCCGCGCTCACGCACGATGTGCTTGACCTCCATGTCGAGACGGCCACGGCCAAAGACCTGTGGGAGAATCCTCTGAAGCGGACGCTGCTTCCCGACCACGGGAAGCTCATGCATCTCTACGCCCTTCGAGAGCCGGAGATGGATGCCGCGTACCATCTGCATCCGGCGCTGGTCGGCAGAGACGATTTCCGCATGACGCTGCCGACGATGAAGCCGGGGGCATACAAGCTGTTCGGCGACGTCGTCCACGCAAATGGCTTTCCGGAGACGCTGGTGAGCACGGTGACCATCCCGGCAGGCCTGCCCGCCAGCCCGCTGGCAGCGGACGATGCTTCAGCCGAACCGCGGCCGCTCAATCAGGGAATCCTCGGAACCACCTACGCGCTGGCCGACGGCTACAGCATGCACTGGGACGCGCCGCCCGAGCTCATTGCGAACAAGGCTTACTCGTTTCGCTTTACCCTGCTCGACCCCCAAGGACAGCCGGCCGCACGCGTCGTACCGTATCTGGGCATGGCCGGTCATGCGGCCTTTGTCCGCAGTGACGGTACGGTTTTCGCGCACACGCATCCTGGAGGCTCGGCCGCAATGCCCGCGATGATGCTGGCCGAAGACCGTAGCACCGACCAGGGGATGGCCGCGATGAATACCGCAGGCCCTCCACTCCCGCCGACGGTCGCCTTCCCGTACGGCTTCCCGCAGCCAGGACGCTATCGCATCTTCATCCAGATGAAGCATGATGCGACGGTCGAGACCGGCGTCTTCGACGCGGTCGTCCGCTAGCATAAAGGCCTATTCAGGATCAGGCGGTCCGTCCGCGCTTACCGTGTTCCACGGCAGCAGCTCCAACAGGGATGGTGGAGCCCTCGGACGCGGCCATCGTCAAAGGAAACTGCTGCTGCGCGAGAGCCAGCATAGAGTCTATCTGCCGGTCGTTATGGCCGGGATCATGGTGAAAGAGCACCAGCCGCTTCACCCCGGCATCCTTCGCCACGCACGTGCCTTCAAGCCAGGTTCCATGGCCCCAGCCCCGATGGGACGGGTACTCGCCGGGGGTGAACTGCGCGTCGTAGAACAGGACGTCCGCATTCTGGGCGGCGCGGCGCAAGACCGCGTCCGCTGCGTGGTCGCCGTGCTCGTGATCAGTCGCGTAGACGAAGGAGGCTCCGGCGGTCTCAACGCGATAGCCGTGCGCGCCTTGGGGATGGTTGAGCGGAAAGGAACAGATGCGCGCCGGACCAAAGTCGAGCGCTGTCTCTCCCACATGCTCGAAGCGGATGGTTGACGGCAGCTTGTCGAACATGATGGGAAAGTAGGGCGAGACCATCTGCGCCCGGAGTATCTCCTTGAGCTCCTCGATCGGGCGGGCAGAGTGGAAGGTTATCGTTTTGGAAGGGTCGTAGAGAGGCGGAAAGAAGGGTAAGCCCTGCAGATGATCCCAGTGGAAGTGGGTCAGAAACAGGTGGATGTGTGAGCGCTTGGTGAGCGCAGCCAGCTGGGCGATGCCCAGATTCCGAATGCCGGTGCCCGCGTCGAAGATGAAGCTTTCTCCAGTCGAGAGGATCGCCTCGACGCAGGAGGTGTTGCCGCCGTATCCGAGGTTCTCGGCCGTGGGGGTGGGGATGGAACCACGCGCTCCCCATACGCGAATTTCCATCGCTGGATTCGCGGTCATCTGCCCGCCTGCTGCGTCTGAAGTTCAGCGAGCATGACCGGTTGCGCAGCCAGGGTCTGCAGCACGAGAACGCTCAGCGTGCAGCAGACTCTCGCGGGCGCCGCGCGATGAACTCGACGGCTCTCGGTAAGCAAGCCTGGACGTACGCAAGGACTCACGGAGCCGTCGCCTTGGCCATGTCCGCGTCCGCCAGCGCATAGGTGTCAGGAAGCTGATCGTAGAGCATAGCACGCTGCTTGTAGTACTCGGGTTTGGGATGACGCTCGATCAGCGTTGTGTAGGCGGCGTAGGCGTCAAACCACATGCGCCCGTCCATCATGATCCTGGCCTCCGTAGGGGATGGTTTCTCCGCAGGATCCTTGGCCATCTCAAGCTGCGCCGCTAAGCCCGCACGCTCGCTGCCGCCAACGATGGTGATGGTGGCGGATGCAGGTCCGCCCAGGATATCGATCATGGGCTGAACCGACCACACATAGCTCTCGCCGGGTGCAAGAGGTGGCGCATCCGCCGGATACGTGAAGTGTCCCCCGGTCACCTTCGCCGTGTAGAGCGGGCTCTGTTCAGCGGAAAGCGCCGAGATCTTGAAGGTGTACTCCAGTGTGGAGTCGTCGGAGCTCCAGTAAAAGGTCGGCGTCAGGGTGTACGCCTTGCCCATGCGAGGCGCGTAGAGGGTGATGCCGCCGATGCCGCGGGAAGCTCCCCCGATCTGGTTGGGCGCCTTGCCCGAACTCGGTGCGATATCGAAACCCTCCAGCTTAACCCGCACCCGGGTTGGCTTGGTGGACTGCTGCGCCTGGGGCGCGGGTGCCTGAGCACCGGCGGTCTGCACAGTCGAAAGCGGCCAGGCGGCCGCGAAGATGGAAGCTACGAACAGTTTGGCTAAATTACAGTAAAAGAAACGGTGTCGGTTACAAAACAGCATTGGCTTCACTCCTGTTGCTTTCTGCGGTGCTGGTGCTCATCGTCAATTGCTGTGCAGGGGAACTCGTGGCAAGGTCGAGGGTGTAGACAGGTACCGGCTGTTCAAAGCCAGCCACCTTGGCCGCCCCGAGTGAACGGACAGGGCCGAACTCTCCTGCCAGCAGCTCCTGCGTCGCCTCGCTCATCAGGATCTCGGTGCCGAATTGCTTGTTCAGGCTTTCCAGGCGCGATGCGAGGTTGACCGTCTCTCCAATGACCGAGTACTCCTGGCGATTGGCCGAGCCGATGCTGCCCGCCATCAGCGAGCCGGTGTGGATGCCGACCCCGATACGCAGTTGGGGCACAATGGGGTCTCCGGCGTTCTGAGCGTTCAGCAGCGTCACGCGCTCCAGCATCCCGATCGCCGCCTTCATCGCGCGTCGCGCGTCGGCTTGCACGCCCTGCGAGAGCGGCAGGCCGAAGATAATCATCAGACCGTCGCCGATGAACTTGTTGAGGAAGCCTCCGTGCTCGCGAATGACCTCGTCCATGGCGGTCAGGTACTGGTTCAGCCAGCGCAGTACCTGGGCGGGCGGCTTGCCCGCGGACAGAGCGGTAAAGCTGCGGATGTCGGTGAAGATCACCGTGGCCACCCGCTCCTCGCCGAAGAGCGAGACCTCGCCGCGCCGGCGCCAGATAGTGTTAGCGACCACTGGATCGACGTAACTGGAGAACAGGGTCATCAGCTGCTGCCGCTGCGCATGCGCTTCGCGCGAGACCAGCCGCTCCAGGGCGAACTGCAAACCGAACGTCAGCGGCAGGGTCAGCGCCACGCCCGCCTGCATCGGGAGAAACGGCATCCAGTACCGCAGCTTGGCATAGAGCAGCAGGGACAGGCCGCAGGGCAGCGCCGCCAGCAGCACCGCCGAGGCGACCCCGGGCCCGGTCTCGTGACTCAGCAGCGCGTAGGATGTCATCCAGCAGAATGCCAGTACCAGCAGCCAGCGAATCCACTGCTGGGCGGGGCGCACCACCGTGCCCTCAAGCAGGCTGCGGATTGCAGCACCCTGGACCTCGGTCCCGCTCATTCGCAGACGCATGCCGTTCTGGTCGGGCCAGCGATAGAGCGGAGTAAAGTGACGATCCCGCCCGGCATCGTTCGACTGGCCGATCAGCACCAGCTTGTCCTTGACCGCATCGGGCGCAACCGTGTTGTCCAGAAACTTGAGCGCCGAGATGGTCGGCACCGGCTCATGCGCCCAGGAACCGATCAGGAACGTCTTCAGCTCCGGATTGTCATAGTAGAGGACGTGCCCGTTGAACATCGCGCGCTTGTCGTCAACCGGCGTCATCCCTTTGCCGACGTACTGCTGCGCGAGCGTCACCGTGAACGACTGCGACGGGGGTGGACCGGAATAGAAAAGATTAGCGTGGCGGATGAATCCATCCTCGTCCATGGGCATGTTGACGAAGGCGTAACCGTTGGCGCCCGGCTTGTCCAACTGGCAAAAGCCGGACGCCGCTGCCTTGTCTTCCGGAACGCAAAAGATGGGCATGGGCAGCACCAGCGGGATCCCGCCGGCCGGCGTCTGGCTGGCCAGGATGACACTACCCGCCGAAGCTAACGCCTGCTGCATGGCCAGATCCTCGGCAGGAGTACGCGGCTCGGAAAGGAAAAGATCCATCCCGATCACGCGCGGCTTCTGATCGCCGATCTTCTTGACCACCTCGGCGATGGTAGAGCGCGGGATGGGGTACTTCTGAACTCTCGCAAAGGTGTCTTCGTCGAAATCGACCAGCACGATGTCTTTGGAATGCGAGTCCAGCCCCGCATGGAGCACGGTGAAATCGTAGGTCCAGCTGTTGAAGTCCTTGAACGGCGTGGTCGTCGAGGCAGCGAAGATAAGCAGCCCCGATACCGCGGCGATGGCAGCGGACTGTCCAGCGAAAACTCGAAAGTGCGTCCAGCGAAAAGACATTGGGGTGGACCCATGATAGCTGCGAAACTATGCCATTTGCTTCAGGAATCGAGTAAGCTGATTGCGATTATTTGGAGGCTTTCTGTGGCACCTCTGTCTGCTTCGGGCTCCTGTTCGGCTCTGCTGCGCAACCAGGTAAAACGCATGACGATGGCTGTGTTCGCAGCGGCCGCGCTCATCGGCGTCTCGTCCTGCGGCACCGGCATCAGCCCGCAGGCAGTTCCGCAGACCGGCGAACCGGCAGGAAGCAGCTTCCTGACCCCCGCAGACGTGCAAACCATCGTTAACGCTGCGGCAGTCTCCGTCAACGTACCCTTGGTCATCGCCGTAAGTGACCGCCAGGGCAACATCCTTGCCATCTACAGCAAGACCGGTGCGCCGACAAGTGCTCTCGCGAATTACCGGCAGCCCTACCCCGCAGACGAGGTGGCCGCGGCCACGGCTCGCACGGCCGCCTTTTTCTCGAATGACCAGGCGCCTATCAGCACCCGCACCGTGCGCATCCTCAGCGGGGAGCACTTCCCTCCCAATATCCTCAACACCGAGGCCGCGAACCTCTACGGCATTGAAAGCACTAACCGCGGATGTGGCTTCAACGTTACCTATCTGCCAGGGCAGAACCTTCCGATTCCCCATATGCTGCACTCCAATGCACCTGGCCTCGGCATCCAGACCGGCAAACCCGACCTGACAGACGACACCATTCCCACCAGCAATGTTAAGTTTCAGGCGAGCTCGGTAAATCCGGGCGGCGTTCCTATCTTCAAGAACAACCATGTCGTCGGCGCGGTCGGGGTGGTCGCAGACCCAGTAGCGTTGCCTGAAGCCACTTACAACGCCGTGGTGGAGTACGCGGCCTTTGCAGCGACTTTCGGCAACGGGTTCGCGCTGAACCCCATTCCTGCTCCCCAGGAGGTCGTGGTGGCAGGCATCGCCCTGCCGTTCGTCAACCAGACGACGCTTCCTGCCGGATTTACGACAGATCCTAACCAAACCGGAACCTACTCCATCCCCGCCGCGGCCAATGGCCAGGTAGTGCCCGAAGGAGACCTCATTCAGGAACGCGGCAGCACGCTTGGCGGACTCACGCTGGCGCAGGTGCAGCAGATCGTGCAGAACACCGTCGCCACCGGCAACCTGACCCGTGCGGCTATCCGTCTGCCCCCCGGAGAGCGGGCGAAGTTCGTGATCGCAGTCGCTGACCTGGACGGCTCCTTGCTCGCGCTCTACCGTATGCACGACGCCACTGTCTTCAGCGTCGACGTAGCGGTGGCCAAGTCGCGCAACGTGGTCTACTTTAGCGGCAACCCCGCGCCCGCAGACATGCCCGGGGTGCCGGCCGGCACGGCGGTCACCAACCGCACCATCAACTTCGCGTCCCAGCCTTTGTATCCGTCAGGGATCGACGGCACGGCGCCCGGGCCGTTCTACTCCTCGCTCTTCCTGCGCGACCAGGCGAACCCGTGCACCCAGGGCTCGGATACGGCCAATCCGCAGAACTACAACGGCATCGTCTTCTTTCCGGGCAGCGTGCCGCTCTACGTGAACGGAAAGCTGGCCGGCGGCCTCGGCGTCTCCGGTGACGGCGTCGATCAGGATGACTACGCGACCGCGGGCGGCGCGGCCGGCTTCCAGGCTGCACAAGCCATCCGGGCGGACAACATCGTCATCCGCGGTGTGCGATTGCCGTACCAGAAGTTCCCCGCTGATCCTACGGACTGATGCCGGCCATCGCCGGGGCAGAAGATCGCGGCCATATCTGTACTAAGAGTTGCCATCGGGAGATCCGTATCTCGGCTCAAATGTGCAGATCACTTACTACCCGAGCAGCAGACGCAACCAACGCGCATTGCCATCACGCATTGCCCTCACCGGTCAGCGCAGCGTTGAAGCGACCTGCTTCATCTGTGCCGCAAACACCGGTCCGTTGTACCCGGACGGGTTCTTGATCAGCGCCAGCAACTTGTCGATGGCCGCGCGGGTTTCCGGCCGCGTATCACCGTCTTTTGCGCTCGCGATATAGAGGGAATCGATCGACAGGAAAGCCTGCTCGGCGGTACGCTCGCCCTGCTTTGCAATCGCGTCCCCATCGTTGGCGATGGCCATCATCAGCCGCTGATCGCGCGCACGATCGTACTGGGCGGTGCGCACTTCATTGATCAGCCTGGTCGCGATCTCTGCCGTGCGGTTGGCGTCCCGCTCAACTTCCGCACGATCCGGGCTCATCGTAGTGATCAGGTTTGCCACCTTCGACGCAGATTCCTGCAGCTCGCGGTTGGCAGCCGGATCAAGCTCCTCGGCGAAGTGCCGAAAAACCACATAGCGCGACATGTTGTAAGGAGCATCGCCGGGGAAGTGGTCGCCATAGCCTTCCTTCTGGCGCCAGCTCTCAGGACCGGTCAGCGCGTGATGGCAGGTGATGCAGTCCATCTCGCTGTACTCAGGCCACGGGCCTGACTTCGCCCGCCGCGCTACGCGCTCCATGCTCGCGCGCAACTGCACTGCCTGGCCGACCGCCCAGGCCTTCATGCCGAACAGCGGATCCTTGTCCTTCTCGACCCAGTGCGGCGGCTCAATGGCAGTGTAGGAGTCGAGCTCGAACAGCAGGTCGGGGTGGCCGGCCGCGATCAGCTCGTGGTCGACGTCAAGCCCCGGCGCACCCAGGTGGCAGGTCAGGCAGCGCGCCTGGCGCGTTGTCAGGTCGTTGTTGTCGACCAGGCCCAGGCGCACCATGTCAGCGTGCTTCGCAGTGGGCTGGATGTGCGGCCCCAGCCATGCCGAGGCCGGTCCATGGCAGTTCTCACAGCTCACGCCTTCGGCGACATCAAACTCGCGCCCCTTGTGGGCTGCGTCCACACTCAGAGCGTGGCAGACCAGGCAACGCTGCTCATGCTCGGCCGGGCCCATCTTCAGGATCGCGGTCATCTGCCGGCTCAGCGATCCGGTCAGCACGGTGTAGGCACGCGCATGGCGGTCCTGCGTGACCCAGGTGCTGTACTCATTCTGAAGTACCTTGGTAATGTTTCGTGGCGCAATGCCTCCATGGCACGCAACCGCGGAGCAGGAGCCGGGACCGACGTACTTCTCAATCCCGCTGGTCTGCGGCTTCATCTCGGTAGACTGCGCAGCCGCCAGCAGCGCCGGCAGGCGGCTGCCGGAAGCGGCGTATGCCGAAGGTGCGCTGGGAGCGCTTTGCGCCTGCGCAACCGCAGACGCCGGAAGCAGGAACACGAGCAGCGGACTGCACCACAGGACAACGCGTCGGATCGCTGACATCGGTCGCAAACTATCCCCAGGCTCCCGAAGATCAACCGCTCCGCGGGAAAAATCGTCGAGCCGTTATATCGCGGGCGATGCCCGATTGCAAGAACACAGTTCACAGCCATTCACTCGATCGATACGCTCAACGTGCCGGCGGCTCGGCGTGCAACTTGTCTGGACTAACTCCGCCGCGTCTGCTACCTTTTCGCCGAGTCCACTTGCAACTCTTAAGCACACTTTGAGCGGGCAGGCGCCGGCAATCCAAACCTCCGGCCTCGAGCGTTGTGAGAGACAGCAGGACGAATAGACCGAGAAGGAACGTAGATGAGCGCGCTGCCCGAACCTCTCATTCAGATAGAGCCTGGCCGCAACAAGCTGGGCGTGTTTGAAGATCTGCGCCACGTGCAGGAAAGTGTTGGCTTTGTCCCGGCGCGCGAAATCGAGAAGATCGCGGTGCGCCGCGGCGTGGCCATCAAGGACGTGCACACGGTCGCGAGCTTCTACCCGCACTTCCGGCTGAAGCCTCCCATCCGCGTTGACGTGCGCGTCTGCGATGACATGAGCTGCCATCTCAACGGAGGCCGCCAGTTGCGCCTCGCGCTCGAACACCAGTACGCGAGCGCCACCGATCTAGTGCAGGTTCGAGACATCTCCTGCGTCGGCCGCTGCGATCACGCGCCAGTCGTCTCGATCAACGAGCACTACCATCAGGACACCAATTTCCAGCAGGTCGTCGGCTTCATCGATCACGAGATTCTGCAGCCGCGCACCTTCGGCCACTCGCACCCTCCGCGCTCGCCTGAGCAGCGCGGACTGCAGATCACCTGCGACCCTTACACCTCCAAGGAAGAGCGGTACGGCATCTTTAAAAAGCTGCTGGCTGAGAAGAATTACGACGAGACACTGCAGAAGCTGAAGATCGGCGAGCTACGCGGCATGGGCGGCGCCGGCTTCCCCACGTACATCAAGTGGGACGGCGCCAAGAAGTCCAAGGGTACGGAGAAGTTTGTCGTCTGCAACGCCGACGAGAGCGAGCCCGGCACCATCAAGGATCGCTTCATCCTGCAGTACATGCCGCACATGGTCTTTGAGGGCATGATGATCGCCGGGGCGATTGTCGGCGCGCAGTACGGCTACCTCTACATCCGCCACGAGTACGAGCTGCAGACCGATGTCCTGAATGACGAGCTCGAGCGCATCCGCTCGCTCGGACTGCTCGGCAGAAATATCCTCGGTTCAGGCTTCGACTTCGACATGGAAGTATTCGTCTCCCCCGGCGGCTACATCTGCGGCGAAGAGACAGCGCTGATGGAGGCTATCCAGGGCAATCGCTCCGAGCCCCGCACCAAGCCGCCGCGCACCGTCAACTCCGGCGTCTGGGGCAAGCCGACCGCGCTTAACAATGTCGAGACGTTTTCACTCGCCGTGACTATCCTGGGCAAGGGCAGCGACTGGTACCACAATGCCGGCTCGAACGGCTCACCCGGCATAAAGTTTGTGGGCGTGAGCGGCCACGTGTGCCACCCCGGAATCTTCGAGATCCCCATGGGGATGAGCTATCGCGACCTGATCTACAACTACGCCGGTGGACCGCCGCCGGGTCACGAGATCGTGGGCTTTGCGCCATCCGGGCCGTCCTCCGGATACCTGCCCGCGTCGCTCCTGGACACGCCCATAGACTGGGACAAGCTCAAGGCGCTGAACTCGATGGTCGGCTCGGGAGCGGTGGTGGTCGTGGCCGACCATGGCTGCATGCTCGACATGGCGCTGTGCGCAACACGCTTTTACCGCAACGAGAGCTGCGGCAAATGCTCCCCCTGCCGGATCGGTACGCAGAAGCTGGTGGACCTGCTGGAGCAATGGACGCAGGGCCACGTGGCGCCAGGCGACATGCCGCTCTTGAAGGACCTCTCGGACGTGCTGCGCGTGGCCTCCCTTTGCGGCCTGGGACAGATTGCCCCGGCGCCGATCCAATCGATCGTTAAATACTTCCCCGAAATCATGAAGGAACACCTGGAAGACAAGTACTGCCGCGCGGGAATCTGCTTCCACGGGAGCGCAAGTTGAGCGACCACGAGCATGAACTACTGACAGTTACGATCGACGGGACATCGATCGATGTCCCGCATGGAACGACTGTCTTCGACGCCGCGCGCATGGCCGGCGTCTATATCCCGACGCTGTGCCACCAGCAAAACCAGAACCCCATCGGCGTTTGCCGTATCTGCGTCTGCGACGTGGGCGAAAAGGCGCTCCAGGCCGCGTGCGTGCACAAGGCCGAGCCCGGCATGGTTGTCAAGACCGCGACCGAACCGGTGCAGGCCGTTCGCAAGACTCTTTACGAGCTGATGCTCTCGGACCATCCCAGCCCTTGCCTGCGCCAGCAGCAGAGCGGCGACTGCGAGCTCGAGACGCAGGCGGCCAAGGCCGGGATGCTACCGCCGGATGTCCGCTTCAAGAAGCGCGCTGTGCCGGTCATGTCATCGGACGATACGTCGCTCTCGATCCACGTAGACTACTCGGCGTGCATCCTCTGCGATCGCTGTATCCGCGGCTGCTCCGAGATACGCCACAACTACGTCATCGCCCGCCAGGGCAAGGGCTACTTCACCACCATCGGCTTCGACGCGAACGAGCCCATGGGCAACTCCACCTGCGTGAGCTGCGGCGAGTGCATGGTCAGCTGCCCCACCGGTGCGCTTACCAACAAGCGCGTGCTGGGCCAGAACCTGCTCGAACAGATCGCCGCCGGAGACATGGGGCCGAAGACGGAAGCCTTCTCGGTCGAAACCGAGGAGCTGCTGGCGCTGCCGATCTTCAAGGGCGTCTCCGGCACCTTCCTGGAACTCAACGCCGGCGCGGTGGTCAAACGCTACTACGAGCCGGGCGAGATCATCGTCCGCGAGGGCGAGAACGGCTCGACCGCCTTTTACATTCTTGAAGGCGACGTCGATATCCTGCTCGGCTCGCCGCGCGCGCACGTGACCACGGCCGACAAGAGCGAAGGCTTGTTTAACAAGATGGTGAGCAAGCTGCTCCCACAGCGACAGAACTCGCGGCCCGAAGAGCGCGCGCATCCAAGCCACATCCGCATCGACGCCCCGGTCGACCTGCCTTACGACGACCCCATTGCACAGCTTCACGCCGGCGACCTGTTCGGCGAAATGACCTGCATGAGCTTCTATCCGCGCTCAGCCACCGTGCGCGCGAAGACCAGGTGCGTCATGCTCGAGATGCTGCGCAACGTGCTCGACGTCATGCAGAAGAACAAGACCTTCCGCGCGCAGCTCGAAGCGAACTATCGAGGCCGCGCCCTGGGCACGCACTTGCGCTCGGTGCCGATCTTCTCAACTATTTCGGATGAATTTATCGATGTATTGCGCGACCGGGTCGAGTTGCTTCGCTTTGCACCCGGACAGGTCATCTGCTCCGAGGGCGATCCGGCCGACTCCTTCTATCTCATCCGCATCGGCTTTGTGCGCGTCTCCCAGATGCGCCACGGAGAAGAACTCGTCCTCGCCTACCTGCCGCGCGGCGGCTACTTCGGCGAGATGGGCCTCTTGCGCAGCGTGCCGCGCACGGCCACCTGTACCGCGCTCGACCACGTCGAAGTCGTCCGCATCCACGCGCCCGACTTTCACCAGATGCTCGAGAGCTTCCCCGAGGTGCGCATGCAGATCGAGCATGTGGCCCGGCAGCGCGACAAGGAAAACACCTTCCAGCAGCAGCGCGCGGTAGAGGCGGCAAACTCGCAGCCACTGCACGCCTTCCTGGCGCAGGGACTGATGGATGCGCAGAGCCTGCTCATCTTAGATCTCGAAAAATGCACCCGCTGCGACCAGTGCGTCAAGGCCTGCGCCGAGGCACACGACGGCGTCACCCGCCTGCTGCGCGACGGCATCCGCTTTGACAAATACCTCGTCGCGACCTCCTGCCGCCAGTGCCGCGACCCGCTCTGCATGGTGGGCTGCCCCGTCGGTTCGATCCGCCGCCGCAACTCGCTCGAGGTCATCATCGAGGACTGGTGCGTCGGCTGCGGCCTCTGCGCGTCGAACTGCCCCTACGGCAACATCACCGTGCACGAGTTCGATCGCGAGGGAGGCGACAAGGGCGACCACGGGACGGTGCGCAAGGCCACTTCTTGCGATCTGTGCCACGACCAGGCCGAGCCGAGCTGCGTCTACGCCTGTCCGCACGACGCTGCCCATCGCGTGAACCCGAACGAGTTCTTCGCCAACATGCTGGGGCAGAACCTGATTGGCGGCGCGCTGACCACCGCCACCCCATCCCGCACCACCGTGGTAGGAACAGGCGTGGGAGAAGGCTCGAAGTAGATGCGGATCGACGCGACACATCGGCCGTGGCTTTACTTTTCGATCGCGCTGATCGCCGTGTCCATCATCGCCTACATCCCCTACGCGATGAACACAGTGGCGCCCGGAGGCGGCACGGCAATCGGGCTTATCTTCGGCTCGATCGCGCTCGGCTTCATGATCTTTGCCGGGCTGCTCGGCGTCCGCAAGCGCTACCGCATCATCCGTATCGGCTCGGCCCGAGTGTGGATGAAGGCGCACCTGTGGCTTGGCCTCCTGGCCCTGCCCATGGTGATGTTCCACATGGCCTTCCACGTCCGCGGCGCCCTGGCGCAGGCGCTGTTTGCGCTCACCGTGATCGTCGTCTTCAGCGGTGTGTACGGCGCGTACCTGCAGCACATCCTGCCATCCAAGATGTTTCGCGAAGTGCCGTATGAAACCATTTACGACCAGATCGGCGCCATCCGCCAGCAGCTGGTGACCGAGGCGCGCCAGCACGCCACGAATGTGACGCAGATCCTTGCGCCGGCACGCGGAGCGGGTGCGACCGTGGTGCTGACGCTGCTGACCGTGCCTGAGCTGGGTGAAGAAGTCGCCGCGTTTGATCGCTTCTTTGACGCACAGGTCGAGCCGTACCTGAAGGCGGAGCGCAAGGAGGCAGCGAGGCTACCGCTCTACGACCGGACCACTTCGCGAGAAGATTTCGAGAACTACCGGCGATTGTTTCCTGAAGTTGCGTGGCAGCCCATCTCGGCGATAGAAGATGTGTGCGAGGAGAAGCGCCAGCTCGATCATCAGATTCGCCTGCACCACTGGCTGCATAGCTGGCTGCTGATCCATCTGCCCTTATCGCTTGCACTTATCCTGCTTGCCTGTATCCATGCTGTGATTGCGGTCCGCTATTAACGAAGTAAGCGGGTTGTTTTAAGGCCTATCGAAAGGAGACGTTCCGCTTGGCTATCCGGAAGAGAACGACCAAGTCTGTCGCCAAGCGGCACGACATCAACTACTTCAAGAAGGGCTCGCCCATCCGCATGTGGCAGTGGCGCGTCGCGCTGGTAGCCCTGGTGGTCGCCGTAGGCTGGATCGGCATCTCGTCGGCGCGCTCAGCCACTGCATTCTCCGCCGGGCCTATCTCGTCGGCGCACTCGACCTTCGGCCAGCAGTGCGCAACCTGCCACAAGCCCGCGTCTGGCATCGCTCGAATCCTGCCGGCAAACTTCGGCGGCGGCGGACGCAATGTACCCGACTCGACCTGCCTTGATTGCCACACCGTTGGACCGCACCACGCAAACGTCTCCACCAGCTCCGAGTCCTGCAGCAGCTGCCACGTCGAGCACATCGGCGCCATGAACCTCTCGGCCGCGCCGGTCAAGAGCTGCGCCGACTGCCACGCGAACCTGATGGTCAAGTCCGGCATGCCGTCAGTTGCCGTGCACATCAACACCTTTGTTTCCGGCCACCCGAACTTCCGCGCGCTGCGCGAAGTTTCGATGGAGACAAAGGAAGCCGCGTTCGGCCTCAAGTTCAACCACGCTGAGCACGATTCGTCGAAAGGAATCAGCGGTCCGAACGGCACCCAGGTGCTCGAGTGCTCTTACTGCCATGTGGTTGAGCCTGCAGCCGGCCGCGATGAGAACCACCAGGGCCGCATGGCCAACGTTGATTTTGAGAAGTCCTGCCGCTCATGCCACTCGCTCGACTTTGACAAACGCGTGAGTGAACAGGCGCCGCACTCAACCGCCGACGCCGCGCTCAAGTTCGTGCAGGCGAAGATGCAGATCGCTGCGCCCGGCGACAATGCCTCGCTGGTGCGCGCGGAAACCATCCTCTTCCGCGGCAAGTGCGCGCTCTGCCACACGGTGAGCGGCGCCGCCTCATTGCCCGGGCCGATCGGACCGATCGCGTCCGCAGACACTGCGCCGCGGCTGAGCCTCATCGCGTACGACAAGGCGATGCCGATCACGACCACGCCGACAATCGCGCCCTCGCATGCGCCCCAGCGCTTCTACACCGCCGCGGTGTTTTCGCACTCAGCGCACGGGGCGGTCCAGTGCACCGAGTGCCACGCCGCCGCGCTCACCAGCGTCAGCGGCAAAGACCTCATCATGCCGTCGATCGGCGTCTGCCAGAAGTGCCACTCCGGCGAAAGCCGCCCGCAGGGACCGGTGCTGCAGTCCGGCAAGGCCGAGAGCGGCTGCTCCCTCTGCCACACCTACCACGAGGGCGAGGCGCATATCGCTTCGACCAAAGGGAATATGTTCCGGGTGGATCAGCTGACTTCGAGCCGCTAAGTAAAGCCCACAATCAGTAAGCCAAGGAAGCTCGTCATCCTGAGCGCAGCGAAGGATCTGCTTTCGTCCAGCTTACGCTCTTCTGGTTTGGCCATGACTCAGTGATGCGCGAAATCAACCACAACCGCCACGAGCCAAATGAGGCCCGCAGTTATCCGCCAGCGGCCGCTGCGCCATTGCTTTTGGCGCACGACGGTTCTTGGTGGAATAAGAAAGCGGTGAAACTACCGCCCGCCGCCAACACTCGCCTTCAACGGCTCACTCAACTGCGGCATTGGCGGTCCTGGCGGCCCATCCGTCACCGTATAAAGCTGCCCATTCCGCAGATACATCTTCTGCATCTCGGTGTGATTGAACGGCCGTCCGCCGCGCCTTCCAAACACCGCCAGCTGATTCCCTTCCTCATCGACAGCGCGGTCGCGATCAATCCCCTTCGACACAGCAAGCGCATCGCCTCGCATCTTGTGGGTCGCGATGAGCACCGGCTTGGGCTCGGGACTGAAGCCGTAGAAGTTATCCTGCGTACCGGGCGAGAAGAGCTGCACGATGCGCATCCCGTTCTTCCCATCGGCCACAAACGCAAACTGTGACGAGCTAACCATACCGATTTTCAGGTCGTTCGTGTCATTGAGCGCACCGCCGGCATTAAA
Source organism: uncultured Acidobacteriaceae bacterium (assembly GCA_964252445.1). Taxonomy (GTDB): domain Bacteria; phylum Acidobacteriota; class Terriglobia; order Terriglobales; family Acidobacteriaceae; genus EB88. Next base: position 8,482 of record CAXUND010000047.1, on the reverse strand, counting down.
CATCTTGACCAGCTTCGCGTGCTCCGGCTTCTCCACATCGACAATGCCGATCCCATCCTTGCCGGCCGAGATATACGCGTAGGTGCGGGCGACATAGACATTGCGGGCATCGGCGATGGGGATTGTTTCACCCACGCGCTTCGGGCTGGCAAGGTCAGTCACGTCGAAGACCTTCAGGCCTTCGGAGTCAACCACAAAGGCGTAGCGGAACTGGATAGCCACGCCGCGGCCGCCCTTGATGTCCGAAATCTGCGCCACGATCTTCGGCTTGGTCGGGGTCGAAAGATCGACGACAAACATGCCCTTGTCTGCCAGGATATAAGCCTTGGTTCCGGCGATGGTGATGCGGCGCGCGCCGTCTAGTAAGTGGTCAGGATTAAATCCAGGCTGCCGCTCTAGGAAGTTATCATTCGGGTCGCCGTTCAACAGCGTACCTACGCCCTTGGTGGGGCTGCCGACCACCACTAATCCCTCGTACTTATCGGTAACATAGAGGAACGCATACATTAGATTAATCTGCTGCTCTTCATTCTCGGGCAACTCCACGCGCAGCGGATCGAGCGCGAGGGTCGAAGGCGTCGCCACCGCGGTCGCATACTTCGTCTTGACGTAGAACTTCTGTCCCAGCGGCGAGACCGGCGCGGTGATCAACCGCTCGGAGTCGTCTTTCACATCGACGGCCGCGACGTCAAAGACGCGGAAGCCGGCCGCGCCCATGGCGGCGTAGGCATACTCGCCGCGCAGCTGGATGTCGAGTACCTCGCCCTCGTGCGTGTACGCCTCTTTCAGCAGCCTTCCGCCGGCTACGAACTTCTTGTAATCCTCGGGATACGCAAGCTTCTGGAAGTCCGAGCCGACGATCGTCGGCGGCTCGGTCGAGGCTGCCACCGGCACGGCGGAAAAGCCGCCCTTGTCCCCGGCGACATAGATATATTTGCCCATGAAATTCAGGAAATTCGTACCCTGGACTAACAACTGTGACATCCAGGCATTGTTATCGCCGGCAGCCGATACGTGGCAATCCGTGCACCCCTTGGTCTCTCGCGCGCGAACGGTGTGCGGAACATAGGTGCTGAAGGCCTCGCCGCTGAAGCCGGGCGCGGAGACCGTCTGCTGAGTCTGGTAGATCCAGTTCCGATTCACGTTCTGAGAGCTCACCACCACGGCACAGGCCGAGCGCACCGGCGAAACCTTGTTCCCGGTGACCGTGCCATCGATGCCCAGCATGTACACATCGTCGCGCAGCACCTGGAAGTTGTACGCGGTCCAGTTGCGCGTCATCTGTCCTTCGTTATGCAGCATGGGCATGCGCTGGTTCGCAGACATCGACAGGTGGCAGCCGAAGCACGACGTAGTCCAAGACGAATGGCAGCTCTGGCAGGTCATGCGCTTCGAGTTATGCGCAAGCTTGTTCATCTCGTCGATGTGACCCCAGGTCACGCCGTCCTGCTGGATGGTCTTCGCGATGCGCGACTTCTCGCTGTAGTGCTCATTGCCGGGCGTGATGGTATCGACGGTCTGGACGACCTCCCACTTCACGTTCTGCTCGACATTCGACCGCTGCCACAGCTTGCCATCCTCCCAGTAGAAGCGGGCCTGCTTCCAGGGGGTGCGCATGCGCAGCATGTTGGCTTGTTCGTCATGCTCGGACGCAGGCCCGCTCATCATCAGCGTCGCCTTCTTCTCGACCGAGCCATGGCAATCCTCGCAGCCGATCTCGATCGCGTTGCGGGTCTCGCCGTACAGTTTGTTGTTGCCGTGCACATCCTGCGTAAAGTGGCAGTCGATGCAGTGCATCCCCTTTTCGAGATGAATATCTTCTAAGTGGACCGCTTTGCCCAGTGCTTCCTCGTCCGCGCCGGGAATAATGTTGTCGTCCTTGTCAAGCAGGTTGCCCTTGCGGTCGCGCTTGTAGACGGCGCGGAAGACCCACCCGTGGGAGTGGAAGTCGCCGAACTTGGTCGCCTTGTTGTCAGCATTGAACTGCGGCGTTCCGATGGTCGACAGGAAGTCGACACTGCGCCAGTTGCCGCGTGGTGCTGAGCCCTCCGGGTTGCGCACGCGCACATCGTGCAGTTCCTGCTCCGAAGGGTTGTGCTGCGTCGCCGGGTACATCTTCTTGCCGTCTGCCTCGTTGTCCCACCAGGTGTAGCCGTAATAGCTGGTCACCATGTTGGTGCCCGGGTGCACGTGGCAGACCATGCATTGCGACGAGGGGATGGTCTTGGTAAAGGCATGCTCGAGCGGGTGGCCCGACTCCGTGTGGTTGACGGTCACGTCCTGGCTGATACTGCGGCCTGCGTTGCCGTACTTCGCGTAATCGGCGGAGTGCTCGGGGTCGCGATCGTTCGAGTAAATGACGTGGCAGCCGCTGCAGCCGGAGCCGCGGTAGTCACCGGGTTCGTCGTTGGTGCCGGGGAAGGAAAGCAGCGGGTCGAGCAGGCGGGTCTTCTGCAGACCCAGGAAGACAGGGTCTGTGCGGAGCTCGGTGCCGATACCGCGCTCGCCCAGCTTGGTATCGGGCTGGCCGGGAAGCTCGTCGACGTTGGGATCGCCGATCTCCGAGCGTGGACCACCGCCGCGCTCGAACGCTCGCAGCAGGTTGCCGGGGTCGGACACCTCCCAGCGCTGCAGCGGGTCAAGAAACGGCAAAACGCCTTTGGTGCGCGTCTCCTCATCGGTCGGCGGCGGGAAAGTCCGTAAACGCACCGGCTGCCCGTCCTTGTCATAAGCCTCGCCGAAGTGCGGATTCTTGAGCGGAAAGGCCCCGTTGTTGTAAAGCGCCGCGCCCCACAGCATCGCGCCATGAGTCATCATGCTGGTGCGCACGGCGCGAGTCTCCGCGCCATGGCAGGTGCCGCAGGTTTCGGGCGCCACCCTCAGGTCGCCTGGATTCTCAAAGCGGATGAACTCGTAGCTTTCCTTGAGCCAGCGCGTGTAGACCCGCTCAGGATGATCGGAGCGCTCCGCATCCTCGGGGAAGCGCGGCTCGACGTGCGCGTCGCGCTCGGCCTTGGCGTACTCGGCTGAGCCCTTGGCGCCGGCAACCATCACCCGGGCATTGCCGCCGTGGCAGTCCGCGCAGCCGAGGACCACCGTGTCCTCCTGGTGCATGCTGGGGTGCTCAATGCCGACGTGACAGCTGACACAGCCGGAGCTCGCAGCCTGGGCCTGCTCCATCGACTCACCACGCTGCGGTGCAGGCGCGGCCTTGGGGTCGTCCTGCGCCGGCATGGCATCGGCAACGCGGGTCGTCCGCACGGCGCCGGTCAGCGAGCCGACCACCAGCAGCAACAGCAACGTCCGGCGGATGGCAGGAGCGCGTCTGCGGAGCTGGCCGGCGAGTCGGGTCATTGCCTGCATCATTAGAACTGAAACCTGACCACGGCGAACCCAGAGATCAGCGTCTGGCTGGTGTAAATGTCGCGCAGGCCGGCCCCCGGCGTCAAGCCGGTGATGCCTGCCTGGATCACGATGTTATCCGAGAGAAACGGCCGGTAAATGGCGCCCAATCCATAGTCAACACCAATCGTCCGTCGAACGGAATTCTCCTGCAATAGAAATTCCAGCGGCTCGGTACGATCGAATTGGAGAAAGTTGACGTTGCCAAAAACTTTTAACTTGGGCAGTACGAGAGCATCGACTCCGGCGTTGTAGAGGAAGACACCGGAATTGACGAAATTGGATTGGCCTTCGTCCTTGCTCGCCCGCAGGTCAGGAAGAAGGCTGTCCGGCGCCGTGAGCGCGACCAGCGCGCGGGTCAGCGGAATGCCTTCGCGGTTGAAGAAGCTGAACTCGCCCCCGGCAAAGGCCACGCCATCGACGATCGAGCTGAAGCCTCGGCCGGTGCCGTCGCGCGGGTTCGAGTCACCGGAGGAGTAGAGAAACGACGTGCGAAAACGCAGCCAGTCGTGATCGACCGAAAACTCGCTCGCCGCCAGTTGCGCGTTGATACCCACGGGCTTGCCTGCGATGTTGTTGAAAGTCTCGTGCCCGAGCACCTGGTAGAAGGCGTGCGTGATGTTCAGCCGGCCGATGTGCCCATCTCCGGTCCAGCCGAAATAGTCGGCATCGATGCGGTCCAGGGGGGAAGTACCGGTGAGATTCTGAATCACGCTGCCGACCGGCGTGGGACGGGTGAGACGGCCGTTATCGTCGTAGTGGATGGAAGCGTTGTCGCGCTGGAAGTGGTAGCTGAACTGTGCTGTGTACCCCTTGAAAAAGAAATCCTGAATGTAGATGTTGGCGATGGCGACCTCGCGCCCGCGCCGGCTGAAAACCTTGTTAAGGCCGCTATTCGTATCCTTCTCGAGCAGGTCGAACCCAACCAGGTTGTACTGGAAGCGATTAGAAGCGTAGTTGCCGAAGATGCGTACCGCGGGTTGTTCATCGGCGAAGACGAAGCCGCGAAAATCTGAGACAAACTGCTGGATGCCGACACGCAGATTGACGAAGTCATAGTTGGGGCTCAGGTCATGCAGCTTGACTTCACCGAAGAGCTCCTGGAAGCCGAAGTGCCCGTCAAAGCGCGTGCTTCCATGAATATCGTTGGGGCTGACGACCTGGTTTTCCCGCGCTAACAGCACGTTGACGTTGCCGGCCGGGGTAGCGCGGATACGCCAGTCCACCGGCTTGAATGACTCGGTATCGCCGTGAAAGAGGTCGTAGGTGGTGCGGAACGTCTGCTCGTACAGCAGTTGGCCGCCTCTGCCGAAGAAACCCGGCTCCGCGGGGCGGGAGGTCGAGATGCCTGACGGCGTGGGCAGGCGCCGCCCATCGAGTGCAGTGATGGCGTCGCCCGTAAACATGAAAAAGGTGTTGCCGTGGATCGGCTTGTCTCCCTTGTAGCGATTGCGGTTAAAGGGGTCGTACCAGTGGCCCATGACGAAGGGAGCGTCAGGCGCACCCAGATAACGGCGATAGCCGCCCAGTTGCAGATCCCAGCGATCGCGCTGCGGCTGGAAATTCGCCGTGTAGGCGGGCAGAACTTCGCCGGTAGCCGCAATGATCGTTCCTTCGGAGTCCGGACGCCGACTCAGCTCTTTGTACTGGCTTGGGTCAAGGACTTCCATCGGCGTCTGCGAGAGCGCCGTCGAAGTATTGCCGGCCACTACAGGAAGGTGCACCTCGATCGACAGCACCTCGCCTGCCCGCAGTTGGATCGCCGGCTGGCGCACCGGTGGCGTGCCCTGGCGGGTGAAGACCAGGTCGTAGGTTCCGGGAGGGATGCGAAGCAGGCGGAAAATGCCGTCGCCTGAGCTCGGGACCGAGGCTCCGGGAGGACCGCCTTCAAGGCTCACCATCACGCCCGGCACGGGACGTCCCGCCGTGTCCAGGATGAGTCCCTGCAGAGCGCCGTAGCCCGAGGTCAGCTGCTGGGGGATGCGCGGCCCGGGCGCGGGTGTCCGCTGAACGTCGACCTGAGGGCTGGCCTGGGGAGCCGCTTGCGGAGAGGTGGGCGAGCCCGTCTGGGGTTCTATCTGGGACTGCGACTGCGAGTCTGTCTGGGCGGGTAGGTGGAGCTGTGCTGCGGCGCCGAGCGAGAGTAGAACGGCGCCAACGCGCAGCAGTTCCCTGCTGGTCATCGGCTGATCCTCATTCTGGTCTCTGTCATCAGGGGCGCGTTCGGTTCGAGCCAGCCTATCGCGCCAGGCCCCGACTCGCCAAGCAAAAATCGCAGCGTACCCTGCTAAACTCATGCCCAGAGCGATGGCCACGCACACCTCCACGGAAATAGAACGCGAGGAAGCCCCAAGAGGATTTGCGCCCGCGGAGATGCACCTTCGTCTCGAGTTTCTTTACAAGGTCGTCGAGGACACGCAGAATACCATTCGCTTCCTGGATACCAAGGCGGCATTCTGCGTAACTCTTCTTTCCGGCATGGCGGCTCTTGCCCTGCAGCGGCCTCCGTCGCACACGCTCACAGAGCGCGTAGTCTTCCGCATCTTCATGGCATTCGCGGCGACCGCGCTGCTGGTATGCCTGCGCGTGATCTTTCCCACGGTCAAGCCCTCCGGCAAGCTTTTCTCTAAGGCGAAGCGCGCCCCCGGCCAGCCCATGCCGCCGCGCTTCTACGTCGGCCACAACAAGGCCCATCGCTGGCTGCTGAACACCATCTCGAGCCGCACCGGGGACGTGCTGAGTGAGACCCACGATACCTACTTCCGGGAACTCGACACAGCGACCGATGAGGCGCTGCTCTCGTCGATGTGCGATGAAGTGCTGATGGTCGCGCTCATCCGCCAGGTCAAGAGCGATCGGCTGCACGCGGCCATGTTCTGCATCGTGGCAACGGTGCTGGCGTTTGCGGCGTTCGCGCTGACCTAGGAGCAACAGAGTACGTAGTTGTCATCCTGAGCGCAGCGAAGGCTCTGCGGTTGCTCTTCTGGCCGAGGCAAAGGTCCTTCGCTACGTTCAGCATGACAACCTTTTAACGCAGGGATCGCTTACTGCACCTGCGCCAGCACCGAGTCGATGTTGCTGACATACTTGCGCGCTCTAGCAGCCTCGTTGGTGTCAGGATTGGCCGCGATGGCTGCGGCAAAGTGCAGCTTGGCCGCCGCCAGCAGGCCCAGCTGATTATCCTGGTTGAATTTCTCGGAATAAATGACGCCCAGCCGATAATTCGCAAACAAATCGTTGGGGATATAGGTCAGTGCTTTCTGGCAGTAGTTAATGGCCGGATCAAACTGCTTCTGCAGATACTCGCTGTCGCAAAGGCCGACGTTGGCCTGGCCGCGCAACTCCTTCCAGATATCCGCCTGGGCTGCACGCTTCTTCTTGCCGATTCCGAACAGGTAGCCTGCGAGATAGTAGTTCAGCTGCCCGGCCTTCCCGGTGTCAAAGTCGGAGAGCGCGAGATACTGGTTGTATTCCTGCTCTGCCGCGCCAGGGTTCTTGAGCTGGCGAAGGCACTCGGCCAGCCAGAAGTGCGCCTCGGCATTTTTCGGCGTGAGACGGATCGCCTGCTCAGCCGCGGTCTTGCCATCGGCATAGTCGCCCTTGCGCGCGTAGGCCTGCGAGAGCAGGTACCAGGCCATGCCGCGCTCCGGTTCGCGACGCGTCACCACGTTCAGCTGCCGTACTGCTTCGTCCAGGTCGCCGGCGTCCAGCAGGGACGCCGCGTAGCTTGCGCGCGCTTCCTCAAAGTCCGGATCAAGCTCAATCGCCGCCTTGTAGGACGCGAGCGCCTTGTCGTCCTGGTAGAGCGCGCTCTCGACCCGGCCCATGTACAAGAGCGTCCGGCTGTCTTTCGGGTCGATCTGCTGCGCCTTCTGGAAGTAGTCGAGGGCCTTCAGGTAGTTGGCCTCGTAGCCCTTGTTGTAGAACTCCATCCCCTTGTCGAACTGCTCGACGGCCGAGCGGTTCGCGCGGCGCGCGATCAGGATGCGCACACTGACGGTCGTGTCCTGGCCGGGATAAACCTGCTCCTCCCGCGGGCCGTCCGGCTCGTAGCCCAGGTGCACCGCCTTGATGGTGTGCGCGCCGGGCGTGATGCCGGGCAGCCGCAGCGCCGTGCCTTGGTTGACTACTCCGGCGCTCTTGTCATCGACGAAGACCTCGGTCGCATCCATGTTGGTCTCGATGATCAGGTTGCCGTACTGCGGCGCCTGCAGCGGCGCGCCCTTGGCTCGCGAGGGGTTGTAAGCCAGCACCATGTGCGGGTCGAAGCTGCCGCGCTCAGAGGTAGGGTTCTGCTGCGCCTGGGTCGCCAGCCGCACATTGGTATGCACATACTCCGAGAGCTCATCTGCGTCGACCACGCCGTCACCGTTAGTGTCTGCCTCGCCCTCGATCCCCTTCACCACGTAATAGGTAAAGATGCCGTGGCCGCCGCCCCAGCGGTCGCTCTCAAAGCTCTGCTCACGGTCGCGCGAAGCCGTCAGAGAGAAAAGCGATTTGCTGGTGGTCAACAGCGTCTGGTTCACCTGCGCGCGGTCGGCCTCCGGAGTGATGGCCCCCGAGTGGCAGGCATCAGTGATCAGAACCTTCCACTTGCCCTTGATCTTGCCTCCGATTTCGAGGCCCAACGTGTCCATCGAGTAGGCCGTGTTGGGGATGTTGTGAATGTCGACGTCATAGGTGGCGAGCCAGCCCTTGCCATTGGCCACAAAGCCGTGCCCGGCAAAGTAGATCAGCACCCGGTCATCATCCTTGGTGACCGAAGGCAGCCACACTTCAAGCTCATGGCGAATGTTCTCGACCGTCGCGCGCTCGTTGATGAGCTTGTGCACGTTCTCCGCCGGGAACTGCCCGCCTTCGGGCGAAATGAGCGCAGCGTACACATCCTCGGCATCGCGGTTAGGAAAGGCGAGCTGCGCGGACGCAGGAAGATTCTTGTACGCGGCGATGCCGATCACCAGCGCGTAGCTGCGGGGGATGGAGACGGCGGGAGCACTCGACTTCTGCTGCATCGGCTTCAGGTCGCGCGTATCGCTCTGGCCTTGCTGGTCGGGGACAGGCGCAGGCGTTGCGCTTGCAG
>CAXUND010000046.1:8693-26592 GCA_964252445.1 uncultured Acidobacteriaceae bacterium | reverse complement strand
CCTCTACCAGGCGAACGGTGTCACCTGTCCGCTGCCGCACTGCTCGTGGGATGGAGACTCCATCGTCAGGTTTACTCTTCTGCGCTCCAGTGCTTCTATCCACCTTTCGGCGGATAGTCGAGCGTCGTGCTGCTGTCTATGATTGGGCCACTTGCCTTAGTTGGGGCGAGTTGTATGCTGCACGGGGTTTGGAGGCATCACCATGTTGCGTCGACGTTTTATCGGCAGCCTCGGTTTCCTCGGCTTGGGGAGTGTGGCTTCGATCGCTACGGCCGAGGCTGAAGGCAACCATCGACACACGGGCGAGCGACGGTGGATTACACCGCGGCCATTGCGGACATCGGGTATGATCCCACTTTGCTGGATGACTCAAAACTAAGGCGCTCATCCACGAAGCTGGCTTTACCGCAACGAAAACGTCCGACTAAGTAGACTTACGTCGGTCTAGACCATTGACACACACATTGAGGAGCGAATCAGGAATGGCTGAGCAGGCGACTTTGGATAATCAAAAGCAAATCATCGAAAACCAAGAGACTATTATTCAGAACCAGAAGGCGATTCTTGAAAATCAGGATCAGATCAAGAAGAACCAGGATTCTCTCAATGAGATTCTTGAAAATCAGAAACTTATTCTTGAAGCGGTAAAGAAGTAGACGAGCGGAGCCATAGCTTGCTAAAGATACAAGAGCGCGTGTCAGTGGCAGCCGGGATACGCCCCGTTGCTTTTATTGGGTTGCTGCTGTTGCTCTGGCAATGCGCGATCGCGCGGCAACCCAATCACCTGCTCCCCAGCCCCGTACAGGTACTAACGGGGCTGTGGGAGCTGTTCCGCTCTGGTCTGCTGCTGAAGTATGTGGTGGCCTCTTTGTTCCGCGTCACCTGGGGATTTCTGCTGGCCGCCATCCTGGCCATCCCTCTGGGCCTCGCTGCGGGATGGTACCGCGCCGGAGACATGGCACTCAATCCGCTCGCGCAGGTGTTTCGCCCGATCTCTCCACTGGCATGGATTCCGATAGCCATTCTCTGGTTCGGAGTCGGCGATCTTTCTTCTGTATTTCTCATCTTTGTCGGCTGCTTTTTTCCTCTGCTGGTGGCGACGATGACGGCGGTTCGCAGTGTTCCTGCGATCTACATAAACAGCGGCAGAAACTTCGGCCTGAGCTCTGCCGCATTGATGCGGGTGGTGGTTTTTCCTGCCATCCTGCCCAGCCTGATCATCGCTCTGCGCGTTACGCTCGGAGTAGCGTGGCTGGTCGTGGTGGCGGCCGAGATGATCGCGGTCAACTCGGGGCTCGGCTTCCTGATCGTCGACGCGCGCAATGCAGGAAATCGCTATGACCTCGTAGTTGCCGGCATGGTTGTCATCGCCGTGATTGGCCTCACACTGAACTTCGCCATGAGGTCCCTCGAGCGGATGAAGTCAGTTCGCTGGGGCTACGCAGTGAATGCGGAGCGATGAGCATGCCGCTAGCCGAACCGCTCGTGAGCGATCTGACCCGACAGGCAGAGAAGGTGCGCATCGAGCGGGTCAGCGTCTCTTTCAGCCGCGGCAACGAGGCGCTGCCGGTACTCAACTCCGTTGATCTCGAAGTGGCGCGCGGAGAGCTTCTGTGTATTCTCGGTCCCTCAGGTTGCGGCAAATCGACCTTACTGAACTTGATGGCAGGGTTTCTGAGCCCGGACAGTGGAGTTATCTCGATTGACGGCGAGGAGGTGCGCGGCCCGGACCCCCGACGCATTTTCGTCTTCCAGGAGCGTGGCGTCTTCCCCTGGCTCACGGTCACGGGAAACGTGCAGTTCGGCCTGCACAAGCTGTCCAATGCTGAGCGGCGGGAGCGGGCAACACACTACATCAAGATGGTCGGGCTTGAAGGCTTCGAGCACTCCTACCCCGCTGAGTTATCCGGGGGTATGAAGCAGAGGCTGGAGGTAGCACGGGCCCTGGCGGTGCGCCCCGACACGCTCTTTCTGGATGAGCCCTTCAGCGCGCTCGACTCAATGACTCGCCTTAACATGCGCAAAGAACTGCTGCGTATCTGGGAGATTGAAAAGAAGACGATTATCCTGGTCACCCACGATATCGACGAAGCAGTACAACTCGCCGATCGCGTCGTGCTGCTCACAGAGAGACCCGCCGCTGTGCAGGAGGTTGTGCCGATCGCGATCCGGCATCCTAGAAACACGCTTTCGCACGAGTATCTCGAGGCGCGAGCCCACATTGCACGCAAGCTCGGCATTCCGGAGCAGGTATGAGCGAGCGCCTGCGCACAAACCGGATAGCTGAGGTTGTATGGCCGACGCTGACATTCGGCTGTCTTCTTGCAGTCTGGCATTTTGCTGTTGTCTGGTCGGGAACCAGGATCTTCCCCTCGCCGCTCTCGGTTGCAAAAGGCTTTGGTGAGCTAAGCCGGAAAGGTCTTTTGTGGAGTTATACTCTCGACTCACTGACCCGCGTCTGCACCGGGTTTGCGCTCGCTATGCTGGCTGGGGTGCCGCTTGGATTCGCGCTCGGATGGTATCCAAAGCTTGCACAAGTTGTAAGTCCCACGATTGAGCTACTTCGTCCAATAAGCCCTATTGCGTGGATCCCGGTTGCTGTGCTCTTCTTCGGCGTTGGAGATAAGCCGGCAGTATTTCTGATTTTCCTGGGAGCATTCTTTCCCTTGGTCATCGCCTGCGCGGACGGTGTCTCCCGGGTACCGATCTCCTATCGTCACGCCGGCAGGAATTTCGGGTTGTCAGATTTTGCCCTGCTGCGGCGAGTCGTGGTACCGGCATCCTTTCCCCAGGTACTGGCCGGTCTACGCCTGGCGTTCGGTATCGCCTGGCTGGTCCTGGTAGCCGCAGAGATGGTGGCGGTGAACTCCGGCCTTGGCTACCTGGTCATCGACTCACGCAACGCGGGCAAGCGTTATGACCTGGTGGTGGCGGCCATGCTGCTGATCGGCGCCATCGGTCTGCTGCTCGATATCCTTTTCCGCCGCATGGAGAAGCTAAGCTCCGTCCGATGGGGGTTCCGGCAATGAGTACGGCGCGGAGGATTTCTCTGGCACTGCTCGCCTGGCTGGTTGTTCTCTCCGGCCTTCACGCATACCTGAACGTGAACTGGGCGGCACTGCTCAACGAGTACCGTCCGGCCGCTCAGCGTAAGATCACCGTCGCGTACTTGCCTGTGACCTGTCAGCTCGCCTGCCCGGTTACCGATTACATCGCGAAATTTTCTGACCATGGAGAGTTGTTTCTTCCACGCATGTTCCAGGGCTTTCCGGAAATCAAAGAAGCATTAATCTCCGGACGAGTGCAAGCGGCTTTTATTGTTGCGCCCATGGCCATCGCGCTCAAGGCGCAAGGGGTGCCGGTCAAGGTGGTTTACCTTGGCCATCGCTATGGAAGCGCCGTCGTGGTTGCCAAGCAGGGTCCGATCAGGAGCGTGGCTGACCTGCGTGGACACACCATCGCCATCCCCAGTCGATTCTCCGATGAGCGCTTGCTGGTGCTTCGCGCCATGAAGACAGCGGGCATGAAGCAGGGCGACGTAAAGATGGTCGAGATGGCTCCGCCGGATGTGGCGGGCGCTCTTGCGGCAAAAGCCATCGACGGCTTTTCGATGGGCGAGCCATTTCCCTCGCAGGCGGAGCTGGGCGGCTTTGGCCGCATACTCTTCCAGGCGCGACAATACTGGCCGGATTATATGTCCTGCATTCTGGTCGTTCGCCAGGATCTGATCGATACACGACCGGAAGTGGTGCAATCGTTAGTGGACGGTATCGCGCGGTCCGGCCTGTGGCTGCAGCAAGGTGAACCGCACCGTGAGGATGCAGCGGATTTTGTCGGCCGCTACTACTACAACCAGCGCCCTGCTCTATTGCGCTGGGCGCTCACCAAGCCGCTTGATCGGGTCGTGTATACCCCGCTGGCTCCGCGAAAGCCGGACTTCGATCTGGTGCGGGATCTAATGATCGAGTCCGGCGTATTGGACAAAAAAATAGAGTTCAGTGACTACGTTGACACTCGGTTTGCCGACGGCGCGGCCAGCGAAACGCCATGGAAGTACGAGCCGGGCCTCTCGATCGCGCACTAAACCAGGCGCTCGAGTGATTGTTGAAGCTGCTCTGAAACATACTCGCATTCCGCGGCGGATAAGTTGGTTGCGAAAGGGAGCGCCAGGGTCCGAAGGCTTTCTGTTTCGGTGACGGGCAGGGGCCGAACAAGCGGCCAGCCAGAGTAGGCAGGCTGCTGATGGATGGGCGCAAAGTAGCGGCCGCATTGAATGCCCCGCGCGGCTAGGTCTCCCATCACGCGCTCTCGTAGTGCAGGTTCATGCAGACGGACTACATAGACGAACCAACTTACCTCATGTGGCAAGCCGAGCGGAGGCAGCGCTATGTGCCGGCACCCTCGTAGCAGGCGATGGTAAGTGGCGGCAACTTGAGCGCGTCTCTCGAGTATCTCTTCAACACGGCGCATCTGCGAAATGCCCAACGCGCAGCTCAGCTCAGAAAGCCGATAGTTAAAGCCGAGTATGGAATGCTGGTGCCAGGCATCCGTCTCATACCTGCCGTGATTGCGCATGGCGCGCATCTTGCCCGCAAGCCGTTCATCGCGGGTGACAATCACTCCGCCCTCTCCGGTCGTGATCTGCTTGTTAGGATAGAAGGCAAACACCGCGGCATCGCCGAAGCTGCCCACGCGACGCCCCCCAGATTCAGCACCGAGCGCTTCGCAGGCATCTTCAATGACGAGTAGATTGTGCCGGCGGGCAACGTTCATCAGCGCGTCCATCGCGGCAGGCACACCAAAGGTGTGAACAACCATGATTGCGCGGGTCCGGGGCGTGATCATCCGCTCGACCTCGGCGGCATCGAGGTTCAGGGTTGAACGATCGATGTCGACAAACACCGGCGTGGCGTTCTCATAGCGGACGACGTTCGCGGCGGCGATGAATGTAAACGAAGGGACGATTACCTCATCGCCGCTTTGAATGCCGAGCGCACGAACGCAAAGATGCAGCCCCGCAGTTCCGGAACTTACCGCGATTGCGTGCGGCACTCCGACGAAGGATGCCACGGCCTGCTCGAACTCCTGTAGCTTCGGCCCGAGACTCAGGCGTGATCCGCGAAGCACGTCGACGACTGCTTGAATGTCCAGCTCGGTGATGTCGGGCCGGGAGAGAGGTATTTGCAAGCCTAATCCTCAGCTACGACTTGCTTCATCAGCAGTTTGTCGCGCGCAGGCAAGGTGGAGAGGACCTCGACAATGCGCTCGGACGCGCATCCATCGCCATACGGATTCTTCATGCCTTGAAGTGAATCAATGAACTCGCGGCTGCGCGCCTTATTCACCGCTTCCGCGATGCTCGCAGAGACGGCGCAAGCATCGATAACATTGCGCGCGCGCTCGCGCCCTTTTTGCCGCAGGCCGACGTTTACAGTCGGCAGGGCGAAAGATGCGGTCTCCATGATACCGCTGCTCGAGTTCCCGATCATCATGCGTGCGCAGCGCAGCAAGCTCCAGTACTCAACCGCGGGTAAGTTGACGAAGAGCTTCCCTCGACCGCGAGCCGAAAGAAAATCCTCAATACGCGAGATGAGCGAGCGACTGCCGGCATCTGCATTGGGATAGCAGAAGATCAACTGCTCTGGCTGAGCGGCAAGAGCGCTAAAGAGAGCGTCCGCTTCAATGGTCGTGTCTTGAAGCAAGGTGACCGGATGATACGCGATGACGATTGTTGGCTGGTGAAGTTCAACGCCAAGCCTGCTTTCAAGCGCCTCCCGCCCGAGCAGGTTACTCTTGCGCAGATGATCAAGGGAAGGCGCCCCCGCGCGATGGACACGCCAAGGCTCTTCGCTCATGCTGATGACCCGTTCGCGAGCTGCATAAGTCGAAGTAAAGTGAATGTGGCTCATCTTTGTAAGTGCGTTGCGCACCGCGTCGTCAATCGCACCCTCGCTTAGCTCGCCTCCTTCAATGTGAGCGATGGGGATGCGCAGCGCTAATGCAACCGCAGCCGGCGCCAGCATCTCGTAACGGTCCGCAATGAGCAGGAGTACGTCAGGACGCATGGCGCCCAGTGTATCCGCAAGCGAGAGCGCGGCGATGCCAATGCTCTTGGCCATGCCAACGTCGGTGTCTGAGCTGAGCAGGCACTCCAGGCGCGCGGCGATCGGGAGTCCGTCAGCCTCAATCGCGCGCACAGTCAGACCAAACTCGGGCGAAAGATGAGAGGCAAGCACGATCAACTTCAGGTCGATCTCCGGATGCGCGGCGAGCGACGTGAGCGGCCAGTAGAGGTGGCTGTAGTCGGCTCGCGATGTCGTCACCACGGCGACGGTCCTCATCGAGTGCACACCTCGGCCGCGGGGATGTACTCGGGAACGGCTTGGCAAACGGTCGCGAGTGCAGCCTCTACATCGCGGATGCACAGACTCTGGCGCAGCCGCGTAATTACGTCCCGCAGAGATTGAGTATCGAGACCCGGGCTCTCGACCGGCATAAGTGAGCCCGCGCCGTTATGCAGTTTCTCACGGGAAGAAGTCATCCTCTCGTGCACCTTGTCTCCTGGCCGAAGTTGGGTGTAGATAATTTTATTTTCGGCCGCTCCGAGAAGAAAGCGGGCAAGATCAACGATCTTTGCCGGCTCACCTACGCGGGGAACCAATAGCTTCGCAAGGCTCCCGGAAGTAGCCGCCTGCAGCAGAAGACCAACCGTTTGGCCGAGCGAAAGAAAGTACCGGGTTGCCTCAGGGTGCGTCACGGTGACCGCCATGCCGCTGCGAATCTGCTGCACGAAGTGCGGCGCGACGCTCCCGGTTGAACCAAGCACATTGCATAGGCGGACCGCGGCGATCGTCGGTGGCGCTTCGCTCGCCAGAGCAATCAGTTCAGCCAGCCGCTTGGACGCGCCCATGATGCTGACCGGATCGACCGCCTTGTCCGTCGATAGCAGGATCACTCGTGCTGCGTTGTGCTCCGCTGCGGCGGCAGCAACGGTGTGCATGCCCAGCACGTTCGTTTCTATCGCCGCCAGAGGATTGAACTCCATCAGCGGCACGTGCTTGAGTGCTGCCGCATGAAAGACGATGTCGATACGCTGGGATGCAAAGATCTCCCGCACCAAGGATTCGTTGCACACACTCCCGACGAGGTAGGAAATTGATAAGCTGCGAGAACTCTGCTCCAATTTCTGCTGCAGGCGGTAGAGCCCATGCTCCGCTATGTCGAGCAAGATAAGTCGGTCAAGTCCTAGACAGCCGAGCGAACGAGCAAGCGCAGAACCGATGTATCCACCCGCGCCGGTGATCAGCACGCGCTTGCCGGCCAGAGCACCTGTATCTATCTCAGCAGTACCCTCAGCGCGCGCCAGGAAGCCATCCCACGGTTCCTGTGCCTCTACGTAAGTCATCATTTTCATTGTAGGAGAGTAAACACCCGATCTTTGGAAGCGGGCACAGGAATGATTCAGTAGAATCGCGCAATGAGCGTTGCCCTCTGCTCCGCTGTAGACCAGCTTGCGCTCTTACGCTCGGGCAGACTTTCAGCGAAGGAGTTGGCGGAAGAGTACTTCTCCCGCATCGATCAACTGAACCCGAGCCTGAATGCGCTGGTTGACTTCGATCGGGATCGAGTGCTGCGGCAGATCGATGAGGGCAGGCCTGGCCGCCTCGCCGGTCTGCCCTTGACGATCAAATCGTCGATTGAAGTCGCCGGACACCGCGCCGAGATCGGCAGTGTGCTCCGGCGGGGTACCGTTGCTGTCGCGGATGCCGTAGCTGTCGCTCGCCTCCGAGCGGAAGGAGCGATCATCCTCGGGACGACGAATTGCCCCGAGTTCCTGATGGCGTACGAGACAGACAACCTGCTCACCGGGCGCACGAGCAATCCCTGGGATATCGAGCGCAGTGCCGGCGGTTCAAGCGGCGGCGAGTCCGCCATGATCGCCGCGGGGCTTTCTGCCGGCGGCCTGGGCAGCGACAGCGGCGGATCTGTGCGCGAGCCGGCGCACTTTACCGGGATCTGTGCGCTCAAGCCGACTTCGGGCAGCATCTCGGCCAAGGGGCATGTGCCTCCGTGCGTGGGACCGTTTTCGACGCTCGGCGCCATCGGCCCCATGGCCCGAACGATCGCGGATGTTCGGCTGCTCTTTGAGGTCGCATCCCAGCCCACGCCTGCGGCCTACCCGCCGGTCTCGCTCGATGAGGCGCGCGAGATCGGCATCGGCTGGTTTGAAGATGACGGCATCACGCCAGTGACTGAAGCCACTCGGCAGGCAGTGCGCGATGCAGCCGCGGCGCTTGAGCAGGCAGGTTTTCGTGTGCGTCCGTTTCGTCCACAGCATCTGGAGGCTGCGCGCAGGCTCTGGCACATCTTTTTTGTGCAGTGCGGCGCCATGTTTTACGAGTCAACCATCGCGGGCAGGCGCGACGAGCTGAGCCCGATCTTCCGGGAGTTCCTCAGCATCTCGGAGGCCGAGCCGCCGCTTACTGCATCGTCATTGCTGGCCGCCTGGGCAGAGGCGGATCTGGTTCGCGGCAACATGCTTGCGGAGTTCCAGACATGCCCAATCCTGCTCATGCCGGTGTGCTCGGTCCCGGCTTTTCGCCACGGCGAGCGTGCGTGGTCGATTGATGGACAAAATGTGAAGTATCTCGACGCGATGCGGTATACGCAGTGGTTTAACCTGCTGGGCTCGCCGGCAGCGGTAGTACCAGTAGGCCACTCAGCCGAAGGCTTACCGATAGGTGTGCAGATCGCCGGGCGCCCCCATGAGGACCAGCTTGTGTTAGCGGTTGCTGACGTGCTGGACCGCACATTCGGCTATCGAGCGCCGCCGCTCGCGCGCATTTAGTCGCGTCCCAGAATTGGCTTCGATGCGCTTGGCTGGTAGTCAAACTGGAAGCGCTGTGTCCGATCGCCGGTCTCCATGCGATCATTCCAGTCCAGCCGATACTTGAGGCTTTCCGGGTCGTCAGGAAAATGTTCGCGCGACGAGTAAGGATAGCCTGACATTTCGTGGAACGGCATCTCGGCCACGGTGAAAGGCAGGGCCTCGTAGAAATCCATATCTTTCACAAATCCGTTGACGTAGAAGAAGTAGTCACGCTTCCATCCGGCGGCGAGCGGCGGCAGCCCAGCATCGCTGAACTCGGCGTCAACATCCTCGCCGCTGCCGAAGATCACGTAGTGGTTATCGCGGGCGGTGAGCAGTGAGGTGACATCGCCGTAGCGCGTGTAGCTGCCGCGCTGCCAACCGAATGGTCCAGTCGCGCTGATGCTCTGGTAGTCGTAGGTGAGATCACCGGGCGTAGCCCCGTCGATCTGCTTTGGGTACCCGCGAAACGCAAGATGCGCCGCATGGAGTGGAAGCTCTGTCTCGCGGATGCTTCCGCCCTGATCAGCAGCATTGTCCACCAGCACCTGGTCCCAATAGATCTGCAAATTGCTGCGGATGCGAATTCGCCGGGCGCCTGATGGCATTTTGCCGGATAAGTCGACGACCATGGTTCTCGGCAGACCGGCGGGGAAACCCATGTCGTCGAGGATGCGCTTCCAGCTGCCGTCAGGTAGTTGCGCGTCGATTGTCGGAGCCTGCGGCTCGATGCCTGCCTGCCAGGCAGCGTACATGGAGCTGGCGCTGAAGTATTCGATGAATCCGGATAGAAACAGCCGAAGGGGCCGCAACGGCGACCAATCCCCAAGGTCCAGTGTAAGCGTATGCGGATTGGCGAAGCCGGCATACGCGAGATTGGTAAAGTCGCGCACATACCGGTGGTCGCGCGCGGCGAGTACCGGAAGCACATCATGCCCCTGGTCGTCCCATGCGCCCGCGGGCGCATGCGTCTCTGCTGACGCGATCATGGCCTTGCCGGAAGCAAAGGGAGGCTCGCTCAGGAAGCGCTCGTCGGGGTAGACCTCGGTGCCGGAAGGATGGTCGACGGCAACCATGCGCAGCTGGTCTATGTAGTTAATCTCTTCCATCGGCTCGCCAAAGCGCACGCTGAGGTTGCCGTCGCGTGCTTTCAGGCTCGCGCCATCGATCTTGGTCCACTCATCCTCATCGGATTTGTTGTAAGCCACAGGCGAAATCCAATGCCCGACGACTCCCGCCCCTATCACGTCGGAGACAAAGACATACTTCGTTCCGTCCCAGGCAAAGAGTACCGGGCAGGAGCTGCCGCGCCGGTCGAGCTCGGTGAGCGCGGCAGGCTTGCCGGACGCCATATCAAGCTCATCTTGAGGCACACCGGTCGGCCACAGCAGGCGCACCACATCAGCGTGCTCGTTGTCACCGATGCCGGCCAGCACCTCGGTCGAACCCTGGCTCATATAGCCGGAGCTGCCCGCGACTTCAAACTTCTGCCAGTTGCCTCCGGAAAAGACTTCTACCTTGGTGCCAATACCGCTCTTATTGTCGGCCAGCCCGGTAAGATCGAGACGGACCGAGTGATGACGACTGCCTCCTACATTGCTCAGCACAGCAGGAGGTCCCTCTTGCCTGGTAACTAGGAGGTCCGGGGCACCGTCATGGTCGATGTCGAGCGCGATGACTGAACGTGCGCCGGATAGGTCGGACTTGTCCAGCCGGTCAAGCCCGACTGCTGTACTTACATCTTCAAAGCCCTGGGATCCGCGATTGCGGAGCACGCGCAGCTCCGTGCCTTTCGCTGTCTCGACGACTACGGCCAGATCAATCCATCCGTCATTGTCGAAGTCAAGCGGTGTGACGCCCCACGCGGCGCGCACACCGGGAAGATCGACCGGCACGCGCTCGAAAGTGCTGCCGTCCACATTGCGCCAGACGCTGAGCGCGGGTGCACCGGAGTGGGTGACGATAACATCCATCCAGCCGTCCTTATTCAGGTCAGCAATGGTGACTGCCCGGGTCGGCGAAAGCCTGGTGTCTGTGTACAGCGGAAGTTGTTTAAAGGCTCCTTCGCGCTGGTTCTGGTAGATCTGCGGCGCGCCCTCAGCCGAGGTGACCACCAGGTCCACGGCGCGATCGTTGTTGAGGTCCGACAGCATGGCTCCACGCGTCGCTCCCGCGCCGGCGAGAGCGGTAGGTCCAGTCCACTCGGTGAAAGTGGAGTTGCCATTGTTGCGCCACAGCACGCTTGGGCCTGCGCCGCCGGCGCTTTCACCTGTGTCGAAAAGATCGAGATCACCGTGATGGTCGAAGTCGACGAAAGTGATGCCCGCCGGGCGATTGCCGGGCTTGATGCCCACGGCTGCGGTCACATTTGCGAAGCGACCATGGCCCAGGTTATGGAAGAGCTCCACTCGATCTGACAGCGCAATGGCGATATCCGGCAGCTTGTCGTTGTCATAGTCGCCCACCGTGCAGGAGACGCCGTCGCCCTTGAGCAGCAGTCCCGTCTGCTCAGCTCGCAGCAGCTTCAGAGAGCCATCCTCAGCAAGGTGATAGGCGCGGACCCCATCTCCACTGGACATAACGACGATGTCCTTGCTGCCGTCGCCTTCGAGATCAAGTACACACGCGCCCCCACTTGCGGGGCCGGTCGGAATCGGCTCGTTGGCCTTTGAAAGGTCAACGCCAGCCGCGCGGACAAAGTGCACGGGGATCATGGCATCGGCCGTCTTCGGCACCGCGAGCATATCCTCGACCGTCGCATAGCGGCCCTGCTCCCCATAGGAGGAGCTGATCAGCGTACCTATCTTCGACTGGGTAATCTCCTGAAAGCGCTTCAACTCCGCGCGCGATTCGTCGACCTTGCCTTCACGCTGGAGCGAGCGCGCCAGGCCAAAGTGAGCCGACGCGTGAAGCGGCACACTCACCAAAGCTGCCTGGAACTCAGTAACTGCGGCCTCGTAGTTTTTCTGGCCTAGATAGATCGTGCCGAGGAAATAATGTACATCGGCGTCCTTCGGCGCAAGCGCTAGCGCGTGCTTGAAGTCCCCGAGCGCACTCTCCTGATCGCCATCGCCAAAGTGAGCGAGCCCCAGCGCATACCAGGCACGGACATTCTCCGGGCTCTTCGCCACGCAGCGCTTGAGTACCTCTTCAGCCTCCGGCAGCCGACGCATGTACAGGTAAGCGATACCCTCATTCACCAGCGGTACGACAGAAGATGAATCAGCGCGAACCGCTTCCTGGAAGCTGTGAAGAGCCTTGTCGTTAAACTGCTGGTTCATGTACGCGACGCCGATGTTATTCAGTCGCGCGGAAACTTGAGCATCGCCGCTGTCTGCCGCCGCGAGAGCGGGTAAGAGGCCAAAGCATAGAGACACAAGCAACGCGATCGGCGTGGTACGGAATAAAAGGACATGGCAGCCGGTGCGCGAATCACGCAGGGCCTTCCACTCTGAAAAAGGCCGCTTGCATGGCATCATTGCGCACTCACCGTCCAGGCAATTATAGGCGTCACGATGGCCGCCGCACACCTGGGCCCTGGGTTCTTTGGTACTGTCAACAGCAAGGTTTGCACCTCGGTTCGAACGCCACATTCCTGTTCATGGGCGCGCCGGTGCGACGCGGTAAGATAGCTCGAAGAGGGCTCTCTTGGATCAATATATCGAGCGCGTTGTCGACCTCACCGAGGCCTCCGAAAACCAGCTCTACGACCTTTCTGTGGACGAAGCCCGCGCGCGTTTGCGCGAAGGCACTGCGGAGGCAATGCAGCAGGTTGAAGGTTCCTTTGCGCTGGTGGCCACATCCGGCAGAACTGTTCGGCTGGCTCGGTCGCTTGATCGTCCGATGCGCTACTTTCTCGCCAAGCATCGCGACGGCCCTATCCTGATCGTCGCCGCGCGCATGGACACGATCTTTCATTGGCTTTCACGCGAAGGGCTTTCGTCTCAATTTCATCCTAGCTATACCAGGATGGTGCCCGCACATCACATCACCGAGATCGAGCTGATAGGCTGTCCCGATCCGGACCCGAAGTATACGCGTTTCTTTGATCCTGCCATGGCCGGTCTTCCACCGGATCTGGACCTTATCGGCAGGCAGTATGTCGGTGCGCTCGCCGATGAGATCGGTCGCTGGCTGGATCGAATTCCGAGTCATGAATCGATCGGGGTTTGCTTCTCCGGCGGAGTCGATAGCGGAAGCGTCTTCCTGGTGACTTATTCCTTGATGCAGCAGCGCGGCATGCACCTGGGCAGGCTGAAGGCGTTCGTGCTCGATCTCGGGAGCGGCCCGGATGTGACCCAGGCGCGTGAGTTTTTAGCCAGCGCAGGACCAAACCTTGAATTGTTCCTCGAGGTGATCGAGGCCGATCCGTCCTCGCTCGATCCGCGGGAGACGATCGGCGTTGTTGAAGACTACAAGTCGCTCGACATAGAGTCTGCCACGATGGCCCTCGCCCTCTGCAAAGGGATTCGTGCCCGATACCCTGAGTGGCGCTACCTGCTCGATGGCGACGGGGGCGACGAAAACCTCAAGGACTATCCAATTGAGGAGAATCCTGAACTTACAATCCGCAGCGTGATTCGAAATCAGATGCTTTACCAGGAGGGATGGGGCGTCGGCAAGATCAAGCATTCGCTCACTTATAGCGGCGGGTTAAGTCGCTCGTATACGCGCACCTATGCTCCTGCGCATCGGTATGGGTTCCGGGGCTTCAGTCCTTATACTCGCCCGCGGGTCATTGCTGTTGCCGAAAGCATCCCCTTCATCACCCTGACCGACTACAGTACGGAACGACTTTACGAACTCAAGGGCGAGATCGTGGGGCGCGGCGTCGAGGCGGTGTTCGGGTTCAAGATGAAGGTCTTTGAAAAGCGACGCTTTCAGCATGGAGCTCTTCCCGAGGAGAGCATGCGGAAGAGAATGCCCTTTCAGGAATCTGAATACCGCAAGCAATTTCTCGCTCTCTATCAATAATGCTGTCGCAGATCGCCGGCAGCACAGAACGGGATCACTGGATTGTCGGGCTTCGAGGTCCGCGCAACGAAGTCAGCGCGCAAAGACCGTACGCCTTTCTCGTTGAAGAGGAGCGGTTTGCCTCCGGTGAAACAGGCGCTGTCGCCACTATCTTCCTGACGAACCGGGAGTGCCCCTGGCGCTGCACCATGTGTGATCTATGGCGCAACACTCTTCCCCACTCCGTCGCGATCGGCGACGTCCCCAGGCAGATCGAATATGCGTTGGAGCGTATGCCATCCGCGCGGCAGATCAAACTCTACAACAGCGGCAGCTTTTTTGATCCACGTGCTATTCCGCCTGAGGATTACGGCGCGATTGCCGCGCTTGTGCGTGGCTTCGAGCGGGTCATCGTAGAATGCCATCCAGCGCTGGTGAACGAGCGCTGCGGCCATTTTCAGGAGCGGATAGGCACCCAGCTTGAAGTTGCGATGGGTCTGGAAACGGTGCACCCAGAAGCGCTGGAGAAACTCAATAAGCGCATGACGTCCGAGCAATTCGGGGTAGCAGCTGGCCATCTGCACGCTCATAGAATTGCACTCCGAACCTTTCTGCTCGTGCAGCCGCCATTTATTCCGCGAGCAGAGATGGATGGGTGGTTGAGCCGCTCGATTGATTTCGCTCTATGCTGCGGGTCCACTGTTATAACGCTGATTCCGACGCGCTCCGGCAATGGAGCGATGGAGCAGCTTGAGCGGGATGGCGAAAGTCACGCCCCGACACTTGCTTCGCTGGAAGTTGCCCTGCGGGATGGCCTGGCGCAGGCAACTGCACAAGGCGCCCGAGCGCGAGTGTTCGCCGACCTGTGGGATGCCGAGCGGTTCGCGTCTTGCACAGCCTGTGCCGCGCCACGTATCGATCGGCTGCGACAGGTCAACAGCACCCAAAGGATTGAGGCTCCGGTGTCGTGCACCTGCTGCGCAGGTTCTGCATGAGCCGGTACGACTTGGCCGTGGTGGGTTCGGGCTTTGCCGGCTCGCTGATCGCCCTCATCGCCCGGCGGCTCGGTTTATCTGTGCTGCTGCTCGAAAAGGGAACTCATCCTCGCGTGGTTATCGGCGAGTCTTCGACGCCGCTGTCAAACCTGCTGTTGGAAGAGTTGGCTGATCGCTACGATCTTCCGCGGATCAAGCCCCTGTCTAAGTGGGGTACCTGGCAACACAGCTATCCTGAGCTAGGATGCGGGCTAAAGCGCGGTTTCTCCTTTTTTCATCACTCGCTGGATGAGTCCAAAAACGTTGCGTCTCGAGAGGACAGGCAACTGCTGGTTGCGGCCAGCCCGCATGATGCAGTCGCAGATACACACTGGTATCGGGCAGACGTGGATGCGTGGCTAGTGAAACAGGCTCAGGAGTCGGGCGTAGAGTATCTCGACCGCATTGCGCTTTTGAGGCCGGTCCGCGAAGACGGAGGTTGGACGCTTGAAGGTACTCGCGAAGATGAGAAGCGTGTGCTGCATGCCCGCTTTCTGCTCGATGCAACAGGTCCTAGTGGGTTTCTTCACCATGCGTTTCGACTTCAGTCACCCGGGTTTCCCGACTACCCGAAGACTTCTGCCCTGTACAGTCACTTCTCCGGAGTCGGGGAATCTGAACTTTCGACAGACACGCCCTATCCGATTCACGCGGCAGCCATGCATCATCTTTTTGAAGGCGGCTGGATGTGGGTACTGCGGTTCAACAACGGGATCACCAGCGCAGGATTTGCTGCAACCCAGAAGGTATCCGAAGCATTCAGGTTTACGGAAAAAGAAACTGCATGGCAGCGACTCCTCCAATCCCTGCCGGAGGTTAGGGAGCAGTTTCACGGAGCTAAGGCAGAGCTGCCTCTTTCCTTTGTTCCGCAACTTCCCTTTCGCAGCGGTACCATCAGGGGCTCCGGGTGGGCGCTTTTGCCTGCGGCTGCCGGCTTTGTCGACCCGCTACTTTCTACCGGGTTTCCGCTTAGCTTGCTCGGGGTAAGTCGACTCGCCCGGGTTTTCGAGGAGTCATGGAAGACCTCGCGTTTTGAGCGGGACATGGAGACCTACGCTGAGCAGACAGACAAAGACCTGCTAGCTACAGGGCGCCTGATTGGCGCTTTATATCGCTGCCTGGATTCCTTTTCCACCTTTCGAACCATCTCGCTGTTGTATTTTGCTACAGCAAGCTACTCCGAGACTGTTCGTAGACTTGGCCGTCCGGAGCTGGCAAGCTCATTCCTTTTGCGAGATCACCCACACTTTGGCCCTGAATCGTGTCGCCTGCTGGCAAGGGTCAACAGGAAGTTAACCGCGCAGGAAAGGCGCAGCCTTGAGGCTGATGTTTACAAGTTGATCGAACCCTTTGATGTTGCCGGACTAAGTTCCCGGCCTCGGGACCACTGCTATCCCGTTCGCGCGGAGGATCTCCTTGCCGCTCGCACCAAGCTCGATGTTACGCCGGAGCAGTTGCAAAAGTTGCTGGAACAAAGCGGCTTCCTTACTGGCGCAATGGATCAGCGTGGTTGAGCATGAGTGTTGAAGAAAACGATGGGAGCGCCCGCAACGATTCCCTGTCCCTCTCGCACCGTGATCGCCTGGTTGGCCCGGACTCGCTCGAGTACCTCCTTTTTCCCGCTGGGCCAACTTATCTCCACTCGGACCGACTTATTCGCTGTGGGCTTGCCCAGTCCGAACGTAAGCGGAAGCTCGCTCTGCGATAAGTAACTTGATCCGCTCTTGACCATGCGCGTCTGGGGAACCAGGCCTGCGAGCCGCACCGTCGCTTTCGCACCAATTGCATCACGATTGGAACGAGTGCCTACCAGCTTGATGCGGAGAACATCGTTGCCGTTACCTCCATCGTTGCGGAGTAGCCTGGCAGGTCCATTGGAGGTTGTCAGGACCAGGTCGAGGTCGCCGTCGTTATCGTAATCGATATAGGCTGCTCCCCGGCCGACGATTGGCTGGCGAAATGGCCCGCCCAGCTTACCGGATACGTCTTCAAAGCGTCCACCGCCCTTATTGCGGAAGAGCAGCGGTAACTCGGCGTAACTCAGGGTGGGTTGAACGACCTGGATATCATCCGCCACATGCCCGTTCGAGGCGAAGATGTCCGGCAATCCGTCCAGATCGTAATCAAAAAAGAAGGCGCTGAAGGTAAGCGATCTCGCGGAGACCGGACCTATTCCTGAGGCCGCGGCTTCATCAGTGAATAGTCCGCCGCCGTCGTTGTGGTAGAGAGCGAGACTTTCGTTTGTAAAGTTCCCGATGACCAGACTTGCCTTCCCGGAACCGTCGTAATCCACCGCATCTGCGCCCATGCCCGCACGGGCCTTTCCGGCATCGCTGAAGGCAACACCCGCCGAAAAAGCGGCATCGGTGAAGGTCCCATCGTGGTTATTGCGGTAGAGTTTGTTCGGCTCCGTATCATTGGTTACCAGCAGGTCCATCCACCCATCATTGTCATAGTCCACCATGACCACGCCCAACGCCTTCGACTTGGCATCGGCGAGACCTGCGCGCTTAGTAACATCTTCAAACCTCCCGCCGCCTCGGTTATGAAAGAGGCTGCCGCTCTGACCTTTGTATAACTCCGGCGTGCAGTAGGACTTGCTCTTACCATCAAGTGAGCAGGATTGATCGGTGGCGATGGACCAATTTACATAATGTGCCACGAACAAGTCGAGCTTGCCATCATTGTCGTAGTCGAACCAGACGGCGCCGGTGGCGAAGCCTGGATCACTCACGCCGGCAGCCCTGGTTACATCGACAAAGCGTTTGCCATCTATGTTGCGGAAGAGATGATTCCCGTCAAGACCCGTGATGTAAATGTCGTCATGGCCGTCATTGTCGTAGTCTCCGACTGCACAGCCCATGCCGTACATGGAGATCGCGATACCTGAGGCAGCGCTGACATCAGTAAAGGTTCCATCCTGGTTGTTGTGATAAAGCGCAGACGTCGGACGGCCCGTCTTATGCTCTGGCCAATCCGTCGAGTTTACAAATAGGAGATCCTGCCATCCATCGCCATCGTAGTCAATAGCACATACCCCGCT
>CAXUND010000046.1:3660-8593 GCA_964252445.1 uncultured Acidobacteriaceae bacterium | reverse complement strand
GAAAATGCGTAATGCGAAGCGGGCTTCAGCCTCCGTGCTGTCCACCAGCTCTCCAGCAACAGCGCCGCTGGACCTACCAGGAAAAGAGCGTACAGCGGCGCATAGATGCTGTAGCGAAGCCGCAGGACCATCTCCATAGCCGCTACGCAAAACGCGACCATGCACTGTCCCAGTTTTGAGCGGACAGTTGTCTTCGGATCCGTGATCATGAAGAAGATAAAGAGCTGATACTCGGGGCCGGTGACGGGAGAAAGCTCACTGACCAGAGGATCACCGACAATCCAGGACCGAAGAAAGGCGAACAGAACAAAAGAAGCGACATAGGTTGCGCAGATATGAAAGCGCTTCAACCGCCAGATGATTGCCGATCCAAGAGACCAGATCACCAGCATGGCATAGAGATTGTTCCCCCACTGGATGCTGAGAGTAGTGACGGATTCGGCTGCAAGAAAGAGTACGACGCAGATCGCGAAGTTCGACGGATTCCAGATGTGCCTGTTCTTCACGCGGATCAGGTACTTCGACGTGATGGCGATGACAGCACAGAGCGCATAGGGCCAGAAGGCCGGCGATCGCAACAGAATACCGACGCTGATCCCGCTGATGTAGGCGCTCGCAAGGTTCGGCCACTTACCGACGAAGAGTTTTCCCAGAACAAGTTCGGTAAGGATGCTGCACACGATTGCAAGCAGCGTTTTTTTATAGCTTTCAAGAATTCCGAAAGAGAGATGTCCCACCAGCAGGATCAGGGTGATGAAGACGGGCGGAATAAATCGATTCTCCATGCTGAAGGTCTTGCGCCAGCGTCCAGCAGGAGTAGGCGCGACCCGAACTTGCCCGCTCATTGTGGCTCCCTGATGGAGTTAACTTGATTTAATTCCCAGCGCTGCAGAGTCTGAATCTTACCAGAGGGCCATCGGACCTCGATAGCTTCAACATGCGGATTTAAAGCCAGACCAAAGTGCAGCCTGCGGTCATTCTCAGAGGCGAACCCGTTGCCGCCCGAGACCTGTTGCAATTGCTCCTGCCCGTTCCAGCGGACCGTCACCTCTGCACCGATCGCGCTGCGGTTGCTCGCTGTTCCTTCGAGAGCAAATTCTATCCACGAGTTTCGTGGATTCACAGTGTTCCTGTAGAGCAGGAGCGGGCCTCGCTGGTTTGCCACCACCACATCGAGGGCGCCGTTGTTGAACAGGTCACCCATGGCGACCGAGCGGCCATCATGGGTGTCGGTAACGCCGACGGCCTGTGCTACATCGACGAATTTGCCCGCGCCATCGTTGAGCCAGACCCGCTTCTGCTGGTATCCGGAGTGGCTGCGCCCATCGATAGCAGGCCAGTGATCAGCGTCCTCGATAATGGTGGAGTTGCCGCCGGCTACCTTGGAGTAGTCGTACCAGTAACTGCGTTTTCGGTCGAGAGAAACATAGCCGTTCGTGAGAAATAAATCCAGGGTTCCATCATTGTTCAAGTCCCCGAACTGCGCGCCGAAGCTCCACCCGCCTAGCTCGACACCGAGGTCGCGCGCGAGGTTGTCATAGTGAACCAAGGTGCCAGTCGAGGCCTCCTGGGGAACCCAGAGGTTATTGCCCTGGATGAGAACACCGTCCTCGGAAATATTTGAGACATACACGGAGTATTTGCCCTGATTAAAGATGTCTCCAACTGCAACGTTCATCCCGCTTTTCGGAGAGAAGCCTACTCCACTGGCAGCGCCGGACTCATGAAAGCGCCTGCCGTCGTTGATAAACAGCTCGGAGACTCCGTAATCATTTGCGATGAACAAGTCCGGATGTCCCGTTCGGCCCAGGTCCGCTGCTGCGGACGCTAACGCCCATCGCCTGCTGTCGATACCGACCCTCGCGCTTACTTCCTCGAAGCGGCCACCTCCTAAGTTATGAAAAAGATATTTGCGGCCGCCGTTCTTCGCGTACTCGAAGCTCTCGGGCATCATCTTCGTGGTTTTCAGATGCCACAGATCCACATCCTCGGCATAGTAACCGCCAACGAATAGATCCAGAAGTCCGTCGCCGTCATAGTCGAACCACACAGCTGTATTGGCGTTGATCCAGGGCGGCAATCCTGCCTGGTCGCTCACGCGGGTGAAGCCTCTGCCATGATCGTTGTGAAAGAGTTCCGGACGGCCCCACTTGATCAGAAACAGATCTTCGTAACCGTCGTTGTCATAGTCGCCCCAAACGGCGCCCATCGAGACACCGGTGCCCTGGCGGTTCACGTCGGCAATGCCAAGGTCTGCCGCGACATCGCGAAAGGTTCCGTCGTGCTGATTGCGGTAGAGGCTATTTTTGGACCCGAAGGCGCTGTTCGTCACGTAGATGTCCGGCCATCCATCGCGATCGAAGTCGACGATCGAGACAGACGCTCCCATCGACGCCACCTCCGGCATGATGTGTTCGAGTTTCGCGTCAAGTGTAGGCGCCTGGTGCACAAAGTCGATGCCGGCTGCATGCGACACTTCCTTGAGAACGAACCCGTGCCGCGCCAAAGCAGTCTTCGTGTCCAGCCGCGTCTTAGTGGCTGCCTCGCGCAGTAGTTTCACGCGCTGGATCACCAGCGGCGTTGCCAGCAATGCCAGAAAGAAGATAGCCAGGGCGATCCGCTTCATTGGCCCGCCTTGTTTCTGAATGCACCGGCAAACGGCGCCGCCGTCACGTAGCGCGTCTGGTAACTCTGCCAATCGTCGGGATGATGCCTGTACACCCAGTCGTCTTCAAGCCGGCCCGAAGGAGTGTCATAGTCGCGGCGATCGTGATGGGGGTACGGCAGTACCGTGCGCGAGTCGCCCGAATTGTAGTCGCCGTCCTTGATCCACCCGTCACCTGCCAGAACGTAGTCGCGGACCCACCCGGACGCGGGCGGCGGCGGCGCGGCGAACTCAAGCTGCATCTCGTCTCCGGCATTCATGATGACGTAGCGATCGTCACTCTTCTGCAGCAGTTCGCGCACGTCACCGAAGCGGGTATAGAAGCCTTCAAGGTCGCGCCATCTTGGGCTGCTGCCCGACAGTCGGTCATAGTCCGGCAGCTCCGGTGACGAGGCGTTTGCTTGATGGATCGCAGAGAAGCCCCGGTAATGCAGGTCGGCGAGTGCGGGCTCGAGCCGAGTAACTTTCACCGGCGCATCCGGACGCCCTTCGGCCCACTCAATCTGGTCCCAGTAGATTTCAAGATTGGTACGCAAGCGCATACGCCGCGGCATCCCTGAGATATCGATCATGCAGGTCTTGTTGCGTCCGGCGGGAAAACCCAGGTTTGGCCTGGCGGTCCGCCAGCCACCGCGCCCATCCGGGATCTCCAGGCTCAGCCATCGCGGCTTTTCGGCGGAACCCTGGCCCAGCGCCACATTGATCGAGGAGTCCGACGGATGCAGCCAGCCTTTCGCGATCAGCCACAGTGGCTGTGACGTGTGGGCGGACTCGGGCAGCTCGATCTCGAGGAAGTGGTCCCGGGTGACGCCCTGGTACTGACCGCGGCCGAAGGTATCCAGATACTGCCCATCGAGCTTAGCCACCGTCGCTGTCACATCGTGGCCAAGGTCATCGGTGGCTCTAGCAATCGGCTGCGGAGCAGCGACTGTGGTTACTGCAAGCTTGACCGGGGGGACGTCGTAGCGCTCGTCGGTGTAAACTTCTGTGCCCCTGGGGTGATCGACAACCATGAGGTGCATGGCGTCGTAGTAGTAGGTCTCCCAGAGCTCGCCGGTGATGCGCAGGTCGTACATGCCGCTGCGTGGCACAAGCTGGTCGCCGGCGATCTTGTACCACTCCTCCGTGGCAGCGATCTTCGCCGTGCCGAGCGCGTTAATGCGCAGGCCGATTGCGGACCCCCAAGGGACTGAATCCTTGACGAAGCGCATGCCGCTGCCATTCCACGCAAAGAGAAAGGGACACGAGCCTTTCAGCCGCTGCTCGGTGACGATCTGCTGGTCAGCTTTTAGGGCGAATTCCGCGCGTACCGTCCCGTTGGGCCAGAGGATACGCGCGACATCGGCCTGCTTCTGCTCGCCCAGGCCGAAGTGCAGCTGTGGACCGGTGATCAGCTGCTTTTCGACCAGCAGACCTGCGCGCAGCTCGATTTCGCCACCTACCCCGAAGGAGTTAATGCGCTGGTCGCCGGTTGCCTGCCTCGCGCGAGGACGGATCGTCTGCCAGTTGTAATTTTTGGCTCCCTGGCTTGGTGCGGAGACCGCTGCGCCGGCAGCGTCCAACCCGAGCAGCGCCAGACGCCCGCTGCCGGATAGGTCCGCTACGGCAAAGATGCGCATCGTGCCGGGGAGGGAGACGCTGGTGAAGCTTCCGCTCCCGTTTTGCAGCCACAGCGCCGAGGCGTGCTCGCCTGCGACCAGCAGGTCGACTGCGCCGTTATTATCAAAGTCCGCGGCGATCAGGCGCACGCTGCCGGCCGGCGGCGCGGCATCCATGCGGAGCAGTTCCTTTTGCGTCCACGCCGCGCCCTTCTGATCGGTGGCCGGCGGGGCGATGCGAACCACGCGGCCGTCCGCAGCCAGCGCGACAAGGTCCAGTAAACCTTCTGAGCCCATGTCCGCGGCAGTAATGGCCCGCCATTCGCCCGCGACGGGCTGTTGCGTGTGGGTGAAGATGCCGCCCCGACGATTGATAAAGACATGAAGATGATTTGCGCTGTCGAGCATGGCTGCGTCGGGATTGCCGTCACCGTCCAAGTCAACCCAGACCAGCTGTTCGAGGCCGGACACACCCGCGAATGGGTGCGTGACCGCGAAGGTGCCGTCGCCGTTGTTGCGCAGCAGTATCGGCGTACCGGATGCGCTCGCCAGCAGGATGTCCAGGTCCCCGTCAGCCTCGATGTCGAGCGCCCACGCTCCGGTGTAACTCCCGTCGAGAATGGACGACGGCAGCCGGGTCGCGGCGCTTACGTCGGTGAAGCTCTGAGGC
>CAXUND010000046.1:0-3560 GCA_964252445.1 uncultured Acidobacteriaceae bacterium | reverse complement strand
GAGAATGGACGACGGCAGCCGGGTCGCGGCGCTTACGTCGGTGAAGCTCTGAGGCGAGTCTTGACGAAACAGGCGGACCCCGCTCGGTCCCGCCAGCACCAGGTCGGTCTTGAAGTCGTAGTTGAAGTCGATCGGCAGCACGCTCTCGGGAGTCAGCCTGCTGCCGCCGCCCGGGAACGGCAGTGTCGCGCCTGAGGCAAGCCTGACCTGCTTCGTGTTTGCGCTTGCAACCACGGGTGCGCCGTCGCCGTTGAGGCTGACTGCTCCCACCCAAGTCCAAGAGCCCGGCCACGCGGCGGGCTGGACGGAGAAGCGCAGCGCCAGGTCCGAGGACGCCGGCTTTGAAGGCGGAGTCTCCATCGCCAGCAGGTGCAGCACGGGTTGCGCGCCCTCGCCCGGCTGCGGTCTCAACTTAGCGAGGCTGTCTCGAAAACTCGGGACCTGCATCAGCACATTGCGCAGAAAGATCGAGCGTGTAGCAGCTGCACGCGGCTCCGGACCATCCGCGGCTGCCTCAAGCGCCGACAGCTGCTGCCCAACACCGGCGGGCCAGGCTGACCCCTGGCTTGCGATTTGCCTGACCATGGTCCGCAATGTAGCCAAGTCTCCGGTCTTTGCGGCTACGCGCGTCAACTCCAGCTCCGCTGCGACGTTGCCCGGATCGACCGTGAGTATCCGGCGCATGATCTGCATGAACTGGTCTTCGCCCGCCGGATCGCCTTGCCGCTCGATCTCAGCAGCGAGCTGGTAGGCGGCGCGCAGGTTTCGGGGATCGGTGTGGAAGGCGGACTGCAAACTGCTGATGGCCGCACCGGTGTTTCCGCGCTCGCTTTCAAGCACACCCAGCAGGTAGTCGACCTCGCTGTTATGGGGGGCCAGGGTGTGTGCACGTCCCAGACGTTCGGCAGCCTGCTCGTAGGCGCGCTGCCGCAAGGCGAGGACTCCCCAGTTGACCCACGCGGCGGGCTCCCCGGGAGCCAGGGCAACCGCTTCAGCCAAACCCGCTTCGGCCCGGACATCGTCTCCAACCTGCAGGCCTGCCGTACCCGTGTAGAACGCAGAGAGAAAGGCGTCATACGTCCCGGTGGAAGGTCGCGGCACCGAGTTCCCGCGTTTGCAGGCAGCGAGCACAGAAAGAAGACCCAGCCCTGCTGCCAAGGTAGCCGCGCGGCCCAGGTGCCTGACTCGAGTGTGCTTCAGGTGATTCGCCCCGCTTTACTTTACCCGTGTGCATCATGCAGTCAGCCACCGGACGAGGTTGCTCGGTCACGTGGATCTTGACGTCGCCTCTAGCCTATCCTCCGAGCTGCGCGCGGCGCATCCATCGTTCGGTGGAGAGCACTCTATCCAGTGCCGCGTACTACGGTGCTGCGACGCCGAAGCGAAGGTCGCGTCGCGAGTCGGCACGGGCCGCCCTTCGCTCTGACTCCGGTACCCTACTCAGGGATTGCAGTGATGAACCGGAGCAGATCCTCGTTGAGGCGGGCGCTTGCGGTCAGCACCAGTCCGTGAGGCTCGCCGTCATACTCGGAGAGGGTCGCATTAGGCAGGAGTGCGGCTGACCTGTGACCCGAAATGGCAATGGGAACAGTCTCATCTCCGGTCCCATGGATAACCAGCATCGGGACCGTGATGCCCGCCATCTCGGCTCGGAAGTCGGTTGTGGACCAGGCTTTTGCCGCCGCCAGCGTCGCCCGCAGCGAGCCCATCAAGGCCATCGACTGCGTCCACTCAATCACCGGCTCCGAGACCGTGTGCCTGAAAGCGGTACGCGCGTAGTACTTCGGCCACAAGTCGTAGAGAGCCTGTGCGCGGTCCTTGCGGATCTGCTCCTCTAGCCCCTCAAAGACCTGGGCTGGAATGCCGGTTGGATTGTCGTCGGTCTTGAGCAGATAGGGCGGCACCGCTGCCACCAGTACTGCCTTTGAAACGCGCGCCGCGCCGAAATGACTGAGGTAGCGGATCACCTCTCCGCCGCCCATCGAAAAGCCCACCAGGGTCGCGCTGCGCAACTGCAACTTCTCGATCAGCGCGTCAAGGTCCGAGGCCAGGGTGGAGTAGTCGTACCCGTTCCAGGGCTGGGACGACCGGCCAAAGCCTCTGCGATCGTAGGCAATCACGCGAAGCCCGTGCTCAACCAGGAACGTAGCCTGGTGCTCCCACATATCGCTGTTCAAAGGCCAGCCGTGTATAAGGAGGACCGGGCGACCCGTGCCCCAGTCGTTATAAAAGATCTCGGTTTCGTCCGGGGTGGTGAGATAAGGCATGTCTTTTCCTTTGCCTCTTTGTCGGGCGAATTATATCTCCGCGTCCTCGTTACGGCGCCACTTCGCTCGCCGTCACGTAGCTTAACTGATGGATGGCCTGCCATGTCTGAGCGTAGGCCGCAAGCGCGTCCGCAGTGGTTGCGCGCGAATCCCGCAGCGCATCGAGATAGTCGATCAGCGCTATCCCACCGTGCTCATAGGCAAACTGCGCGATCTCGAGCACGTCGGTCGCCTCGTCGAGGTAATGGTCGTTGTAGCGGGCGGCCAGCACCCGAGACTTTGTATAGGCGACCCAGGCCTGGTCTACATCGGAGAGGACCTGATTCTTGGCGGCGATCTCGGAGAAGCGCGCAGCCTGCGCCTGAAATTTCGCCGTCTCCTTATTGCCCTGGTTGCGGTCGAAGATACGCAGCGGGATGGACACATTGAATCCGGCGGAGTTGTAGTTAGCGATGCGGTCGTACTCGCCTTCAAGCGTCGGATCGGTGGTTCCGTTGGCATAGGCAAGCTTGGTGTTCGCGTCGGCGACGCGGATTGCGGCCTGGGCGGCCTGGTAATCGGGTCGGCGATCGAGCGCGCGCTGATCGAGCTCGGGCAGTTGCGCCAGGACAGCTGGCGGAACGATCTCGCCGGTAATATCGAAGCCCGAAGATGGATCGGTGCTGGGCCGCTCAAAGCCGATCAGCGTCTGCAGCTGATCACTGGCCTGGCCCAGGTTGATCTCGGCACTCGCCTGGTCGCTCTCAAACTGAGCCAGCTGCAGGTCGAGCCGCTCAAAATCCAGCTTGCCGATGTCTCCTGCCTTGTAGCGTTCGTTGTTGATAGCCACCTCGCGGCGAAACTGTTCGAGGTTGGCGTGTGACAGCTCGAGCGCGGACTTCGCCACCAGCATGGTGGTAAACGCCTGCTTCACGGCGAGCGTGGTCGCCCGCTCCTGGTCATGCAGCTGGGCGGTGGACTGGTCGGTGGTGGAGCGAGCGATGTCCAGCCGCCAGCGCCGCTTCTGCCCACGCTCGAACAGTCGCGAGACCTGTGCCTCGAAGGCTGCTGGATTCCCTTCGCCCGAGGTGAGCGTCACATCCTGCCCGGCCAGAGTAAAGTTCGGGTTCTGGCGAACCCCGGCCTGGATCTCCTGCGCCTTGATGCCGAAGAGGTTCTGGCGCGCGGCAAGCAGGGTGGGGTTCTTCGCCTGCGCGAGGTCGACGGCCTGCTGCAGGGTCAGCGCGCCGGGCTTCGATGGCGGTCGCTTGCGCGGATCGGCGGCAGGCGGCGGCAAGGGCAGCGGGCCGGAGG
>CAXUND010000045.1:0-26624 GCA_964252445.1 uncultured Acidobacteriaceae bacterium | reverse complement strand
GTCAGGGGCCCGGACCTTGCCGACCTTGACTATAGTGACTTCAGCTTCAACAGGGAGTCGATCCAATCGAACGTTGCACCCCACCCACCCCGCTCGGCGAGCGGTGGCTGCCAGAGGCTTGCGCTGCTCGATGGTATTTGAACTTAGAAAGAGCGAGTGAAGGGCGGATAAGTTTTCTACGTGCCAGTCGGCGCTTCGCTGCAGCAGAACGAGTGTCGGCGCAGTCTTTTCCTCTATCCGTCGGAGCAGGCTCTGATAAGCGCCGTCAGCAAGGTTCGTTACTGGACGCCTAAGAAAGCTCTTCAGCTCATAGCCATGATTGCAGCAGCTGCAGACGAAGTCAGTTGATTGAGTGTTGGCGCGAGTCTGTGTTAAGGATTCGGAGTCACAGGCCAAGCAGTAACCGTTGCCAAGGAACCAACGTTCGGAAATAATCCGCGCCATCTGGCTTCTGCTCGAAAAGCCTACCGGTGCCGACAGATCGCAAAGGAGTTCCATGAGAGCGAGCCGGCAACTGTTTGTGCCGCGGAGAGAATTCTAGTCACTCGAACGTTGATAATCCTGGTCGCAGCGGCAATGATGTGGCACGCCGCGACCAGCTCATCTGCGACTTACGCCTCCATGTCGATCTTCTTATGCCAGGAGCTCGCATGCTCGAGCGCCTTATTGACGTTCTGGATGTTTTCAACGCCCTGCGTCTCCAGCCACTGCATGAAGGCCGCGCCGCCCTGCTTGGCGTAGATCGAAACGCCGTCCGCCCAGGTCGCGCGCCCGCAAAGTACGCCGTTGAAGGTGGTGCCGCTCTCAGCCGCGAGCTCAAGCGTCTCGATAAACATCGCGTTGGTGACTCCTGCCGACAGGTAAATGAACGGCTTGTGCGTGGAAGAGGCGGCCATGCGGAAGTGTTCGAGCGCCTCGGCGCGGGAGTAGGCCTGCTCGCCCTTGAACGCCTGGGTGCCGCCGACGAACTGCATCTGGACCGGCACCTCGACCTTGAGCACGTCGACACCGTACTTTTCCTTGCCGAACTCTTCCATGGCGCCCATCACGATCGACGGCTTGCGCTTGGCGTAAGCCAGACCCTTTTCGTCTTCGCCGTGCACGTCATAGCCGACGAACTCCAGGAAGAAGGGAATGTCGTGAAAGCGACACTCGTCGCCAATGCGCTCGATGAAGGCCTGCTTGCCGTCATTGATAACCGAGTCCTCAAATGGCGTGTAGTAGAGCAGGATCTTGATGCAGTCGGCGCCCGCCTCCTTGAGGCGGCGAACAGACCACTGGTTGAGGAGGTCGGGTAGCCGCCCAGGAGTCGCCGCATCGTAGCCGGTCTTCTCGTAGGCCAGCAGTAGTCCTGCTTCGTGGCGCTTGTGGGTGGCGGGCAGCCCGTACTCCGGATCAAGCAGGATAGCGGATGCATAGCGGCACAGCACTTCGGTGACCATCTCCTTGAACTCAATCAAGGCTGAGTCCGGTACGTCCGAGACGCCCTTTTCCTTCGCTATGGTCTTCTTGAGCGAGCCGCGCTGGTCCATGGCCGCCGCGGCGATCACACCCCGCTCGTTCGATACTGCCTTCATACCCGCCAGTTTGCCGGGGGTGAGCTTCGTCAACATCGTGGTCTCTCCTCGTGGTTATGTCTGCGCGTACCATCCTACCCGCTTCGGTCGCAGATGGGTTGGCCGTCGATAAATTTCAGGCCGGGACTAGCAGCGCCCGCTGCGCCGCCATCAGCTCTTGTATTCCCCGGCCGGCATAGTCCATCATCTCCAGCATTCGGTCGCGCGAAAAGGGCTTTCGTTCCGCCGTTGCCTGCACCTCAATCAGCCCCCCCTTTTCGCCCATCACTATATTCATGTCCACCTCGGCGTGAGAATCCTCTTCGTAGGCAAGATCGAGCAGGGTCACTCCCTCGACGATGCCGACGCTGGTGGCGGCTACCAGGCCGACCAGCGGAGACTGCTTCAGCGTGCCTGCCGAGACCAGCCGCTTGAGTGCCAACCCAAGTGCAGCACACGCCCCCGTGATCGCCGCCGTGCGCGTTCCGCCATCGGCCTGAAGTACGTCGCAGTCCAGGATCACGGTTCGCTCGCCGAGGGCGACCATGTCTACTGCCGCGCGCAGCGATCGCCCGATCAGTCGCTGGATCTCGTGAGTGCGGCCGCCTACCTTCCCGCGTTCGGCCTCGCGCGCCGTGCGGGTGAGGGTCGCCCGGGGCAGCATGCCATATTCCGCGGTCACCCAGCCTCGGCCCTGGTTACGCATCCAGGCAGGCACACCGCTCTCAACGGTTGCGTTGCAGAGTACGCGGGTCTGCCCCACTTCAATCAGGACCGAGCCCTCCGCAGTACCAACGTAATCGGGAACCAGCCGAAAAGGACGTAAAGCGTTGGCTTTTCGCCCATTGGCTCGAAAAAAAACCGGATCGACTTCGCTCATCTGCCCCATTGTAGAGCGTCCAGGCGCCCGGAACGGGAACCAGGGTGGCAGAGTCTCTTCGCGGGACAGCAGGGTAAGCCCTGAAGATTGTTGAAGTTCGAGGGAAATGCGTCTTCGCTCGTTCCGTTTTGGGAGCCGCCCGCAGGGCGGGCCCGTCCAGGGGAACTGGAGTCGCCGACGGCTAAGCCGATCAGGCTGAGTAGGTTAGCAGCTCGTACCTGGATGGTCCTCCATTTGCCAGTGGGAGAAGCAGCGAACCGGTGGAGCTCTCAAGGGGGACACGATCCATGCACTCAGTCGAACATACCCACACCAACCTATTGCCCTTTCAACGTCCGCAAGGCGGCACTCTTCCAGCCGGCCTGTCGGAACTCTCTATGGCTGAGACAGAAGAGCTGCCCTTTGACATCGCTTCCTTGCGGCGTCCGGTCCCGGTGGTAGCGACCGCGCCGCCCGCCGTGAGCGAGCGGGATGCGCTTGCCCATGATGCCCGCAACGCGATGGCATCGCTGGGACTGCTTGCCGACCTGCTGGCCGAGCCTGGGGTACTTGCTCCTCAGTTTGAGCGCTACGCCGAGGATCTCCGCGCGGTCAAGGACACGGCAATGATTCTCATCGGCAGAATGGCAAACCTTGGGGACGGCGAGGCAAAGCGCCCTTCTCGCGATCCCGGCTTAAGTGTTGCGGAGGCGACCTTCGTGCGGGAACCGCTTCGTCCGCGACTGAACCGCTCCTATGCACCGGTAAAGGATGAAGCCTCGGCTGACATCGATGCCGGCGCGATGGTCGAAGACTGCGCGCAGCTGCTTTCCGCCATTGCAGGTCCGCTGGTAAAGGTGCGGGTAACGCGCGAGCGAAGCGTCGGCGCATGCCCACTCTCCGGGGAGGAGATGACCCGGGTGCTGATGAACATGGTCAAGAACTCGAGCGAAGCGATGCCGAACGGGGGTGAAGTAAGCATCTCGGTTCGTCAGGGTCCGCGGCTTGGTACGCGCAAGTCGATCTGCCTGCAAGTGAAGGACAACGGCCCCGGCATTCCGGCACACGCGCTCGGACAGATATTCCAGGCAGGCTTCACCAGCAAAAAAGCGCGAGCCTGGTGGCCCGCCTCCGACCATCATGGACTCGGCCTTGCCATCGTGCGCGGCCTGGTTGAGTCGAGGGGCGGCTCGATCCGGGTCATCTCTGCACTCGGAAAAGGAACCACGTTTGAGGTCAAGCTGCCATGCCTCTGACCCGCCAGGCGCGGGCGGGCACGATAGCTGAGAGAGGAGCGGAGTAGCGGATGAACTTCCGTAACTGTTCCGAATGCGGAAGGATGTCGATAATGGGCCTGTAGATTCCGAAAGATACCTCTATGGCCTCATCCGCGCCCGGCAAGATGCATGTGTTGATTCTCGATGAAGACGCGGCAGTGCGTTCCGCGCTCAGCGAGATTACATCTGCCCAGGGTTTCATCCCGCATTCAGTGGAATCCGTGGACGCAGCGCGGGCCTACCTGCGCGGCAACTCTACCGACGTGTTGCTACTTGACCTGAAAAGTCCGACCGGCGCGGGCATAGACCTGCTCGAAGAAGTCAAAACGCTCCACCCCCAGACCTCGGTCATCGTCATGACCGCCTTTGCGACAGTTACCTCCGCGGTCGAGGTGATGCGCACCGGAGCCACGGACTACCTGACCAAGCCTTTCGCCATGGATGAGCTGGCGCAGGTGCTGGTGCGTGCAGCGGCCCGGCGGGATCTTGACTCCGCAAGTCGTAGCCTTCGCGAGCGACTGCGTACGCAACAGAATCTAGGCACCATCGTTGGCCAGAGCCCGGAGATGGACAAGCTCTACCGCATACTTTCCAAGGTCGCGCAATCGACGCACGCGGTCATGATCCTGGGCGAGAGTGGCACCGGCAAGGAGCTGGTCGCGCGCTCCATTCACAGTAACGGACCCTCCGCGCAGAAGCCATTCCTGCCGGTCGACTGCGGGTCGCTGGTGCCGACCCTGGTCGAGAGCGAGCTGTTCGGGTACGTAAAGGGTGCGTTTACCGGGGCAAACCGGAACAAGGACGGCCTGCTGGTTGCGGCCGAGGATGGAACCGTCTTCCTCGATGAGATCGGCGAACTGCCCCTCGACCTGCAGGCGAAACTGCTCCGCGCTTTGCAGGAGAGAGAGGTTCGCCCGGTCGGTGCCAGCCACCGCGTGCCGATCCGCGCTCGTATTCTTGCCGCCACCAACCGCGACCTGACCGCGATGGTCGAGCAGGGACGATTCCGCAAGGACCTCTTCTATAGGTTGAATGTCGTGAACCTGAGAATTCCCCCTCTGCGCGAGCGTCGGCCGGATATCCCGCTTCTGGCCGCGCACTTCCTTGATCGGATCGGTAAGGAGTACGGCAAGAAGTTTCTGCTGGGCGACGACGCGCTTCGCGTGCTTGCTGAGTATGACTGGCCCGGAAACGTTCGCGAACTCGAGAATGCGCTGGAGCGCGCCTGCTCCTTTGCTTCCGGCGACACGGTGCAACTGGGCGATCTACCCACCCAGCTCCAGGATTTCCACATGCACCAGCGACGGCTGGCGGCTCCTCTGCGGCAGACGCTGAATGCGGCAGGAGCCCAGACGGCGGAGCCGGGCGTCACCTCCCTCGCAGAGATGGAAAAGCAAGCCATCCTCGACACCATACGCCGTCTCGGCGGCGACAAGCTCCAGGCAGCCCGGCTCCTTGGTATCGGGAAGACGACGCTGTACCGCAAGCTCAAGGAGTACAACATAGGCGACCAGATGCTGGGTGCCTAGCACCGGATACAGGAGCCCTTCACCATGCAGAGCGCATTGATCATCACCGCCATTTCAGGCGCCGAACACTGCGCCGCCAGCCTGTCGAAGCAGCTTGGTTTCCCGGTCGAGGTCGCTCCCAGCCGTCGAGAAGGCATGGCCGCTCTGCGCCGCAAGGAGTACACTATCGTGGTCATCGACGAGCCGGTGGCCGAGGCCAGCCCCGAGGGCGCCGATCTGCTCTGGAAGCAGGCGGGCTTCGCGATTCCGTTGCAGATCAATTTTGCGATTTCGGGCACCAACCGGCTGATCCGCGAGGTGCGCGCCGCCCTGGGCCGACGGGACCATGAGCAGGCGCTTGCCATGCGCGCCGCCACCACCGCCATCGAGAACGAACTGCGCGACACCGTTACCGGCCTGCTGCTCCACTCGCAACTCGCGCTTGCGGAACCGCTGGTATCCGCGCCTCTCACCGCCAAGCTGCAGACTGTCGCCGAGCTGGCCGCAAATCTGCGGACCCGGCTGGAGCGATCGGGAGCGCAGGCTCAGGC
Source organism: uncultured Acidobacteriaceae bacterium (assembly GCA_964252445.1). Taxonomy (GTDB): domain Bacteria; phylum Acidobacteriota; class Terriglobia; order Terriglobales; family Acidobacteriaceae; genus EB88. Next base: position 20,873 of record CAXUND010000045.1, on the reverse strand, counting down.
GTAAGCCATTTTAGGGGCGGGCGCGGCGGTGGCCTCTGCGCGCTCTCTCCGGCAGGACGGCTGATCCAGCCCAGCCCTCCCGCCTAGGGAACCCGTTTGAGCTGAAGATGCAAGCTCGATGCCTAGTGGACGGTCTTCATCTTTCGGGACATGTAGTCCATCAGCAGGTACTCGCCCAGCGTATCGGGCGTGGTGAAGTAGGCCTTACCGCGGCACATCTGCGTCACCTTCTGCACGAACTGGATCAAGCCGTAGTCTGAGGCGAGCATGAAGGTGTTGATCATCACGTTGGATCGCTTGCAGCGATTGACCTCCTCCAGTGTCTCGGCCACCACCAGCGGGTCCAGCCCAAACGCATTCTTGTAAATGCGCCCATCCGGAAGCGTCAGAGCGGAGGGTTTGCCGTCCGTGATCATGACGATCTGTTTCATGTCCTTGCGCTGGCGCTCGAGAATACGCCGTGACAGGCGCAATCCTTCGCGTGTGTTGGTGTAGTGTGGGCCAACCTTGACCCTGGGCAGCTGCGAGATCGGCAACTCCTCAGCTGAGTCGTGAAAAAGCACCAGCGACAGCGAGTCCGCCGGATACTGCGTCCGGATCAGGTGCGAGAGCGCCATCGCCACTCGCTTCGCCGGGGTAAACCGGTCTTCTCCATAAAGAATCATCGAATGCGAGCAATCCAGCATCACGACAGTTGCGCAGGAACTTTGATATTCGGACTGGTGGACCTGTAGATCGGCATACTCAAAGTCAAGCGGCAGACTCGCACCCTGGCGCGCAATCGCTGCTGACAAGGTCGCTGTCGTGTCCAGGTTGAGCGTGTCCCCAAACTCGTACGGTTTGGAAGCTCCGCTAGCCTCGACCCCGGTCGCCCAGTGGCGGGTATCATGGCGGCCGGCGCTGGCTTTGCCAAGCGAGCCAAGCAGATCGCGCAAAGTCTTGAAGCCGAGAAAATCCAGGCTCTTGTCCGTCACCTCGAACCGGGCTTCTCCGTCCCCGTTGCCGGCTTTACCTCCAGGGCCCTGATCCTGCGCCTGGATGTAGTTCTCGCGTTCCATGCGCTCCATCAGCCGGTCGATGAACTGATCGAGCTTGCCCTCGGCTTCAAGCTGGTCGATCTTCTCCTGGGTCTCCTTGTCGAAGAGCTCTCCAGACTCGATTGCTCGCCGCAGCGCTTCCTTAAGGTCCTCCATCGTCTGATCGAGATCCTGAAATCGCATCATGGGGTTCTGAAAACCAGAGTCAAGCAGGTAGTCCGAGAGGGCATCGAGGAGATCCTCCATATCCAACTCTTGCGCAAGATCACCGTTGTACTTGGTATAGCGGACACGCTTCATAGCCCCATTGTCTGCCAGCCCGGCGCTCTCGGCAACTCAGGCTATTCAAGCGGTCCGGAGTGGATATGTCACAGGCACGGCGTAGCTCCAGGAGTGGCGAAGTACGTCGACCTTTCCCGAAGTACAAAGGTACTCTCGACTGACTAACGAATTGTGTCATTCCTTCAAAGACCGGCGGTAGGATGTTCTGCTTTTGCGTAAGGATGCCAGGGCCCGTATTAAAAGCTGAAGGACTTGCGAAATTTCAGATAAGTGTGCGGTATGTTGCAGGGAGAGAGGGTCATTCTCCTATGCGCGTGAGACATTTTTCACGGAGCAACAACTTGCTCTTCGGCATTTTCCTGTTTACCTGGTTCTTAGGACTCGGACAACAATCCACGATCTTAGCCCAGCAGGGTTCGGCTACTACTTACGCTTCCCAGACATCGACTAGTCTACTGGCGGCCGGCCGCATCCTTGACCAGGCATCCTTCGGCCCGACCACGGACGAGATCCTCCATGTTGAACAGGTGGGTGTTTCAGGGTATGTGAACGAACAACTCAAGATGCCGCCAACCCTCATGCCCAACAAGGTGCCTGCAGGCACCTTCGGCATTGCAGACTGCAGCTCTTTCTGGACCTGCTACCCCGAGGCATGGTGGTGGCAAAACGCCTTGTGGGCGCCGGACCAGCTGCGGCAGCGCGTCGCATTTGCTCTAAGCAAGCTCTTTGTCGTTTCTGAAAGTGGAGTCGACGGACGTTATATGCCTGCCTATTTCAACACGCTTTCAAAGGATGCGTTTGGAAATTGGTACCAGCTTATGACCGATATTACCTATCAGCCCGCCATGGGAACTTACTTAAATTCGGCCAACAGTAGCGCAGCCATGAGCGGAGGCCACGCAGATGAAAACTATGGCCGCGAGTTCCTGCAATTGTTTAGCATAGGCACCGTCGCACTTAACCAGGATGGTTCCCTCCAATTAGATGCGAACGGAAATCCTATACCGAACTACACTCCTGCCGTCGTGCAAAACTTCGCCCGCGCGTACACCGGACTTACTTTTGCACGAGATGACTGCAGCACTCCAAGCAGTCAGAACTTCTACTGGTGGCCAGACCCGCCGGGGCAGGGATGTGAGATGGTCCCCCTCGATAATCTTCACGATACGAGAGCCAAGACCCTGCTGCGTGGACAAACGTTGCCTTCCGGCCAGGATACAAGAGCTGACATCGCGGCGGCTCTGCAAAACGTGTTTCAGGATCCTTCGCTGCCGCCTTTTGTATGTCGCCGGCTTATTCAGTATCTGGTGAAGAGCAATCCAAGCCCGCAATACATCGCTCGCGTAGCTGCTGTTTTCATCGATGATGGATCGGGTACACGCGGCAATATGAGTGCCGTTATACCTGCACTTCTGCTGGACCCGGAAGCGCGCGTGGATGATGCAGGCGGAGTTCCTGATCCGAATACAGGACATCTGAAAGAACCGATCCTCTGGTGGGCGGCCGTGTTACGAGCGACGCAAGCAACATCGGGTACCAGGCTGCCCTATGTCGGCTTATATCGAGGAGTGTTCGACCTCTGGCTGGCCGATCTGGGAGAGCCTCACCACCAGCCGGCTAGCGTTTTCAGCTACTTCTCGCCGAACAACACTCTGAGTAACTCGACTCTGTTTGCTCCTGAATTCCAGCTGGAAAATACAAACAGCATCTCCCTGATGGCATTGCACGCGCAGGACATGATCGACAACCATTGGGACTGGACCCCTGCAAACGAGATGAACCTTGATCTTTCGGCTACCAGCTCGCTGGGCAAAGTCGCAGCGTCCCAGGGTCCGGGCAGTCTGGTGGACTTGCTGAACGCGCTCCTGCTGCACGGAACTATGACTGTACAGATGAGGTCGACCATCGTGACAGCGATAAGTGGTCTGGATCCCGCTACGATGACGCGCAATGCGGTGTACCTGATCATCACTTCTCCTGAATATCGGGTTGCCATCTAGCGCGCCGACTGAACATTAAAGGGTGTTGCTGCCCAGTCACGAATAAGTACGAGGAGAACGGAATGGATCGCAGGCATTTTCTTAAGGCTGCATCATGGGGTGCGCTCGCTCACCTTCGAGGAACATCGCCGTTGCGCGCCTTTGCGCAACTTGCGCAAAGCTCATCGTCTACAGACTATAAGGCGCTGGTTTGTCTGTTTCTTCGCGGCGGCAACGACTCGAATAACCTGCTGCTGCCTTTGGAGAGCAGGCAGTTCTCCTACTATCAGCAGGCTCGGGGATCGCTCGCTCTAAGCCAGTCCAGCCTCTTGCCATTGAGCAGTGTTCCTTATGCCCTCCATCCCGCGTTCGTAAATCTGCAGCGTGCGGTGCTCGCAGGCAGCGCCGCGATGATTGCAAACGTAGGCCCGCTGGTGCAGCCGACAACCATGGCGCAATACCAGAGCGCTTCGGTAGCACTTCCTCCGGCGCTTATGTCTCACGAGGATCAGCAGCAGGCATGGGAGTCCGGCAGTTATGTCAATGGAACAGGGCCCGGATGGGGAGGGATGGTTGCAGACACACTTACCTCCCGGTACAACTCCTCCAACCTACCCATGGTGACGCTGCTCGGACCTGCGACCAACTTCGGCCTTGGTAAATCGACTGCCCCATTCACCGCTTCAGCCAACAGTCAACCGGCGGGCTTCTGGTGCTCGGCTAATAACTCTTGTCCGGCGCGGCTGACCGCCATGCAGCAACTAATCACGTTCAATAACGGCGTGAATCTTCTGCAGGCAGACGAGCAGATCTACCAGCATTCCTTCGAGTACAACGCCTTCTTTAACAATGTTCTTCAAAGTGCGACCCCGCTGAAGACAATATTCCCTTCGTCGAACCCGATGTCTCCCGCACTGGTTACCATTGCTACCATGATTCAGCTGCGGCAACAGATTGGCGCAAGTCGGCAAATCTTCTTTATCAACGCCGGCGGCTTTGATACGCACGCGGACCAAAGTGCTTCGCAACCCACATTATTCAGCCAGTTGGACCAGGCGGTCGAAGTCTTCAGCCAGGCAATGCAGGAACTAGGCGTGTTCCCCAATGTCACCTTGTTCACGGCTTCCGATTTCGCTCGGACGCTCCAGTATAACGGCTCCGCGGGAACAGATCATGCATGGGGCGGCCACCACTTTGTGGTTGGCGGCGCCGTTAAGAACGGTCAGCTGTACGGCACCTTTCCCAGCCTGCAGCTCAACGGCCCGGATGATCTGGACGGCACCGGTCGCTGGCTGCCGTCCACCTCGCTGTCGCAGTACGCGGCGACGCTGGCCTCGTGGTTTGGTGTACCCAGCGCGGCGCTGCCGGCGATACTGCCTGGACTGTCGAACTTCTCCAATCAGAACCTGGGCTTTATCTAAGTGATCTGCCAAAAACTAGGAAGAGGCTCCTGCCTGCGTAGCCTCTTCTTGGCGTCATTGGACGCAGTTAGTTCAAGCCGCCTTTACGGGAACGCCGCGACTGCCACGCTTCATACTGCTGCTCCTCGCTCACCGCGCTTTCGCTGCGTTCCTGGCGGCGCTGCTTGTCTCCCGCAGAGAAGCCTCGTTCTTCATTGCGGCTGAGTTTGCGATGCGAAACCATCCCCTCCAGCAGAAACTCGGTCGCGCCGACCACCCGCGCCGGATCATCCTTGGCTGAAATACCCAGCGGAGAAAGCTTGTCAAATAAGCCCTGAATCTGCACCAGCTCATGCATGATTGAGGCCGAGGTCTGCGTATCCTCGACCTTAAGCGATCCGCCCAGGTTGAACCATTGTTCAATCTGCTGCGTGTTCGTATCTGCAAAGTAGCGGCTGTAGATGGTCCCCAGGGCGCTTCGAATAAGCTCTCGAACGACCACGTCCGCGCCCTTCATCTCTCCCTCATACTCAAGCTCGATCTTTCCGGTGATGCCGGGCATGGCAGCGAACAGGTCGCCGATGCGCGGTACGACCAGAGGTTCGCCGTGCACGATCGCGCGACGCTCCGCATTCGAGATGACCAGCTCCATGGTTGAGATAGGCAGCCGCTGGGAGACGCCGCTGCGCTTATCTACACGCTTGTCGCCGCGCGCTGTAAAGGCCACCTGCTCGACGATCTCGCGCATATACTGCGGCACGTCGAGAGTGCCGACGCCGCGCGCGTCCGCCCATGCTTCCTGCTCGGTGATCGCAATGCCTTCTTCCAGCGTTTCCGGATAATGCGTCCGAATTTCAGAGCCAATACGGTCTTTAAGCGGCGTGACGATCTTGCCGCGCGCGGTATAGTCCTCAGGATTGGCGCTGAAGACGATCGCAACATCAAGCTCAAGCCGCACCGGGTAGCCCTTAATCTGGACATCGCCTTCCTGCATGATGTTAAACAGCGCAACCTGAATTTTCCCGGCTAAGTCGGGAACCTCGTTAATCGCGAAGATTCCACGATTGGCGCGCGGCAGCAGACCATAATGCATGGTCAGCTCATTCGACAAATCCTTACCGGAACGCGCTGCCTTGATGGGGTCGAGATCGCCGACCAGGTCGGCCACGGTCACATCTGGTGTAGCCAGTTTTTCGACGTAGCGGTCCGCGCGAGACATCCAGGCGATCGGTGTATCTTCGCCGCGCTCCGAGATCAACTCGCGGCTGAAGCGCGAGATCGGTTTATAAGGATTGTCGCGAAGCTCGGAGCCCGCGATGTAGGGTGTCCACTCGTCGAGCAGGCCGGTAAGCGCGCGCAGAATCCGGCTTTTCGCCTGGCCGCGCAGTCCCAGGAGGATGAAGTTGTGCTTAGACAATACGGCGTTGACGATCTGCGGAACAACGGTGTCTTCATACCCGACGATGCCCGGAAAAATTGTCTCGCCGGATTTGAGGCGCACGATCAGGTTCTCGCGCAGCTCCTCCTTCACCGTGCGATGCTCGAGCCGCTGAGCGCTGTACTGCTTGTCGGCGCGCAGCTCACCCAAGCTTTGCGGGAGGGTCCGGGGGGAAACACTCATTCTGCTCTCCTGTGATACTGGTTCTGACTCAAGAGTAAACCCACGGTGAGCAGGCTCTACATCACTGGACCATGGCCGTTTTGGCTGTGTGTGCGTGCGCCCATTCCGCGGTGTAGCTTGGGCAGCATGACTTCATAAAACTTGACCAGCAACGAGGTGCGCTCCCGATCAGAGCGGTTCGTGAGCAGTTGCTGCTTAAAGCCAAGGTCCGCCGGCAGCTCCCATGCGAGCTGAAAGGATACTTCGCGATCGAGGTCCACTGAATAGGAAAGCTGCCCGGCCCCGGCCAGCTTCATCACCTCAACATGCAGTGCGACGCAGGCCGCACGCTGATCACGGCTTGAATCCAGCGGCGCGTCGTCCTCAAAGAAGTCGACCTCTGCCTGGAGGAAGCTGCGCGAATTGTCCAGCTGCTCGATCTCAAATCGCCGCCGTCCCTCGCACAACACGTCGAACTGGCCGTCCGGGTAACGCTCGAGCACCCGGGCGATGCCCGCGGTGCAGCCGATCACCGCCAGGCCGCCATGCTGGGCGCGCACAACCCCAAATTCGGCTTCGTTCTCCAGGCACTCGCCCATCATTTCGCGATATCGCTCCTCAAAAATATGGAGCGGGAGCGGAGCGCCAGGAAAGAGCACCACATCCAGCGGGAACAATGGGATCTTCATCGCAGCCGTGCCTTTCAGCCGAGAGGCGTTCTGTAAGTTCTCTCGACACTGATCCTCTCAGCGTACCGCGACGCCGGGTACCCTGCCTTGCACTCTAGAACTGCGCATTCAGGTCGTCGAGCATAGCTTCCATCTCCCCCAGGGCGTGCTGATTGCCGGTGCGCTGCGCAGCGGCGATGCCTTCTTCCAGTCGGGCCCTGGCGGGCTCAATGCGCCCCGCTCTGGCGAGCGTTTGCGCCGCCATGAAATAGCCGGGCACATAATCCGGGTGCGCGTCCAGCAGCAGGGCAAACTCCCCCAGTGCTTCGTCAGTCCGGCCGCCGCTTGAGTACTCCATTGCCAGCCCGTAGCGGGCGAACGCGTCGGTCGGATTCTGCGCCAGGATTTCCTTTAGCATTGCTGATTTGTCCATTGCTACGTTGTCCACCTCCTACTAGACGCGCGAGCGGCCCCGTCCGATTCCGTGCGTATTAAACTGGTGGCTCACGCCCATGCCAGAAGACCCGCCTGCCATTCCGGCTCTCCGCACCGTCGCCGAGTCGCAATCGGAGAGCACGGAGCTGATCCTGCCGAATGACACGAACACCCTCGGCAATCTGCTGGGTGGACGACTGATGCACTTTATTGACCTGGTCGGCGCGATGGCCGCCTACCGGCACTCGCGCAGCCATGTGGTAACCGCCTCCATGGATCACATCGACTTTATCGCGCCGGTGCATGTAGGGGACCTGCTGATCCTGAAGTCGTCAATGAACCGGGCCTTCCGGACCTCGGTTGAGGTCGGGGTCAAGGTCTGGGCGGAGAACATGGTCCAGGGAACGCACCGGCACGTTGCGTCCGCCTACCTGACGTTTGTGGCTGTGAGCGAGCAGGGAAAACCGGTGCCAGTGCCGTGCCTAATCGCGGAGACAGACGAGCAGCAGCGGCGCTATGCGGCCGCCGGGCGCAGGCGAGAGCTGCGGCAGGCCGAGCTCGCACACAAACGCACCAAACCCGCGCCATAGGCTCTCCACGCCGCGGCCCAGCCGTTCAAGCGGGCGAATATGTCATCCTGAGCGTAGCGAAGGATCTGCTTTTCTCCGAGCGGCCGGCGCGATCGTAGTCGCAGAAGAGGAGCAATACACCATGGCCCACGCCCAGACCCCACCGCCGCCGTCCGCACTGCCCGGCGTCGCCCACATCATCGCTGTCGGCTCCGGCAAGGGGGGCGTCGGTAAGACCACGCTCGCCGTCAACTTGGCCATTGCGCTCGCGAAGCTCGGCTTCCGCACCGGCATCGTCGACGCAGATATCTACGGCCCCAACGTGCCGCTGATGTTCGGAACCACCACGCAGCCGGCGATCCGCCCGAACAACCAGATCGTGCCCAACCTTGCGCACGGGGTGAAAGTGATTTCGGTGGGGCTCATCTCCCCCGGAGACAAACCGCTGGTGATGCGCGGGCCGATGCTGCACCAGATCATTCGCCAGTTCCTGCAGCAGGTGGAGTGGGGCGAGCTCGACTTCCTGATCATCGACCTGCCGCCGGGGACGGGTGACGTGGTGATCTCGCTGGTGCAAACGGTGCCGCTCACCGGCGCCGTCGTGGTCTCGACGCCGTCGGACGTGGCCTTGCAAGACGCGCGGAAAGCTCTGGAGATGTTCCACCAGGTAAATGTCGACGTGCTCGGGATTGTTGAAAACATGAGCCACTTCACCTGCCCGCATTGCCGCAAGGAGATCGACATTTTCTCGAAGGGCGGCGCCGAGCGGACAGCACGGCAGTTCAGCGTGCCGTTCCTGGGCTCGATTGAACTCGACCCAGCGATCCGGGAAGGCGGGGATCGCGGAATGCCGGTGGCGCTTGCGGGTAAGGATTCGCCCTGGGCGAGCAAGTTCTATGAAATAGCCAGGGCGGTCGCGGAAAAGGCGCAGATGCGGGCTGCGAATGCTACGGATATTTTCGAAATTACTTAGGACAGCTTATGTAGGCCTCCGAGATACTTATGCAAAGTGAGTACCAGAATTAGTGAAACTATGCGGGAGAGCGAGAAGTTAGCCCGAGCAAAGAACCAGGCGGTCGCTTCAATGTGCGCGCTAGTTTTTGCGAGGTGGGCAGGGCAGCGGCTGGGCTCTGTGGAGAGTCGCGGGATTAACACAGGATTCTCCATGTACTTTGGTCCAGACCGTGGCACCCCACGGGAAGTTTCCCCGAATACTAGATCCAGTCGTGGAGAGTCTTCCGACAAACAGGTGAGAGCAGCACCCGGCATCGTAGGCGTTAAATTCGAGTGAGACCGCTGTTTTGTTTGCGAGATCGACCTTTGCTAGGTCGCCGTATGTCTGATAGAGCTGATGCGGACCTCGAACGTCAGGTCCAAATAGCAGGTGGCCCGGTATTTGGAGCGCGTCCGACCAGCCGGTGAACGTGCCCGGACCTGTCTGAGATATGTGAATGCAGCGGCCCGCATGGTCGCTCGACCAGGTGCCGACTAACGGGCTTTGCGCTAGGGTGTCTCCCGGTGTCGGTCGGCAGAGTGTGACTGCGCGGTCGAAGCTGCCGCGATGAAAACGGCCGTGCCAGCAGCCGCCAGGCTGGTGCAAGAGGTCGAGATCGAAAGATAGGTCTCCCTTTCTGTCAGAGGCAGAATGCAGCTGCAGTCGACCGCCAGTGAGATGTACGCTGCCGCCACGGAGCGAATCAGTGAAGTAGTTCTCCTCTCCCAACTGGATTTCCGGTCCAAGGCTTTGAAAGATGCCGACGGTGAGGTTTTCCCAGGATTGCGGAGTCCACACGGGTGGGTCTTCATCACCAGGCACCATCGTGTCGAGTATGAGTTGGATGCCAACCGCGCCGCCACTACCATCCGACAGTTGCCAGATCCCGGAGAGAGCTTCCGGGTGGTAAACCGGCTGATGGAGATAAAAGCTACGGTCATCGGCAGGGGTCTGCGGCGCAGTAGTCACAATGGCTTGCGGGCACCCGACGGGCATGAGGAAGGCGAGAGCGTAGAGGCCGAACAGAGCGCGGCGTGGGTTCACAGGATGTTGGACATCCGAGGACCGGGGAAGGTTCCCGTTGCGGAGGTCGAAGTCAGTCGCAGGTCGTCGGATTTGCCGCTGCGCTCAGGATGACACTCACCTAGCTTATGACCATGGTACAATGACCATAGTGAGGCTCACATGCAAACCATAGCCGCGGGAGCATTCAAAGCGAAGTGCCTGGCCATCATGGATGAGGTCCAGGCCAAGCGCGAGCCGGTCACCATCACCAAAAACGGCAAGCCCGTCGCCAGGCTCGTCCCGATCGAGGAAGAGACCGACCCTATCTTCGGCTTCTACAAGGGCAAGATCACGGTCCCTGAGGATATCGAGGAAATAAGGATTCCCTTGAGCGACTGGAAACGCCTGAAGTGATCCTGGCCGACACCTGCGTGGTGATCTGGCTAGCCGGTGCGACTGCGCAACTGTCGCGGGCTGCCAATGACGCAATCGTTGCGGCCCGCAGCTCGGGAGGCGTCGCCATCTCAGGTATGACGTTGCATGAACTGGCATGGCTGTCAGAAAATCAGCGGCTCCCCCTGGCAACGCCGATCGAGCCGTTCCTGGCTGAAGTGGAAGCGAACTTCATCGTCTTACCCATCACGGCAGCTATTGCGATCCTGGCTGCACGGCTTCCGGCCAGCTATCCTGCCGACCCGATGGATCGCTTGATCGGGGCCACTGCTCTCGATCGGGGTGTGCCCTTGATCACCAGGGATAAAGCTATCCGGCGGTCGAAGGCCGTTCCCGTGGTGTGGTGATGTCGTCCTGCGCAGGGATATGATGGGTCCGCGGTAAGCAGGATCGGAGATCCTCATGCGAAAGCAAGCATTTAAGTCTCTGGCGATCCCGATGTTGGCAGGCCTGCTTTCGACTTGAGCCTCTGCGAAGAACGCCAACCTGCAGTTTCCGACCTACATCCTTCAAGCGCACACGGTCGCGGTGATCATCGACCCGCAGGCTGGGATCAACGGGGAAGACCCGAATGCAAACCAAGTAGCGCTGCGGGACGTCGAAAGCGCGCTCGATACCTGGGGCCGCTTCCAACCGGTACTGTGGCGGCAGGCCGACATCATCATCGTCATCCGCAAGGGCAGCGGCAAATTCGCGCAGCAGACGATCAGCGATCCTCGGCAGAACAGTCATGTCGGCGTTACCCGACCCGGATGACGGGATCAGTGTCGGCGCGCAGCATGGCACGCCGAACGGCGGGCCGCCTGCCGGCATGGAGAATGGAACCGGCAGCACGCGTCCGCAGCTCGAAGTCGGTGGAGCGGAGGATTCCTTTGCGGTCTATAAAGGAGGTGTCGACAACGACAAACCGACGGACGGCGCGCCCGGGTGGCGCTGGGTGCGCGAGAACGGACTGCACGCGCATGGCGGTGGCTGAGTTTCGCAAGGCGGTCGCCGAGGCTGAAAAGCAAGCTGCCAAGCAGTCAGGCAAGACGCCCTAAGCTAAGATGATTGTCCGTATGATTCCCTTCTCAGACAAGGCTCTCTCGCGGAGACTGGAGCAGGCTGAAGGTCAGGCGTGCCTGCAGTTCGCCGAAGCCCGTGGGCGCAGCTTTCCTGAGTCAGGCGCCGAGTGGAAGCGATGCGTGGGCGCGTACGTCGTTTTCGATGGACCTGAATCCCCTGTCACTCAGACTTTCGGGCTGGGGATTTTTGAGGAGCTCACATCGGACGCGTTGAGCGAGATTGAAGCCTTCTTCCGTGAGCGCGGCGCGCCGGTGCAGCACGAGGTGAGTCCGTTTGCCGGGCTGGCGATGCTGGATCTGCTTTGTGCACGCGGATACCGGCCGATCGAGATCAGCAGCGTGCTGTATCAGCCCGTGCAGCAGCCGGTTGCTACCCCACCTCCGGAGATCACGGTGCGGGTGATCGGGCCGGAGGAGATGCAGCTCTGGAACGAGGTAAGTCTTCGTGGATGGACGCACGAGCACCCGGAGCTGCTGCAGTTCATGTCTGCGATGATGGGATTTGCTTCTGCGCGAACGAACAGCGTGTCGTTTCTAGCGGATGTGGAGGGCATGCCCGGTGCCGCCGGAACCCTGGTTCTTTATGAAGGAGTCGCGCTTTTCGGAGGGGCGACTACGGTGCCGGAGTTTCGCCGGCGCGGTCTGCAAACCGCTTTACTGGACGAACGCATGCGCTACGCTTCGCGCGCAGGCTGCGATCTGGCGATGATGGTAGCGGAGGCAGGCAGCGAGTCGCAGCGCAATGCGGAGCGCAAAGGCTTCCGCATTGCGTATACGCGAATGAAGTGGAAGCTGTTCGAGTGAGAGTTCGCAGTCTGGCTGGCGGAGCCGCGTTCTCTGCGATAGGAACTAGGCAGCGGCCTTGGTGGACAGCGCCTTAACGCGAGCATTCAGGCGGCTCTTGTACCGTGACGCCGTGTTCTTGTGCAGTATTCCTTTTTGCACACTCTTGTCGAGTGCAGAGACGGTGAGCCGATACTGCTCAGCGGCCGCGGCCTGATCGCCCTTGATCAGCGCCTCGCGCAGCAGGCGCAGGCTGCCGCGGACGCGGCTCTTGTTGGAACGATTGATCGCGGTAAGCTTGCTGGTCTGACGGACGCGCTTGAGCGAGGAGACGTGATTCGCCATCTTTACTATTCCCGACGTGAAGAGATTTAAAAGGCTGTCGCGGCGTCAAAAACTAAGCCGGCCGCAAACTTCAAGTGTAGGTGAGCCAGGAGCCTGGGTCAAGAAGTCCCACGATAGAAGATTTACCTCCGAAATGTTGACGCGTCCTTCACTCCGCGCTACTCTAGCGCCATTAGCAGGAGCTCCAATCCGGCGCTCTTTCCGGCGGCCCCGCATCAAAACTGCGGCGCCACTCTCGGCCAGCCGGTGCCTACTCCGTCCACATCTAACCCACTATGCGCTGCCCGTCGGGCAGCAGCCGGAGGTCGTGCCCACACTTGACGAAAAAAGCGCTTGAAATCACGCCGAATCTTGAGCCCCTGTTCGGGACTCGCGATGAAAATCTCAGGCTCATGGAAGACCTGCTCCATGTGCGTATCGAGCTCCGATCGGATGCTGTGTACGTTGAAGGCACGCCTGAAAGCATCAACCGCGTCGAGCGCATCTTTTCCGACTTTGAAGCCCTTCGACAGAAGGGCGTACATCCCCATAATGGAGAGTTGAACGCTTTGCTGAAGCTGGTTTGTGCAGACCCATCGGTCAGCCTGCGCTCCTTGACCGAAAGCACCAAGCAGCGCTCAGCCGGGGTCAAGCGCATGGTGCAGCCGCGGTCGCTCAATCAGAAGCGTTACGTCGAGGCGATCGAGCGGCACGACATGACCTTCGGGATCGGCCCGGCGGGCACCGGCAAGACCTACCTGGCGGTAGCCATGGCGGCTGCGGCCCTGCTGGCCAAAAAGGTCAGTCGCATCGTGCTTGTCCGGCCGGCAGTCGAGGCCGGGGAGCGGCTCGGTTTCCTACCCGGTTCGCTGCAGGAGAAGGTCGACCCGTACCTGCGGCCACTCTACGATGCGCTCTACGACCTGCTCGAGCCGGAGCGCGTAGACAAGATGCTCGAGCGCAACGTAATCGAGGTGGCGCCGCTGGCTTTTATGCGTGGCCGCACACTGAACGACGCCTTCATCATCATGGACGAGGCGCAGAACACCACCTCCGAGCAGATGAAGATGTTTCTGACCAGGCTTGGCAACAACGCTAAGGCGGTCATCACCGGCGACGTAACGCAGATCGACTTGCCGAACCCGCGCAAGTCGGGCCTGGTCGAAGCGGTCCAGATCCTCGAGGGGACTGACGGAATCGAGTTCATCCACTTTGAGGACGGCGACGTGGTACGACACCACTTGGTCCAGCGCATTATCCGCGCCTACGATGCCTTCGGACGAGCAGAGCAGCTTCCGCTCGGCATGTCCGGGAGCGGGAAGTCTGCATCAAAACCGCAGTAGCCTTAGACGACTGCGTTATGATGACCATGGGAGAGCGGCGACGCTCTCCCTCGTTTTTCCGGCCTATGGCCTCTCTATGATCCTCTCCGAACCTCCGAGTATCACCCGCTCTCGCCGGCTGGGAGCGCCGCTATACAAGCGGGAACTCCGCCGCTTCGTGGATGAAGCGCAGCAGCAGGTCGGTGTGAGCGGAGAGGTCGCGATCCTTCTGACGACCGACGAACGTCTTCGCACACTGAACCGCGAGTTCCTGGGAAAAGACGCTCCGACGGACGTACTTTCCTTCCCGCCCGCACCCGGGTCGCCCCATGGCTATGGCGGCGATCTGGCGATCTCGCTCGAGACCGCCGCCCGCCAGGCCGCCAGCTTCGCTCATCCCTTGCTGACTGAAGTGAAAGTACTGATCCTCCACGGTCTGTTGCATCTCACCGGCCTGGATCATGAGACCGATCGTGGACAGATGGCACGCAGGGAACGCGCCTTGCGGGAGCACTTCGAGCTACCCGCGGGACTGATTCAAAGATCAGTAAGACCGGGGCGCGCCGGGCAGAAGGCTCCGGAATGACGGCGCTGGCAGCATGCCTCATCCTGCTGCTGCTCGGTTTTCTGACGCTGGCTTCCTACGTCGATCGGCTGTACTCCGAGATGGGTAAGTTCTTGTCGCGGGAGTTCCAGGAGAACATCGACGTCTGGGAGCAGCATATCGAGCCCGGAATGGGACTAAGCCGCGAACACCTGGCGCTGTCTTCGGCGGTGCTGGCGCAAATGGCGTTGGCCGCGCTCACCGCGCTCTACGTCATCACGGCTTTTGATCGTTCGCTGACATACTCCTACTCGACTGCCACCACTCTGGCCCAGGTCATTGTCGGCGTCGCGCTCACGATTATCTTCTTCAATCGACTTCTGCCGCACATGTTCTTTACGCGGACCCGCGGACTCTGGCTGCTGCGCTTCCGCTGGCCGTTGCGACTGCTCTTTTACTCCGTGTTGCCGGTCACGCTGCTGCTGGGATTTCTGCTGTCGATTGTTGCGCTGGTCAGGCAGCCGCCGGCCAGGGAGGAAGCTGCGTCCGAGGCGGTAGACGCGCTGCTCGAGGCAGGGCAGGAGGAAGGCATCCTGGAGGAAAGCGATCGCGACCTGGTGCGATCAGCAGTGGCGTTCGGGGACAAGATCGCTCGTGAAGTGATGACCCCGCGGCCGCGAATTTTTGCCGTCCAGGCGCACACCACGATCGAAGAATTTTTGACGAGCCTGGCGGTGAATCCATACTCCCGGGTGCCTGTCTACGCTGACACCATGGACAATATCGTCGGCGTTGTCTTCGCACATGATCTGCTTCAGATCTCGGATATTGCGGCGCATACGCAGCCGGTAAACTCGATCGCGCGGCCGGCCAGCTTCGTGCCGGAAACGAAGAAGACCAAGGAGTTGCTGCGCGAGATGCAGCGCGAGAAGCAGCATATGCGCATCGTGATCGATGAGTACGGCGGAGTCGCCGGCCTGGTGACGATCGAGGACCTGCTGGAAGAGATCGTCGGCACCATTACGGATGAGCATGAGCGTGACGAGCATGACGCGCCTATGCAGGAAGCGGACGGAGCCTGGACCGTGCCCGGCGAGCTGGAGCTGGAGCGGCTGGAGCAGCTGCTTGCGAACGGCTGGCAGGTGCCAGAGGATTACGAGGCAGCGACCGTGGCAGGGCTGGTGAGCGAGGTTGCGGGACGTATCCCTCTGCCGGGCGAAGTGGTCGAGGACAGTGGGCTGCGGTATGAAATCCTGGACTCGACCGACCGGCGCATTCAGCGCCTACGCGTTTCGCATGCAGCTCCTCCGGCTTAGCCGATTGTTCCACGTAGAACAAAAGGCGAAACTCGGCCGCCCCGGATCTCGTTCAACTATGCCATGATCAAAAGGGAAGTCGCGAAAGGAACCCTGTTGCGATCAGGCTTTGTCTCGATCCTTGGCCGTCCGAATGCCGGCAAATCGACGCTGGTGAACGCCCTCACCGGCGAAAAGGTAGCCATTGTCACCAGCAAGCCACAGACCACGCGCACCCGCATCCACGGCGTGGTCGAGGTCCAACAAAAAGGACAATGCCCGCCCGCGCAGATCGTGTTTGTGGATACGCCGGGAGTGCACAAGCCCTCCACCCTGCTGGATAAGCGCATGATGCAGGTGGTCTACGACGCGCTTGAGAGCCGCGACGTGGTCCTGCTTATGGTGGATGCCAGTCGCAGGCTGGAGCTGGAAGAGCTTGAGGGCGGGATCGAAAACGAGCAGCCCAGGCTTCAACATGTCCACGCGGCCACTGGCTATATCGACCGGCCGAGAAAAAAGGCGCAATCAGAAGACGCTTTCGTCTTTGAACTGGTTCGCAAGCTGGACTGTCCGGTATTCCTGGTGCTGAACAAGATTGACCTGGTTCCGCGCGCGGAGCTGCTGCCGATTATTACTCGGCTCTCCGCAATCCGCGAGTTTGCGGAAGTCGTGCTGCTATCAGCAAAGACCGGCGATGGCACTGACCGGCTGCTTGAGGTGCTGGTCAACTATCTGCCGGAGGGTGAGCGGCACTTTCCCGAGGACCAGTTCACCGACCAGCCCGAGCGGTTTCTTGTGGCTGAGCTCATCCGCGAGCGCATCCTGATCGAGACCGGCGAGGAAGTTCCATATGCGTCAGCAGTAGTCATCGAGCAGTTTGAAGAGCCTCCTCCCGTGCCAAAAGGCAAGAAACTCACTCGGTTGCCACTGACGCGGATCGCGGCCGCCATCTACTGCGAGCGTGACGGACAGAAGGCCATTTTGATCGGCAAGGGCGGCTCGAAGTTGAAGTCGATCGGTGGCGGGGCAAGGCTGGAGATCGAGAAGCTCTTAGGGACCCGCGTGTACCTGGAGCTGCATGTGATCGTTGAGCCCGGCTGGAGGGAGCGCCGCGGGTTTCTGGACACCCTTGACTGGCGTCGGCAGCTTGAAGAACTCGCGACGCGTGGATCTGCGCAGACAGAGTAGGGCCGGTAAGGACGCAGGAACGAGTTCATCGCAAAAGCTGGCGAGCGTCCTGGAAAGCCCTGAGTACAGTTTCTTCGTCGGTCGCTCACCAAGAGTCAGCTCAGATCGCGGGACCAACGTCTGCGAGGGTTTCCGGAATCATACTTGCGATTTCAACGCTCGACCGAGCCACTCCGCCGCTTTGCTCGCGTGCAGGGTACCGCCGCACAGGAAGGGTAGACAGGGAGGAACAGAGCGGTTCAAGCGCATGGCATCAATCTATCGAAGGTGAGCCCGGCCTGGGTCATCTATGAGTGATGCTGCGACACGTTGCCGTTGCGGAAAGTACGTCGAGGGACGCGATTGTCTTACCCGGCATTCGTCGGCGCCAGCTTCTTGGCAAATGGCGGATCTTCGCCGAGCCAGTCAGCGTGCTTGGCCGTGGTGTCGAAATGCGCAGTAGTCTTGAAGAGTTCGTATTCGCCGCTCATGGCGACCTGAGCAGTCTTCGAGATGAGCGCAGCGAGTTGCTGCTCGTTCATCGGCTGAAAGGTTTTCGCGGCCATGAATGCTTGGTCAAGGATCTCCGGCTTGTCGATGCCGGTGATCACGACTGAGGTAGGAAGGTTGAGCGCATAGTGCAGGCACTCGATCGGCTGGACAGTGTTGCTCTTCAGGATGACGCCGTCCGCGCCGCCAAAGGCCTTCATGCCGAGTACGCCGACGCCTTCCGTGACCAGGCGCGGCACCACCAGCTGGGCAAAGCTCCGGAAGTGCGCGTCCATGACGTTGAGCGGCATCTGTGCCGTGTCAAAGTGGAAGCCATGCTGCCTGGCGACCTCGAGCATGTAGAGGTGGATGTGCGGGTCCTTGTGGCCGGTAAAGCCGATGAAGCGGATCTTGCCGGCCTGCTTCGCAGCGACGACTGCCTCCATGGCGCCGTCCTGCGCGAAAATCCGATCCGGATCGTCGAAGCGCAGGATCTCATGGTGCTGCAGCAAATCAATGTGGTCGACGCCAAGGCGCAGCAGGGACTGGTCAATTTGCTTCTGCGCCACCGCCCTGGTGCGGCCGTCGAGCTTGGTCATGACGAAGGCCTTCTGCCGGTAGCCGCCCTGGCGCAACGCCTTGCCCACCAGCAGCTCGCTGCGGCCCTCGTTGTAGTCCCACGAGTTGTCGAGGAAGTTTATGCCGCGATCCAGCGCAGCGTGGATCAGCTTGACCGATTCATCGTCTGTGAGGGTTGGCTTGCCAACGTGCGAGCCTCCCAGCCCGATGGCCGAAACTTCGACGCCGGTGACGCCAAGCTGACGGTAGAGCATCTCGCCGCGGAGCGTACCGGGACTTGAAACGCGGGGAAGATTCGCGGCGTCGCTCGTACCGGGTGCGGTCAGGAACTCCTTGCCTAATGGCTGCTGTGTCTGAGCCGACGCAGCGCGACTCCCGGCGATCGCCGCTGCAGCGACTGCTCCCTTCAAGAAGTGACGGCGTTCCATGAGTGCTCCTCTTGATGAATGCTTTCGAATAATCTTGTGATGCATACGTGGCGCGCGACTTTGCTGCTCAGGGCGGCTCACGCGTATGCCTGTTTTAGACTCACGATATGTGTCCGGCGATCGTCGAGCCCACCACGCCCCGAGTGCAATCCGTCCACGCGCAGCTGTTCAGCAGGCAGCCCTGGCTGGTGCACGCTTTCAGCACCCGCACCGGAGGCGCAAGCACTGCGTACGGCCGCCATGACGATCTCAACCTCGGGTTCACGCCGCACGATGAACGCGCGTCAGTACTCGAAAACCGCAGACGCTTCCTCGAGTCCGTGTGCGGGGCGGGATCGATGAACTCTTTCTCGCCCGCACTCGTACTTGCGAAACAGATTCACTCTGCGTGTTTCGTCCGCGTCGACAGCGCCAGCCTTCCGCCAACCACCGAAGCGGATGGCCTCATGACCAATCAGCCCGGCCTCCTCCTTGGTGTCCAGACCGCCGACTGCGTGCCCGTGCTGGTTGCCGATCCTGTGACTCGCTCCGTTGCCGGGTTCCACGCCGGCTGGAGAGGAACCGTGCAGAGGATCGTTGAGCAGGGCATCGTCGGGATGTCGGGCGAGTTCGGCAGCGATCCGGGGGATCTTCTGGCGGCCATTGGTCCTTCGATCGGCCAGTGCTGCTACGTAGTCGGTGAAGAGGTGGATGCCGCGTTCCGCCGGGAATTTTCCTACGCTCAGGAGCTTCTCACGCCAGACATGGGTCTTGACCTCAAAGAGGCAAACCGCCGGCAGCTGGTGGAGGCCGGGCTCGATCCGGAGAGCATCTGTGTCATCCCGGATTGCACCGGTTGTCAGCCCGAACTCTACTTCTCCCATCGGGCCCAAAAAGGGGTCACCGGGCGCATGCTCTCGGTGATCGGCCTCCGGGCAGGAGCCTAGGCCGCGGGCTCGCCGCGGTCGCTGTCCTCAGAACTGATACCTGCGGACCGGACCGGATTCACCAGATCGCGCAACTCTTTGCTGGGCTTGAAGTAGGGGACCTTCTTTGCCGGCACCTCAACTTTTTCACCCGTCTTGGGATTGCGTCCGATACGCGGATTGCGCTGCCGGATACGGAAGCTACCAAACCCTCGAATCTCGATCTTGTCCCCAGCTTTCAGCGCCCCAATGACCGCCTCAAAGATGGTTTCCACGATAACCTCGCCATCCCGACGCGTCAGGTCTCCAAGTTGCAGCAGGTCCTCCACAAGGTTGGCTTTCGTCATTGCGCTGTGCTCCCCGGACCGTTTACGGGCCTCTTATGCAAGTAGATGCAGAGATGGCACTTATCGCCTGGAAATTTCCTTGGAAACGCCGATGGGACCCGTGCAGGGATCAGAGTGCGGGTGGGTCGGCTGCCGAACACAACAAGCGGGACACCCTGAGGCGTCCCGATGCCGGCTGAGTCTGATCTGTTTAAGACGCCAGGGCTGTTTCCCGTTCTTCCCGGTAATTGCGGATAACCGGCTTCGGGACCACCCGGACCCCGGCGCTTGCATCACGCTCAAGGATCATCGTGGGCGCACAGTCACCGCAGAGCCAATAGTGCTCCAGGTGACGGGAACGTTTTCCATCAAACCCGATCGTGTCTCCCGTTACCTCGAAGACAAAGATTCGCCCATCGCGTAGGTAATGCAGAGGCTTATTGCACCCGGGGTTTGCGCAATTGTTTACCATGAGGAACTCTCCAGGACGCATCCGCTGTGACCCTGCCGATGACGTCGTGCGGGCTCATGACCGGACTGGAAGGGGAGACCATATCGTTGCAGGGCCAGTGAGACCATGAGTTCGCAAATTTCTTCTACTCCGATCTTCGTATGCCTGTCGAGTGACCAACGGATATCCTACGACTTTTCTCCTGAAAAAACCTCCTCAGAGAGGAGGTTTTCTGCCCGACCAAGAGTGCCCCCGCCCTTCAGTATTCGGGCGCTCCGCGGCGAAGATACAAACCATAGGCGCCAAAGGCGAGTGCCAGCGCGAAGGTAACAATGTTGTAGTAGAACATCGGGTGCAGCCAGTCGGGAGAGTAAGTAGCGTCCTGGCCGGACCACAAGGTCAGGAGAACCGCAAAAAAAGCAAACTGGCCGGAGATGACCAGGAAGTTCAGGCCCCACTGCCGGCGCTTGTCCACAGCCTCGACCTGGGCCGGGCTGAAGTGTGACTCCTCACCCAAACGACGCGCTGTGCTCATCCAGTTTCTCCCGGCTCAAACATATGTCCCAGCGTGATTGGACGACACTCTCGCGCGCCGAGTCAAGCGAGCAGCGGCAAAGGCTATCTTTTGACAGGCCCATCCCTGGTTGCTAGATTCGTACATGGCCCCCTGAGTCTCCCGCCCCGGGTGATGCCGTCGCGTCCCCGTCGTCCAGTGGCCTAGGACACCGCCCTTTCACGGCGGTAACACGGGTTCGAATCCCGTCGGGGACGCCA
>CAXUND010000044.1:14930-27048 GCA_964252445.1 uncultured Acidobacteriaceae bacterium | reverse complement strand
GCTGCGCCGCGCCGGCCTGCGCGTCGAGCTGGGCGACGGGTCGTTCCGGTTGAAGAAGTCTTTCGAAGTAGCAGACAAGCAGGCCCGCAGGATCGTGATCTTCGGCGAAGACGAGCAGAACTCCGGCATGCTGACGGTGAAGGATTTTGCGAGTGGCGAGCAGGTGAAAGTGGAGAGATCGCGCGTCGGATCAGCGCTTGGATCTATCTTCAGCTACAAGCCCGAACTCGCGACTGTAGCCGATGAGACTCCGCATATAGGCAGGAAATGGTCTCCGGTCATGGAAGACAGGGACGTAGCGGAACAAGTCTCCTCAGCATTGCAAGGAGCATGGAATCGGCTCGCAGACTCTATGCTCCTAGTGAGCAGTCGGTGCAATGAGTCTGAGTCTAAGGCTTACAGACAGGCCCTGAGCGATGCGTTATATGCTTTGGTGTTCAGGGCGATGGAACCCCTCTACGAGCGGCACCCGCAATTAAAGCCCGCCGGGTGGGAGGAAGAGTCGAGATGAGCGAGGAAATAGAGCAACAAATCTGCCGCTCTTCATTGGTTGCCGCCGGCCTGCTTCCTCGTATCGTATTCATGCACTAGTATAGTAATACTCTTACAGGTAGGACTCTTACCGTGCAAATCACAAGCAAAGGCCAGGTCACGATCCCGCAAAGTGTCCGGACGAAACTCGGCCTTCTCCCGCACACTGAAGTAGAGTTTGAAGTCTTCGGCGACCACGCCAGAATCCGGAGGGCCGGCCCGAAGGAGGGCATGAGCCGGCGCGCCAGGATGGCTATCGAGCCGCTCAGGGGCACCTTTGACAACCGGCTCTCCACAGAAGAAATCATGGCTCTGATGCGCGGCCCGTCCGCCGATGCCGAACTGAAAGGCAAGAAGCGGCGTTGATTCCGCTCCTGCGGGATCTTCCCGCGCGTCTCCGGAAGTGTCGGGGGGTCCTCGTCGATAGTAACGTCCTGATGGATGTGGCGAGGACGGACCCGCTCTGGGAAAGCTGGTCAGCAGATGCTATCGCGCAGTGCCTCGACCTCGTGCCTCTCGTCATCAATCCAATCGTTTATGCCGAAGTTTCCGTCGGCTACAACTCCATCGAAAAGCTCGATATGCTTCTCCCGCCTACCCTCTACCAGCGTCAACCGCTACCCTGGGAGGCGGCCTTTCTCGCAGGCAAGTCCTTTCTCGCTTACAAGCGTCGTGGCGGCGCACGCACGTCTCCATTGCCCGACTTCTATGTTGGCGCCCACGCAGCAGTCGCGCGGCTGGCTTTGCTGACGCGCGATGTGACACGCTACCGCACTTACTTCCCTACGGTCGAGTTGCTTGCACCAGATCGCCAGTAAACTGGATCGAGCGCCGCGGATTTTTAAGGACACTTCTTGCTCGACTACTTAGGAACACTTGAACGCACCGACACCTGCGGTGCTCTCCGCGCCGCGGACGCAGGCAAGCACGTCATCCTGCTCGGCTGGGTCAACCGCCGGCGCGACCACGGCAACCTCATCTTCCTCGACCTGCGCGACCGCTACGGCGTCACGCAGATCGTGCTCGACAAGGACCGCTCCGCCGAGGCGCATGCCAAGGCTGAGCAGGCGCGCCCGGAGTACGTTCTGGCTACTGTTGGCACGGTGCGCCTGCGCAGCGCCGGAGTCATAAACCCCAACATGGCCACCGGCGAGATCGAAGTTGTCGCGGACGAAATCCGCATCCTCAACGATGCGAAGCTCGCACCCTTCTCGCCCGCCGAAGAGGCCATCGCCAACGAGGAAGTCCGTCTCAAGTACCGCTACATCGACCTGCGTCGCCCGGAGATGCAGCGCAACTTCGAGGTCCGCCACAAGGTCGCGTTCGCCGTGCGCCAGTACCTCTCCGGCGAAGGTTTTTACGAAGTAGAAACGCCGTTCATGACCCGCTCCACTCCCGAGGGCGCGCGCGACTATCTCGTCCCCAGCCGCATCCACACCGGCGAGTTCTACGCGCTCCCTCAGTCGCCGCAGCTCTTCAAGCAGATCCTCATGATCTCCGGATTCGACCGCTACTTCCAGATCGCGCGCTGCTTTCGCGACGAGGACCTGCGCGCCGACCGCCAACCCGAGTTCACCCAGATCGATCTCGAGATGACCTTCCCGCAGCAGGAGACCATCTTCCGTGTCGTCGAGGGCTTCCTCGCCGCCGCGTTTGAGGCCGTCGGCATTACGCTGCCCACGCCCTTCCCGCAGATCACCTACGACGAGTCAATGCGCCGCTTCGGCATCGACAAGCCGGACTTACGGCTACCTGGTTTAACAGATGTGCGCGCAGCCTTCACCGACGAAGAACTTGCTACCCTCGCGATCGATCCAGAACTGCCGGTCGTCGCACTGCGCATTCCGTGCGTCGGCGAGCTCTCGCGCAAGGAGCGCGACGAGAACAAACCCCTCTTCGACTCGAAGAAGGGTGCGGTCAAGTACATCGACGACCTCAAGCGCCTGGAGAAGTCTTTCGCCGGAGCGGTCGAGAAAATCCGCACGCTCGCGGCGCCAGACGAGGGCGATTTACTGATCATTGTCGCCGGTGACGCCACCGCACCGGCGCGCGGCTCGAACACCAAAACTCCAGGCCGGCTCTCCGAGCGCGAGATCACCGTGCTCTCCGCCGCCGGCGCGTTCCGTGTCGAACTAGCGAAGAAGTATGCCGACCGGCACGGCGCGTTTCAAATCACCGAAGAAGCCGTCAACTCGCCGCACCGGCTGATCAGCCTCGTTGACGGTACCAAGGCCTTTTTACCGATCTGGGTCACCGACTTCCCCATGTTCGAGCACGACGAGGAGACTGGGAGGTGGCTACCCTCGCATCACCCCTTCACTTCGCCGCATGAGGAAGATATGGACCGCCTGCTGACCGACCCGGCCTCGGTCCGTGCGCGTTACTACGACGTCGCCATGAACGGTCTCGAGCTCGGCTCCGGCTCGATCCGTATCCACCGCCAGGATGTCCAGCAGCAGATCTTTCGCGCGCTCGGCATGTCGGACGAGGAAGCAAAATCGCGCTTCGGCTTCTTCCTGGAAGCGCTGCAGTACGGTACCCCTCCGCACGGTGGCATCGCCCTCGGGCTCGACCGCATCGTCATGATCCTCACCGGAGCCGCCAGCCTGCGCGAGGTCATCGCCTTCCCCAAGACCGCAAAAGCGATCGACCTGATGGTCGACGCCCCGACACCGGTCTCCGATCAGCAGCTGCGCGAGCTGCACATCCGTCCCGTCCTCAAGAGCTGAGTGTCATGGCGCTGGAGCGGGCTGCACTACACGCGTTTCTGGAGCAGCACCGCTACGGCGTCATCTCCAGCGTCTCCGCGGAAGGCTGGCCGCAATCCGCCCTGGTGGGCATTGCCGTCAGCCCCGAGCTTGAGATCATCTTCGATACTCTCGACACCACCAGGAAGTACCGCAACCTCCGCACCGACCCGAGATGCTCGGTCGTCATCGGCTGGCCCGGCGAGCGGACTTGCCAGGTAGAAGGATTGGCACGCGTGCCCACCGGCGAAGATCTGAAGCGGTGTCAGGATGCCTACTTCGGGAAATGGCCGGATGGCCTCGATCGCTTGCACTGGCCGGGGCTCACTCACGTCGCAGTGCGGCCCACCTGGGCCCGCTACAGCGACTACGACCAGCGTCCTCCGCTGATTGAAGAGCTGACCTTTCGTGGTTAGCGCAGCACCTCCCACCACGCCGAACTTGGCCTTTCCAGGCACCAGGGCCAGCCTGGATCGCGCGACGCCGCCTGGCAGGTGCAGGTAGAGCACGCTTTTGCTTGCCGCAAACTCCTTACCAGGTGCGGCCGCGAGATGAAGCTCTCTATCCCGGGTGTGGAAAGAAGACAGCCCGCGAGGGATACATCCGCATGAGCCGCGAATACCTGCGCCCTGAGTCAACCTCGGTCTAGGAAGCAAGCGCGGCGACTGCGCGGCTGCTAGGCGAGCGCCGGCACCGGCGTCTCCGTCGCGGCGAGAACACGCTTCTCCGGAAAGTAGGCATTGAGCACATATTGCTCAAGCATGCGTTGGGTGTTGAAGAAAGATCCGTTCAGCGCGATGGTCGAGCGCATCACCCGCCGCCACTGCTCTGGCTGTGTGTAGTACATGGGCAGGATGATCTGCTCGAGATGTTCGTACAGCGAACGGGTCTCGTCGACCTCTTCCTCGCAGTCAGCGATCGCCCAGCCAGTGACCCCCTCGATCCATCCTTCAATCCACCAGCCGTCGAGGATCGAGAGACTGGGCACGCCATTCAGCGCAGCCTTCATGCCGCTGGTGCCGGAAGCTTCGTAAGGCCGCTTGGGCGTGTTCAGCCAAAGATCCACGCCGCCGGTCAGCAGGGAGCCTAACAGCCACTCGTAGTTCTCGATATAGATGATCTTGAGGTGGCCCCGGGAAAGCTGGTGCGCCACTTCGATCACATGTCTGATCTTGGCTTTTCCTGGAAGGTCCGCCGGATGTGCCTTGCCAGCGTACAGAATCTGCAATCCACCATGATCTTCGGCCATCTTCGCCAGCCGGTTTGGATCGGTAAAGAGCAGGTCCATCCGCTTGTAGGTCGCAGCGCGGCGCGCAAAGCCGATGGTGAAGATCTCGGGATCAAGCACTTCGCCCGTTCGCTCGACGACCGCGTCAAATAGCGTCTGCTTGGCGCGGGCATGCGCCTCCGCCAGGTGGTCCTCCGGAATGTCGATCGCATAGCGAAGCGTGACATTATCCTGTCGCCAGCGCGGCAGGTGCTCGTCAAACAACTCGAGGAACGGCTGCGAAGTCCAGGTAGCAGCGTGGACGCCGTTGGTGATGGCATCAATGCTGTAGTCCGGGAACATCTCGCGCGATACCTTGCCGTGCTGCATCGCAACGCCGTTGATGAAGCGCGAGAAGCGCAGCGCCACGTAGGTCATGTTGAGCAGCTCTTCGTGGATGCCGCCCACTCGCACCAGCAGGTCGGAACATTCGGCGCCCAGGATGCGTCGCGCCTGCTCAAGCGAAAAGCGGTCGTGTCCCGCCGGCACCGGGGTGTGCGTCGTGAACACGCACTTCTCGCGTACGGCAGCAACATCGGTGTCTGTCGCCGTGCCCAGGTCAGCCCCGGCAATCTGCTCTTTCAACACGGCCACCGTGAGCAACGCGGCGTGGCCCTCATTCATGTGATAAACAACCGGCTGGTACCCGAGCGCTGACAGGATGCGCGCCCCGCCCATGCCAAGCACCGCCTCCTGCTTCAGGCGGTAATTGCCGTCGCCGCCATACAGAAAGTCAGTGAGCTCGCGATCCGAGGGTTCGTTTCCCTCGATGTCCGTGTCGAGCAGAAACACGGGAATCTCACCGCCGGTAACGCCCGTAATGGTATGACGTACCGCCCGCACGGAAACCGTGCGACCCTCAATCTCAACCGTCACCGTCGGGGCCTCGGGCGTCGTCATTCCGGCCACGTCCCAGGGCTGCGCCGCCTCGGTCTGCACTCCATCAGCGCTCAACATCTGCCGAAAGTAACCTCTGCGGTGCGCCAGTGTGACCGCGACCAGCGGCAGACCCATATCCGCCGCGGCGCGCAGTGTATCGCCTGCAAGGACGCCCAGGCCGCCGGAGTAAGTATTCATCTCCGGATCAATTGCGATTTCCATCGAAAAGTACGCAACCACCGAGTGGCGCGGATCGATCAGGTCAAGCGATGAAGTCTTGTTCAGAAAACGCATGAAATA
Organism: uncultured Acidobacteriaceae bacterium; assembly: GCA_964252445.1. GTDB lineage: Bacteria > Acidobacteriota > Terriglobia > Terriglobales > Acidobacteriaceae > EB88. The sequence goes on along the minus strand of CAXUND010000044.1, from coordinate 21,324 downwards.
ACCCTATCTGCCGCTTTGAAGAGGCGTTGCCTCGGTCAACGCTGCCGAGTCAGTCTAGCAAGCTGGCTTTCACTTCCCTAGTCCTAAAGTAGGAGTGACCAGCACCGAGGTTTAGAACCGCTGATTCTAGAGGGCCGGCCGCAACTTTGGTAACGTCACTTCACGCCTCTCGCGGCGCATTGTTCGCCGTGGCGGCCCACGCGTACACTCGCACACATGCGGCGTCTACCCGTCTCTCTTCTCCTCATTCTATGTGCGTCCCTCAGCGTTCCAGCTCGTGCACAGGACTGGGCCCGGGTTCGCTTAGACGCCTCGCCCCGCCACCACGAGTTTGTCGCCGTAAAGTACGGCGCGCGCACGGTCCAGACCTTTGTGGTCTATCCGGAGGTCAAGGACAAGGCGCCGGTCATCGTGTTGATCCACGAGATCTTCGGTCTCTCGGATTGGGCGCGCGAGATGGCCGACGAGCTGGCGGCAAAGGGCTACATCGTCGTGGCCCCGGACCTGCTCTCGGGCGCTGGGCCGAAGGGCGGCGGCTCTTCCGATTTCGCCGACCAGGACGCGACCATGAAGGCCGTTTCCGGCCTCGATCCGGCGCAGGTGTCCGCTGACCTGAACGCCGTCGCAGACTATGCGAAGAAGCTGCCAAGCGCCAGCGGCAAGCTCGCGGTAACAGGCTTTTGCTGGGGCGGTGGCAAGTCTTTCGCTTTTGCGACCACGCGGTCGGACCTGGGAGCCGCCTTTGTCTTCTACGGGCCGCCACCGGATAAGGCCGCCATGTCACACATCCACGCGCCGGTCTACGGCTTCTATGCCGGCAATGACGCTCGCATCGACGCGACGGTCCCGGGAACCGTCACAGACATGCAGGCTGCCGGGAAAAAGTACGAGCCGGTCACCTATGCGGGCGCCGGCCACGGCTTCATGCGGGCCGGCGAGGCGCCCGATGCTTCTCCCGAAAACAAGAAGGCGCGCGACGAAGGTTTCGCCCGCCTGACGGCGCTGCTGTCTGGACTCAAGTAGGCGCCTTGACTCTTTCCGGCACAGCCGCTCGTTCGCACAAGGCTGTTGCTGCCCGCCTGTGCTACCCTTCCGCCAAACTGTCGCATTCAGTTAGCCGCCTCCTCGGAAGGACTCGCCCATGAACACAGAACTCCGCCCACTCTCGCTGGGCGAGATCCTTGACCGCACTTTCCAGATCTACCGCTCGCGGTTCCCGCTGTTTGCCGGGATCGCGGTAGTCGCGGCGACCATACGCCTGCTCTTCGGCGGCGGTTTTCTGGCGCTGCAGGAGGCGCTTCGCGGCGGCCACCAGACGGCCGCGCTCCAGGTGACGACCGGTCTGGGTTCGCTGGTCACGGCGGCGGTCTCATGGATCGCGGCCGGGCTGACCTTTGCCGCGCTCACCTTTGCTGTCGAAAAAATCTATCTGGATCGCCCCACCACCATCACCAACGCGTACCAGGGTGTGCTGCTTCACCTGTGGCGATATGTCACGCTCAATCTCGCCTGCTTTCTGTTGCCGTTCCTTCCTTTTGTGCTGATTGGGGTACTGACCGTAGTAGCAGTCGCGGCGAAGGCGGGGTCGTTCGCGGGGCCAGGCGCGGTCGCCAAGGGCGCAGCGGCGGCCATCCTCGGCGTCGTCGGCTTCATCTTGATCCTGCTGTTTCCGCTTTGCATGTGGCTGGCCAGCCGCTACGCTCTGGCAAACGCGGCGGCCATCTCGGAGTCCCTTACGGTCCGCGCCGCCCTCCGGCGCAGCGTATCGCTTTCTCTCGGCACTCGCGGGCGCATCATCCTCGCCATGATCTCTATCGTGGTCGTACAGATCTGCCTGGGGCTCCTCTTCACCTTCCCCACCTTCGGTCCCATCAGCCGGTCCCTGGGGCACCCGCCGCTATGGATCAGCCTCTACCAGCTGGGCTTCGGCTTCGTTTCGAGCGTGATCTTTACCCCCATCTACGGTATTGTGCTGGCGCTGTTCTATTACGACTCCCGGATCCGTAAGGAAGGCTTTGATATCGAGTGGCTGATGGAGCGAACGGAGCGTGCAGAGAGCGCCGGAGACCCTGAACTCACGCCTGGTGTTCTGCACGGCCACGGACAAGGATGAGAACGAGAGCAGCTCTGGGACGTGGCATTTCGTCCATGCTGCAAGAAGCAGGCGCACCTGCCGCGCCCCACTCGGCCACGGTGAAGCAGGCCCGCGCCCACCTCGATCGCATTCTCCAAACCCGCGAGTTCGTTCACGTCCACCAGCCGAGCCTCTTCGCCACTCTCTGGAGCCGGCTCCTCCGATGGCTCTTCCACGCGCTTGGCGCCGCCGGAAACGCCACCGGGAGCCATTGGCTCGGACGCGCATTCTGGATGGGGCTGCTCGCGCTCGGCGTTGGAGGCCTGCTCTGGTGGTTCGCGCGACAACTGCGCCGGCGGGGCATTACCGTCCGCGAGCCTGCGCCTGAGCGACCTGCCAGCCCTGCGCGGCTCGAGTGGCAGGCCTGGTGGACCTCTGCCGAAGAACACGCTGCCCGTGGCGCCTGGCGCGATGCCGTTCACGCTGCCTACTGGGCGGCGGCAGTGCGCCTGGCGGGGGAGCTCCGCTGGCCGCCCAACCCGGCGCGCACCCCACGCGAGTCGCTGCGTTTGGTCGAGGCGAACAGCACGCGGCTTGAACCATTCGCTCAGCTCACGCGCAGCTTCGAGCGGACCTGGTATGGACACCGCGTCGCTGAACGCGATGACTTCGAACGTGCCCGCGAGCTCTTTATTAGCCTGGACAGTCGATGAGGGCAGCCGCTGAGGGCGACGAATGAACGCTCGAGACCGCGTGCTGCTGTTCTCCTGCCTTGGCCTCGCCCTCGCGCTGATCCTCGTGCTCGCCGTCTTCACTCCGCATGAAGAAGACGACACGCCCTCAAGCTACAACACCGATACCCACGGCGCCAAGGCTGCCTATCTCATGCTGGCGCAGACCGGCTACCAGGTCGAGCGATGGACGCGCCCGATGAGCGAGCTGCGTCCCATGGTCGATGCTCATACCGTGTTCATCAGCTCCGCGCCCGATGGCGCCAAACCTACAGCGGAGGTGGTGCGCTCGGTGCTCGACCACGGCGGCCGCGTCCTGGTGGTCGGCATCGCTGGAGCAGAGGTGCTGCCCGGCGGCGCAGCGCAGCCCGGCGGACATGGACCCGCCCATGACTGCAAGTGTGTCCCCGCCTCGTCGGAGGGCCTGAGCAGCGTTCACCTGCGCACCGCCGCGCGCTGGACAGCGAAAAGCGAGCTCTTCCATACGGAGTACAGCTGCGAAGGGCTGCCGGTGGTAGTCACCTACAGGTCCGGCGCGTCCGGGCACGGGCTCGCAACCTGGTGGGCCGATCCACTGCCGCTTGAGAATGCGGGCATCACGCAAGGAGACAATCTCGCGCTCTTCCTCAGCGCGATTGGGCCGCCCGAGGGCGCACACATCCTGTGGGACGAAGCTCCTCCCTCCGAGGTGCCTTCGCTCTGGTCCTATACCAGGGGGACGCCCCTCCACTTGCTCGGGTGGCAGCTGGCGCTGGTTGCCGGGCTGCTGCTGGTAAGTGTCAGCCGCCGCAGCGGGCCCTTGCGTCCCGACCCGATCACTTCTCGCGCCGCGCCCGTCGAGTTCGTCGCCGCCCTGGGCGCGCTCTACGCGAAGGCTCATGCCACCAACGCCGCCGTCACCCTCGCCTACCGCGGCTTCCTTGATCGTGTCGACCGCTATGTTCCGGTACGCGCGCTTGCCGACACGGGCGGCGCTTCTGCCGTCGCCGAACTCTTGATCGCCCGCGCAAGCTTCTCCGCCGGCCTGCGATCTGATCTTGTCGCGGCCGAGGCTGCGCGCTACAGCGACCCGCTTTCCCTTCGCCGCGCTCTCGCGCTGGTCCGTGCGCTCCACGCACACGAGCAGGCGCTGGCGGCCGCCCTGGGAGTCGCACCTTACACTGCACTTACTGCCAGGAACGAGGAACGCGCCTCTTGATCGGATCCACCCAGCCACCCAGGCAATCACAGCCCGACGAATCACGGCCCGGCCTCAAGGCCGCCGGCGCCCTGCTCGCACACGGCCGGGCGCAACTGGGCCGCGTCATCGCCGGCCAGCATGAGCTGATTGACCAGGCGCTGATCACGGTTCTCTGCCAGGGCCACGCGCTGGTCGAGGGCGTTCCCGGCGTGGCCAAGACGCTCACCGTCAAGCTCCTCGGCCAGTGGCTGGGGCTGGAGTTTCGTCGCGTGCAGTCCACCCCCGACCTGATGCCCGCAGATATTCTCGGCACGAACGTCTTCCGGCCCGCAACCCAGGAGTTCGTCCTCCACAAAGGCCCGGTCTTCACCAGCTTCCTGCTGGTCGACGAGGTCAACCGCATGCCGCCGCGCACTCAGGCCGCCCTGCTCGAATGCATGGAAGAGCGGCAGGTCACCATCGATGGGCTGCGCCACCCGCTGGACGCTCACTTCACCGTCTTTGCCACCCAGAATCCGGTCGACTTTGAAGGCACTTACCCGTTGCCGGAGGCGCAACTGGACCGCTTCCTCATGAAGCTTCTGGTCGGCTATCCAAGTATGGAGCAGGAACGCTCCATCCTTGAACATCACCACGCCGTCGGCGCGTTCACCCTGGCGACGCCACTGGAGCCGGTAGAGACGGGCCTGCTTGAAGAAGCGCAGCGCGAGGTTCGCGCCATCACCATAGAAGCGGCCCTCTTTGACTACCTCGCGCAAGTTGTCCGCCGGACGCGGGAGTGGCCGCTGGTGGCCATGGGTGCGAGCCCCCGCGCAGCCATCAGCCTGATGCTGGTCTCGCAGGCGTATGCGGCGCTGGACGGACGCGACTATCTGCTGCCCGATGACGTGAAGCAAGCCGCGCCTCCGGTCCTGCGGCACCGCCTGTTGCTGAAGCCGGAAGCAGAGCTCGAGGGCTACTCGACCGACCGCGTAATTCGGGATGTGCTCGCGGCGGTGCCTGTGCCCCAGCGCGCATGATCGCGCCTTCTTCTGTCCGCGCACGCGCTGCTCCGCGCAGCCGCTTTGCCTTTGCGCTCACGCCGCGCACGCTGGTGCTGCTGCTGGCAGGCTCGCTGTGGCTCGCGCCCGCGTTTTTCGTGCATGCTTTCGTCTGGGCCACGCCTGTTTGGGACGTGCTGGTGCTGGCGCTGGCAGTCATCGACGCGTGGCGCCTGCCTGCTCCATCTGTGATCGAGGCTGAGCGTAGCTGGCAGGCTGCACCCACCCTCGGCGGTTCTACTGAGGTGGAGCTGCGGCTGCTCTACGACGGGCGCCTGGCAATCCACTGCACCCTCATCGACGACCTGCCCGCGGCTCTAGTGCCCACGCCCGCGCCGCTCCTGCTGGTTGCCTATCCTCGCGCCTGGGCTGCGGCGCGGTACACCCTCTCGGCGCGGCAGCGCGGAGATCACGTGGGCGGCAGGCTCTACCTCCGCTATCGCAGCTCGCTTGCGCTCACCGAGCGCTGGGCCGTAGCCGACCTGACGCAGACCGTCCGCGTGTATCCAGCGGTCGCAGGCGGCGAAGAGCAGTCCCTGTTTCTCGCCCGGACGAAGCAGATCGACTTCCAGCGCCGCCATCGGCAGCGCGGCCTGGGTCGCGACTTCGAGAGTTTGCGCGACTACCATGAGGGAGACGATCTGCGCGATGTCTGCTGGACGGCGACGGCCCGCCGGGGCGCTTTGATCTCGCGCCAGTACCAGGCCGAGCGTTCCCAATCCGTGTGGATCGTGGTCGACACCGGGCGTCTGTTGCAGGCGCGCGTCGGTGACTTCTCCAAGCTAGATTACGCCGCCTCAACGTCCCTCGCCATGACGCGCCTGGCGCTTTATTCCGGCGACAAGGTGGGCCTGCTGGCTTATGGCGCAGGTACGCAACAGCGGCTGGCGCCAGGGCGCGGCGGCACCCACCTGCGGCAGATGATGGATGCGCTGGCGCTGGTCGCCGGCGAGCCGGGCGAGGCCGACCACCTGCGGGCCACGATCGAGTTGACCCGCATGCAGCCTCGTCGATCGCTCATCCTTTGGCTGACCGACCTGGCCGAAACCGCCATGCGCCCGGAGGTAATCGACGGCGCCGCGCAGCTCATGCGCCGGCACCTGGTCTTGTTTGTTGCCATTCGCCAGCACGACCTGCGGGCGCTCGCGATCGCTCAACCGGAGGATGCTCGCGCGATGTTCGAGAGCGCCGCCGCGCAGGAGCTGATGGCACGGCGCGACCTGCTGCTGGCCCGCATGCGCGAGGGCGGCGCGCTTACACTTGAGACCACACCTGCCGCCATGACCGCCGCAGTGCTGAACCGCTACCTTGAAGTCAAAGAGAAGTCACTGCTGTGACTTCGTGGTTCAAAGAGAAGTCACTGCTGTGA
>CAXUND010000044.1:13112-14830 GCA_964252445.1 uncultured Acidobacteriaceae bacterium | reverse complement strand
TGCACCCGACGTGAGCCAGGCGATCAGCAGTGCGAACAGCACCGCGCCGAGTGAAAACTTCATCCACAGCGGCGAGGCGGACGGCGAGAAAAATCCCTCCAGCAATCCCGCAATCACCAGCAGCGGCACGGTGCCGGCCAGCAGACGCACACTCTCAGCCCCGGCCAGCGCCAGGGCATGGCGCCGGCTGTCGAAGCCCGGCGCCACCAGGCCGCGCGCCAGGCGCAGCCCGGCTGCGCCCGCCAGGATGATCGAGGGCAGCTCGAGCGAGCCATGCGGCGCAACAAAGCTCCACAGCTTTGCACTCATGCCCGCATGCGCGCAGGCCGTGCCGATGACGCCGATCAACACGCCATTCCAGCCGATCATATACAGCGTACCCAGCCCGGCCGTGACGCCCAGGGCGAAGGTGGCGAAGGTGACCCCCAGATTGTTGGTCATAATGCCGCTCGAGGCCGCCGGCGCCATCGAGGTGATTGACTCCGTCCACATCTGCCGGTGCTCAATGGTGCGAACCATCTCGGGTCCGAGCAACTGCTTCATGAAGGGGGGACGCGCCAGGGTAAGCAGCGCGCCCAACAACGCTCCCGCGAGGAACAAGAACAACGACGCGAGCGAGTAGCCGAGCAGGCGGCGAAAGAGCCGCGGGTAGTCGCGCGAGAGAAACAGCCACATACCGCGCCAGCCGCCGGAGCGGCTCCCATAGACAAACGTGTGGGCGCGCGAAAGCAGCGCGTTCAGCTGCGCCTCGTAAGTGCGCGCGCCGCCATCCTGGCGCAGCGCGGAGAGATCGCCGGCGATCTGGCGATAGAGCAGCGCCAGCTCCCGTAACTCGTCCGCTGTAAGCCCGCGCACGCCGTCCCGCTGGGCTGCGCCGGTCAGCCTGCTCATGCGATCCCAAAAGGGCCTGCGCTTCTCGATCCAGCGATTCGATATCATCAGGCTTCGTGCGCTCCGCCGGAGAGGGAAGTTGCTTGGGCAAGGATGAGCAACAGCTTAGCATCGACACGCCGGAGCTGGTCGGGCTGGAGTTTCCGCTCGCGGGCCTCCTGAGCCGCGCTCTGGCTCTGCTGCTTGACTACTTGCTGCAGGGGTTCGCAGCCACCGTACTGATCCTCTTCTTCGTCTTGCTCGCCAGTGGCGTGCACATCGCGCCCAAGGCGCGCCCGGCATCCTCGGCCACGGAGATACTTTGGGCTGAGGCCGTCCTTATCGCCGTCCCGTTCCTGCTGCAGTGGGGATACTTCACGCTCTTTGAGGCTCTGTGGAACGGCCAGACGCCCGGCAAGCGCATGATGAAGCTGCGGGTTATTGCGCACTCCGGTCAAGCCCTGACCCTGTTCGAGTCGATGACCCGCAACTTTCTGCGCTTCGTCGACGCGCTGCCGGGCGTCTATGCGGTCGGTGGCATCAGCATCTTGGCCACCCGCCGACAGCAGCGTTTAGGCGACCTGGTCGCGGGTACGCTGGTCGTGCATGAACAGTCCATCGAGGAGCCCCTCTTCTCCTCGGGCGGCACGCGTACCTTCACCGCCGCGGCGTTTGAGGCTCACACGCCCTCGACGATTCCTCCTGCACCCCGTACCATCCCGGCGGACGCCGTGGCGCGTCTGAACGGGGCCGACCTGCAGGCGATCGAGAGCTTCCTCGCCCGCCGGCTCGACCTGCCTCTGGACGCGCGTAGAGGGCTCGCGGCACGGCTGGCGGAGCGAATGGCG
>CAXUND010000044.1:1981-13012 GCA_964252445.1 uncultured Acidobacteriaceae bacterium | reverse complement strand
GCAAGGTCAACAGCAGATCCTTCGCGTTGCTCAGGATGACAAGGGTTGGGAGGCGCGCATCTATGCGGGCTGGCGCCTCTAGTCGATCTCCACCTGGTGCGCCGCGGCCGATGCCCTGCAACGGTAGATATCAGGCGCAATCCCGGTTGCCGCCTTGTAGCCATCGCGTAGCCCGGTGATGAAGTCCGCGACGCTGCCATTCTCGACCAGGTTGACCGTGCAGCCGCCAAAGCCCCCGCCGGTGAGCCGGGCACCTACCAGTCCCGGCAGCGTGTTCGCAAGCTCGACCATGGTGTCCGCCTCCGGGCAGCTGGCTTCAAAGTCGTCGCGGTAGCTGGCGTGCGCGGCGGCCATCAGCCGGCCCAGTTCGGCGAGGTCGCCTGCCTCGAGCGCATCGGCGGCGGCGACCGCGCGCAGTGAATCGGTAATAATGTGGCGGGCCCGCTTCAATACGTTTGGCGGCATCTCCGCGCCCCACGCGACCAGGTCTTCCGGCGTTGCGTCGCGCAGCACTCGCACCTCCGGTCGATGGCTGCGCAGAATCTTTGTCGCCTCTTCGACCTCGGCGCGCCGCGTGTTGTACTCGCCGCCGGAGTGCGCATGCTTCACCATGGTGTTCGCGATGACCAGGCTCAGCGTCGGCGGGATGGGCGCGAGCCGGAAGTCGAGGGAGCGGCAGTCAAGCAGCAGAGCGTGATCCTGGGCGCCGCAGCAGGCGATGAACTGATCCATGATGCCGGTATTCGCGCCCACATAGGTGTTTTCGGCTCGCTGGCACAGCTTGGCTACCTGCTGCGGCGGCAGCGTGACGCCGGAGACGCTGAGCACCGCGAGCATCGACGCCACTTCGATCGACGCTGAAGAGCTGAGGCCCGCACCCAGGGGTACGTTGCCGATGATCGACATGCTGAACGGCTTTACCTCAACCGCCGCTTCGCGCAGCACGGCAACCACACCCACTGGGTAATCACTCCAGTGGTGGGTGCCCTGATGCGGCAGTGCTTCGAGTGAGTGCTCCACACGCTCGTCGAAGTTGTCGGAGTAGATCACGATTCTGCTGTCATCGCGCGGGGTGATGGCGGTGAGCGTTCCAAAGTCGATCGCCGCCGGCATGACAAAGCCCTCAGCGTAGTCGGTATGTTCGCCGATCAGGTTGACGCGCCCCGGGGCGAGAAAAACCGCGGGAGCGGCCCCAAAGCGGGTCTGATGTTCGGCGAAGAACTTGTTTGCGTTCTGCATGGTTTCCTTCTCGCGACTAAAGCGCCACTATACGAACTTCGATGCGCCAGGTATGTGCTTCGTCCGGCGCAAGGGTGCGCGCATGGCCTTCTTTGATGGCGCGCGCCAGGCTGTCCGCGGGTGCGGTGCAAGGCTCAAGGGCTACGCAGTAGCCGCGGGTGGCAGCCCTCTCCGGCCAGCCCCCATAGCAGATCCAAAGGCCAAGCCAGGGCAGAACCGCCGGATCAAAAACAACCTCAAGCCGCAGGCCGCTGCGCACACGCTCCAGAGCAGCCCAGCCTTCAGCCGGCGCTGCGGCGTAAAGCTTGTCGCCGACGTCTGCGTCCGGCGCGAGAACATGATCAAGCTCGATCGGCCCCGGCCATGGAACACGCGAGCCCCCCGCCCCCAGGCGTCCACGACCCGAGCCCTCGACCAGCACCTCGCTGGTATCAGGAGGAAGCACGATCCTGTCGCCCGCCTCTACCGCAAACAGCGGATGCGCCGACCACACGTACTCGGCCGGCCGGTCGCCCACGTTGCTAAGCTGGTAATCAAGCAGGAGAGATCTGCCCTCAAGTCGCAGCGTCCGCGACAAGTGCAGCGGCAGCGAGGTCGCGAGGACACTCATCTGCACTGATGTCGCATCCTCGGTCAGCACTGTCCACGGCTCTCGCCACAGATCACCGTGATCCTGCATGGTCGCGCCGCCCGGCAGCGTGCAGGCCGCCACCGTTGGGAGGCACTCATCCCAGCCGCTGGCATCGGACCTGTCAAACGCGAGCCCCGCCAGCCTCGGCACAACGGGCCTGAGCTGCGGCTGCAGCATCTCCGTGGCCGACGCGAGCTCGACGATGGAGCTGATCTTCCCGCCAAACTCCGGCAGCACTTCGACCTGCAAAAACTCATTCGCAAGCAGCACGGGAACACTGAACTTTTCACTTAAGTATTGGTCCATTTAGCTCCGGGTAGAAACAAACATGTATACAGTCAGCGCAACCACCGCCACGCCCACCACCAGCATCAGGCCTCCAAGCACCAGGCTGACCTTACGCTGCTGCTCGGGGCGTGGCGCAGTGATGCCGAAGGTATACACGAACCCATCGACGAGGCGCCCCAGCAGCTTGATCATCGCTACTTACCGGCACCTTCGGTGCTGCGGATGAACGAGGCGACCTTGTCGTGGAGCTGGTGAAGTGCGTCCTCACGAACGTAGACCATGTGCCCGGATTCAAAGAAGCCGTACTCGATGTTGCCTGCAAGCGAGGCCGGAACAGGCAGATGATGAGCTTCGTAAATAGCCGCATAGAACGGTGTCGCCAAATCATAGTAGCCGCCGGCCAGCAGCACCTTCAGCCGCGGGTTGTACTTCATCGCCGCCGCGAGGTCCGGCATCACGTTCAGTCCGTTCGACTCGCCGCCGGGCTGCTGGTGGTGCATGTCCCAGTGGAAGCCTTCGGCCATGTACGCCGAGGGCAGGAACGTCTGACCTTCACCATACTTCAGCTCGCGGCGTACGTAATCGTTGAAGGTGGATATGTAGGCCGACGAAATGGCCGCGCTCTGCGGATCATAATCAGCCGTCGCGCTCAGAGGATCCATCGCCGGACCCGCAAAACGGGAGTCCAGGCGCCCGGTAGTGATGTCGGCATCGCCCTGCAGCTGCTGCTCAAAGATCGCGCCGGTAATGCGAAGATTTGCCTTGAGCAGGTAGGCCGTGGTCAACCCGCTGTAAGTATGCAACTTCTCGGCGACCGCCTGCTTTTCTGCCGCGGGCAGCGCACTGCCCTGCGCGAGCGCATGCGCGTAGGGTCCCATGGCAAAGTCTTCAACCTCGCTCAGAAAAGGCTCGAGCGCAGAAGGCTGCTGCGGCAGCTTGTGGTGATAGTAGGCGGTCGCGGCATAGGTCGGCAGACCCAACTGATAGGGCAGATCAATGCCCGGGTTAGCGTCGGCCCCATCCACACTGGTGTCAAAGTTCAAAATCTGCGAGAGCAGGATGACGCCGTTCAGGTCTATGCTTTTCTGGTCTTGAAGAATGTTCGCGAGCACCGCCGAACGGGTGGTGCCGTAGCTCTCGCCGAAGAGATACTTAGGCGAGTTCCAGCGGCCATACTTGCCCAGGAAACGAGTGATGAAACGGGCAAAGGCGTGCGCATCCTGGTCGACGCCCCAGAACGCCTTTTCCTTGTCCTTGCCGATGAGCCGGCCGAAGCCGGTGCCGGGCATGTCGACGAAAACCACATCGCTCACGTCCAGCAGGCTGTACTGGTTGTCGACCAGCTTGTAGGGCGCGGCCGGGGTATGCTGTGCGTCGAGCGTGACCACCCGCCGCGGCCCGAAGGAGCCCATGTGCAGCCACACGGTCGAGCTGCCCGGACCGCCGTTGTAGAAAAATGTGATGGGGCGATTCGTGGCCCCGTCGCCGGTCTTGAAGTAAGCGACGTAGGACATGCGAGCCACCGCCGGCTCGTCTTCCGGGCTCTTTGCGTCCTTCTGCTGCCGGGTCTCAAGGCCCGGCTGCGGTGCACCGTCGGCATTCAGCGCGGCGTCCTGTGCCTCCGTGCTGCCGACGGTGATGATGCCTACCACCGCCTGGTAGCTGATGCGCTGGCCGCCCACCTCGACCGTGCCGGACGTGGTGCTGTCTGCCGGCGGCCTGGCCGCCGGAGGTTTTGCCGCTGCCTCGTCAGCCGGTGCTTTCTGGTCACACAACTGTCCTGCCACCAGCAGGCAGCTTGCCAGTACGCAGGCAACTCGATTCATGGAGGAGAGACCTTTCACAGATGCGGGAGGGCAACGAACTCGCTGCATCCACCATGCAACGAGCAGCCCTGCCCGGGCAAGTGAGCTGCTCTTCGTCAGCTAGTCTTTTGAGGGCTCGGGCCGGCTCTTCTCCTGCGGCTTGATGGTGCTGCGGACCACCATGAACTTATTCAGCGTGTCGAACCAGAATGGTGCGCCCAGCGAAATGGCGACCGCGGTGATGATCCACCCGAACAGCCGCTCCAGCACGAAGCGGATGTTGCTCCACGCGCCCTTGTCAGGTAGATGAGGAGCATACTGATCCCACCCAACAGGAAGCAGATCGCCACTCACGGCCTTGAACGAGTCCGCCGTCGTCTTGAGCTTGGTAGAAAGCTCCTTGACCAGCATCTCCTGTCTCGCCTGCTCTTTCACCGGATCAGGATCGGGTGCGGCGGACGTAGCAGAGGTGGGCGCATTGCTCTGCTGCCGTATGTATTGCTGTGCCTGGTCGACCATCCCTTGCCGTGCATCGCGGTCGAGCCAGAGCGCGCGACCCACCTGCACCGAGTCCACGTTGAAAGCCACAGCTAACACCAGCCCGACCATGAGCAGCACATTCTGGGTGTTCTTCTTGTACCAGCCGGAGGCGCGGTCCATCGAGTCGTTGTACCAGTTCTCAAGGTTCGTCTGCAGCTTTTTGAGGTCCCCCTTGGCATCGACGCTCAGCGCCAGCATCGCCTGCACGGCCTTGTTGTTTGGAAACTGACCGTGGTGCCGCGCCAGGAAGTCAGTGATGTTGTGCACCGGGCTGCCGCTGAATTTATCCGGGTTGAGAATGTCGACCATGGCGATCGAGAACGTGCGTGAAGGAATGTAGGAGGGCAGCTCCAGCAGATCGTGCACATAGAGAATGCCGCCGCGCGGAGCAATGCCGAGATGCACCTGTAGCCAGCGGCGAAGCTTTTTGACCTGCACCTCCCACTGTTCGATCAGGCGCAAGGGCGCCGAAGGCGGACTTCCGGGCGCCGCGGGATCCCACGCGTGATCCTGGTAGAGGCCGCGAATGAGGCCATGGTTATAGAGGCTGTCGACCAGGGTCATGTCGCTCGCGATCGACTCTTCGGAGAACAGGCTGCGCAGGCCACGATGAAGATTGGCCGAGCGTGCCTGCACAAAGGAGACCAAGATCTCTAAGACAGCCGACGCGATCAGGCTGAGCAGCAGGAAGATGAAGACCATGCCGATCGCAACATCGAGAACAACCGAGCCCAGCACTTCCTAGCCCTCCACTTGCAAAAGACCACTGCGAGCGAAAGTACGGGGCAGGTGGGGTCAAGTCAACTGCTTATTGCATTCGCGAGCAACGACGAGGCGCACGCTTACTGGCCAAGCAGCCCGAACACCGCTATGCCGGTCGGTGTGCCGACCAACACCTGACCATTTGCCACCACGGGAGTAACAAACTTGTTTCCGCTGCCGAAGCTGTCGCGGCCATTTGCCGCCTGGTTGCTGTTGTACAGCTCGTGCGCGAGGTTGGTCGCGTCATAGGCGTGGAGCACCGCGGGTGAACCCGGCCCGCTTTCAAGCGCCCACACGATGCCGTTGCCGGTCCCGTTCGCAGACACGCTTGGCGTGGACCCGGGATACGCGAATACGGTGGCGGACTGGCTCGCAGGCGCAGCTCCTAGCTTGGCGCCACCTATCGCATAAGCCTTTAACACATCCCCCACCCCCGCATAGTAGACCGTGTTGTTGAAGTAGGCCGGTCCGGACCACGCGCCGTTTGGCAGCGCGCGGGACAGCTGCTGGTAAAGGCTGTTGTCGCCAGAGGCGTTGAACTTGCCCAGGTTGTCGCGGCTGGCCACGTAGATGTTGCCGTCCTTCCCGGCGCCGACGATCAGGTGCTGAACGTTGCCGCTGGCGTCGGTCAGATCCGGCAGCAGCATCGCGCCGCCTGAGCCCAAGTCCTGGTCCTCGCTAGACTCGGCATCGGTGTTGTACGGCTCGAAGAAGTCGCTGACCGCGAGCGTACCGTTCGCAGTCGAGACTTTGAGCATGGCATTGCCGAAGTCGCCCCTGGTGGGAAAGCCGCTCCCTGTAAACGCCGGGTCGAAGGTGCCGTTTGCGTCCAGGAAATAGATGTTCGCGCTTGCATCGGCCGCCAGTCCGAAGCCGCTCATCCAGATCGACCCTTCGCTGCCGTTGGGCGTCAGGTTGAGCACTGCCGCCTGCGCGAGCGTGTTCTCGCTGTATCCCATCAGCCATCCGGTATAGGGCTGAATGTCGCAGTGGCTGGTCCAGCCCACGTAAATCGTCCCATTCAACAGCAGCAGACCGGCGCGCGCCGCGTACTGCCCCGGATCAAAGACCACCTGGCCGTTCTGCGAGTTTGCGCCCGCTCCCGGCGCGCTGGCCGTGATCTCTGCCGGGCTCCCGGCCAGTTCCGTGCCGGTCACCAGGTCGAGCGCATGCAGGCGCTGATGGTATTTGCCGCCCGCGTCCTTTGACATGCCCACGACGAAGATGGCGCCGTTCGGCCCCTGCTTGCGGTCGATCACTGGGGTCGCGGTAATGCCGATCTCGGGCGCGATCTGATTGCAGTTGTGCGCGTCGCTGGTGGTCTCGCCGGAGCCCAGCACCGAGGTCTTCCAGACCTGCGCGCCCGATCCGGCGTTCAGGGCGTACACGCTGCCATGTTCGGTCGCGACATAAAGTACGTTGGTTGCGCCCGATGGCAGCGCCAGCGCACTTACCTCGAGCGGCTGCGCATCCACCTTGCCATCCACGGCATAGACTGCCTTCAGGCCGAATGTGGCTGAGCTGACATTCGCGGGAGTCAGCGAAGTTTCCTGCGCGTTCAACCCATCTCGCGCATTGTCATAGTGGTAGGTGGTGATGTCGGTGCCGGTCGCCGCCGGGGTGGGCGTCGGCGTAGCAGGCGCGCTGGGAGCGGAGTGAGAACCGCTGCACCCGAGCAGGACCAGGCTCGCGCCGAAGAGAAGAGGATGTACGCGCTCTCGCCAGATGTCCATGATTACTCCACCTCGGATGTCTGTTGGATGGGCAGCCCGCCACGCCGGATAGCCGCCGGCCTGAATCGAGGAAACTAAAGTTTGCGCTTATCGAACGCTCAACCGCTCGAGCGCGTCGCATGCACTCTTCACCCCATCTTCCGCGGCAATGCGGCGAGCCGCTTCCTCGGCGCGCTCCCTGTATTTCGGCTCCGCCAGCAGCTTGCCGATCAGCCGCGCCGCGCGTGCGGCCGTGTAGTGCTTGCGCTGGACGACTTTGCCGACTCCCAGGCGCCGCATGCGCCGGGCATTGTCCGGCTGGTCGTGGCTGTAGGGCATGATCAGCATCGGCTTGCCCGCCCGTAGGGCCTGGGCCGTGGTACCCACGCCGCCCTGGTGGACGATCGCCGACGCGCGCGGAAACAGCTTCGAGAAAGGCGCGTAGGGGACGGCCACGATATCGCGCGTCAACTGCTCTCGGGGAACATTGGCGGGGTCCGCACCTGTCAGCAGCACCGCACGCATGCCCATCAGGGCTGCGGCGCGCGCGCTCTCCTCGTAGAAGTTTCCGGCTGTGATCACCGCGGCTGAACCAAGGGTGAAGATCAGCGGTGGCGGACCTTTCTCCAGAAAAAGGGCAAGCTCCGGCGAGAGCTCGCTTTTTCCCTCATCGCCGTCATAGAAGACGAAGCCCGTGGTCAGTGTCGATGCCGGCCAGTCTTTCTGCGGCGCGCCCAGCACCGACGAAAACATGGCCAGCACCAGCCGGTCGGAGTGCTTGGCCTCAAACAGAGGGAACTTGCCGCGCGGCAGACCGAGCTCGCGTCTGAGCGCATACACCGGCCTGCACCAGCTGCGCGTCACCCAGCGGACAAACTGCCTGGTCGCGTAGCCGGTGCGCGGCACGAGCGCCTGCACGCGCGCCAGGTTGGGGTAGGGCGGCAGCACCGGAGGGTCCCATGCAGAGAAGAAAGAGAACGGAGCCAGTACATAGGAGGCCCATGGAACGGCAGACACCTCGGCGACCATGGGACCGGCGTAGGCCAGCTCGCCGGTCAGCAGCAGATCCGCGCCGCCGCCTGCACTCACGGCCGCCAAAAGGTCGTCGTAGCTCTGCCGCAGTGCCGGAAACAGGAATTCGCGCAGCCCGCGTTCCGTGCCCTTCTTGATGTCGTAGATCATCTCGATCAGCTTCTTGTCGGAGGGGTCCTGGTCGGGACGCACCGGGTGGAACTCGATGCCAAGAGGCGCGACCTTCGCGCGAAACATCTCAGGCGCCGCGAGCACCGGCACATGCCCGCGGCGCTGCAACTCGAGCGCGAGCGCGATCAGCGGGTTCACATCGCCGAGGGTGCCGAAGGTCGTGAGGACGATACGCATCCCCTAGAAGGATGCTTCAAACGCGTGGAACCTGTGTTCAAGCTCCCACTGCTGGCGCGCCTTCTCGCTTGTCTTCAAGGCGTCGGCACACGCGCCGTTCGCTGTCCCGGCTGCAGGCTGCACCCGGCACGCGGGCGTCTCCCACAGGCTCGCGCCCGGGAGAAAGCTATACGTCAGCGAATTGCGCGCCATCTGCTTCAACTCTGTGTAGGTGAGCGAGTAGGTTACTGCCGCCCGCACATACTCGTGCGTCAGGTCGATGCGGGAGACGCCCTCGTCATCGGTTGAGAGTGCCACCGGCACCCCGGCGCGCATGTAGAACGGCAGCGGGTGGTCTGCGCCCTTGATATTGAGGATCACGTCATTCGAGGTCAGGTTGATCTCAACCATGATGTGCTTCGCCGCCATCTCCTTGAGCAGCTCGTAGGGCCGGTCTTCATGCATGACGTCGACGCCGTGGCCGATGCGCTCGGCATGGCCCTGCTCGATCGCCTCGCGGATATGGAAGCGCAGCTCCGACGGCTCGACCAGTCCAGGCGCCAGCTCCCCGGCATGCAGCGAGATGTGCACCTTAGGGTAAAGCGGTTGAAGCGCGTTCAGGATCGCCATGTCCGTCCCGTACTCGTGTAGCTCACCGTAACCATCCTCGGGGCGCACAAGGTTCAGGCCAATGAAGCGGGGATCGGCCGATCCCAGCTCGAACCCCAGCAGGATCTGCGCGAAGTCGGACTCCCTGGAGATCCCGCGCGCCACCTGGTAGATATAGCGGACCGTGACTGCGCAGGCAGGTTGCGCATCAGGCTGTCCGCAGTGTTCGCGCGCATGCTGGTCGGCTTCGTCCCTGTCGAGCAGTGCGCGAATCCGCGGGATTTCATCCCGCAGACCGGCCTTGATCAGGTCGTCGCGAAACTTCAGAAGGTCGGCTTCGTAGCCGATCCTGGCCGCAAGGTCGGCGGCCGGTTTGAAGTTCGGCGTCTCCATCAGCTCGAGATACTGCTCGTTCTGCGAGGCTGCCCGCGACGCCACCTCGTCGATCCATTCGCCGCGGTGCTTCTTGTCCACTCCTGAAAAACGATCAAAGGTCGCGAAGAAATGGTCGTGCCCGCTCTCGCCGGTCACCGGCACAAAGGTGCGCATTGAGAAGGCGTCGATCAGCGCGTCGTAGAGATGCTGGTCCTTCATTACATCTGCGCCGGCAACCTCGCCCGGCTTGCAGCCTGCGCCTACGCCTGCCGTCGCGCGATCATGGTCAAAGGCCAGCGCCGCGGGGTCGACGCACAGGCCGTCGGCTGCCGCATCCCTGAGCCAGGTCTCGGCATAGATCGCCCCTGAGAGATGCACGTGCAGGTCGCCGCCCTTGGGCATTTGTCTCAGGAAGACCTCAAGCGCAAGCGGGCCCTGTCTGGCGGCGGACGCAAAAGCCTTCGCAGCCCGCGCCTCACCGGGCGGCGGCGGCTTCTGACCCGGTAGAGAAGCTGGGAGCAGGAGGAGCAAAATCATCGCCGCAGCGCGTACCATGGGCAGGTTCGTCAGCTCCAAAAGTTCACCCCAAAGGTCGTGAGATGGTTGCAGCAAGTGTATGGTATCGGGCAGCGCTGGCGGCGCTTCTGCTCACCCCTATCGCGCACGCACAGGACTGGCTCGCACCGATCCCGCACTTCGACCTGGCCGCCGATCCGAACGATCTCACCATCCGCCAGCACGCCGAGGCGCTCAAGCCGGTGACGGTCGCAGGCAAGTGCGGCGCCTTTGTCGGTCAGCAGGATGGCAGCTTTGAAGCCTGGACCTGGCCGGTCAAGCTGCTCTCGCACTTTCGCATGGTCGCCGAGCTCAAGGACTATTCCGTTCCCATCGACGTCAACGATCAGGCCGCCGAGGTCGAAGTGGCGCCCGACCACACCACCATCACCTTCGCGCACGCCAGCTTCACCATTCGCGAGATTCTCTTCGCCACCCCGTGCTCGGCGACCGGCGCGGGCGGCGTCATGGCGCTCTTCCAAATCGACTCGACGCGACCGATGAAGCTCACCTTCAGCTTCACGCCCGAGATCAAGCGCATGTGGCCGGCCGCTAATTTCAATGCGCCTTCACCCGAGTGGGTCGCACCGTCTGCGCCCTCGGTAGAAGGCGCACAGGCCGGCGGCGGACCGCACCCCGGCATCGGCGGCTACTACATTCTGCACACAGACTCGGACGCGCTCTCGGGCGCTGTCGCCATGCCGGGGACCGAACCTGGCATCCTCGCGCCGTACCAGGAGCGGCCGAAGACCTGGCCTCTGCAGCTGATCCTCAACTATGACCCGGCGCGCGACGGCAACAAGTACTTTCCGCTGCTGATGGCTGCCGGCAGCGACCCGAAGAGTGCAGCGAAAGCAGCTTTAGTTGCCCAGCTTGCCACACTCAATACGCACGCCGCGGAGCTCTACCGCGCGAACGCCGACTACTACGCGCATTTCTTCGACACCCGGCTTACCGTCGAAACCCGCGACCGGCAGTTTGACCGCGCGATGAAGTGGGCGGAGCTGTCGATCGACCAGCTGCGTGTGCAGCATGGAGAGGAAGAAGCGCTGGTGGCGGGGCTCTACAACTCCGGCGACTCGAACCGGCCCGGCTTCGGATGGTTCTTCGGCCGGGATGCGCTCTACACTCTCTTCGCCGTGAACAGCTATGGCGA
>CAXUND010000044.1:0-1881 GCA_964252445.1 uncultured Acidobacteriaceae bacterium | reverse complement strand
GAAGCTACGCACGATACCGACGGGGACGGCATCTACGACAATTCGCAGGGCACCGGCTGGGTCGAAAGCTGGCCCATCGGCATGCCGCACCAGGAGATCTACCTGGCCTCGCTCGATCAGCAGGCGACGGCGGCCTACGCGCGCCTGGCGGCGCGGATGGGGAAGCCGGCACCGGAAGCCGAGGCCCGCGCCGCCAAGATCAAAGCCACACTGGAGCAGGAATACAACCCTGGCGCCGGAGATGCAATGTACGCCTTCAGCCGCGGCAAGGACGGCGCGCTCGATACCACCGCGACCATCTATCCGACGGTCGCCTGGTTCGGCAACCAGCCGGAGCAGTCGGCCTTGAAGCATCCGGACGCAATGTTCCGCCGCTGGAGCTCGCACGAGTTCTCGACGGACTGGGGCACGCGCGACCTGGGCGAAGGCGAGAAGTTCTACGACCCCATCAGCTATCACCAGGGCTCGGTGTGGCCGCTCTTCACCGGCTGGGCTTCTCTCGCCGAGTACCGTACCGGCCACACGCTCTCCGGCTATGCCCACCTGATGCAGAATGCCGACATGACCTGGACGCAGGACCTGGGCGCCGTCACGGAGCTGCTGTCGGGCCAGTACTTCGCTCCGTTCGGCAGGTCGACCACGCACCAGCTATGGTCGTCGGCGATGGTGCTGACGCCGGCGATCCGCGGGCTCTTCGGCATCACTGTCAATGATGGAACGATCACAGTTGACCCGCACCTGCCTGCGGACTGGGACAGTGCTGTGCTCCGCCACCTGCCCGTAGGTGCGCAGCGGGTAGACGTGCGCTTGATCCGCGAAGGCGGGACGCTTCACGTGACGGCCACTGCTGCTGTACTTGCGCAGGCCGGCGCGACGACGAAGAAGAGCGAAGTGCGCCTGCCGCTGCCGGCCGCCGAGGTTTCTATCCCTCACGATCTGCCGCTGCCCGGCGCGCGCACCGCGCAGCTCAAGGTGCTGAGCCAAGCAGTGGACGCGAACTCGCTGACGCTGCTGCTTGAGGCTGAGGGTGGCACCAGCTATGACCTGCCCTTGCGCACGAACGGCAAGCACACCCTTTCTGCGGAAGGCGCGACCATCCTCCGGCGCCAGTCTCCGGATGGCGCCCTTGACAGTCTGCAGGTGAGGTTTCCGCCCGGCGCGGGGTATACCCGGCAAACCGTGCGTGTGCAATGGTCAAAGCCGTAAAGCTCCCGACCCGCGCCCGGAGCATCTCAAGCAGGCATGGCCGTTTTCGCAATCCTCTTCGCCCTGCTTGCGGGCGCTGCCAATCCCTTCCAATCGGGTACGAATGCTGAGCTCAACAAGCAACTCGGCCAGCCCGCGCTCACCGGTCTCTGGGTGTACATCAGCGGACTGCTCGGCGTGCTGGCGATCGCGTTGATCGTTCGGCAGTTCTCAGCTGCAAACATGAGCATGGCCGCGGCTGCACTGCCTCGGGTTCCGTGGTGGGCCTGGCTGGGCGGGTTCCTGAGCATCGGTTCGACCATGGCCGGCCTGCTGCTGGCGCAGAGGCTTGGGTCGGGCGTCTTTACCGGCTTGAGCCTGACCGCATCGCTGGTCACCTCCGTTCTTCTGGACCAGTTCGGATGGATCGGCTTTAAGCAGCACACCGCGTCACCCGCGCGCCTGCTCGGCTGCGGACTGCTCGTCGGCGGCGTCTGGCTCGTCTCGCGTTTTTGACCTCTTGTTGCGATCAGCCGACGGCTGAGTTCGCCGGGGCTTTGCTATACTACGGAAGTTGTCCGGCGGTGCAAGCCCTCGTCGACACAGCTGCGCGTCTCGCGCGCGGCGTACTTGGGAATCCCAAGGCCAGATAGCTCAGTGGTAGAGCGCGGCCCTGAAAAGGCCGGCGTCGGCGGT
>CAXUND010000043.1:0-27272 GCA_964252445.1 uncultured Acidobacteriaceae bacterium | reverse complement strand
CGCCCTTCTTACCCATGCTCCAGGTGAGGTATCCTCCAATCACGCTGCCGACGATGGAGGTGAGGGCCAGCAGAAACGGGTGCGAGCCACGGTGAGCCGCCAGCAGCAGCAGCAGGATGTCCGCCGAGCCGGGGATCGCCAGCGGGATAGGTGAGCCGTCGAGCACCGCCACGACAAAAAGTCCCAGCGCGCCATAGTGAATCAGCCAGCGCGGCATGGGAGAGTGATGGGCGGCCTTATGGGCGAGGTGCGCAGCTACAGGCATAGTGTCTTCGACCTGAGATGCTGCCGTCCCGGAGAAACAAGTGTGCGTCCTGCTTCTTTCGCGGACGGTCCTAGAGGAATGTGAGCCGCGGGACGGCTGCGATGAGCTTGCAGTCGAAAGCCTGTCGATAAAACAGATCTATACCCTCGAGGCAGGCGTCGTTGAGGTAGTAGAAGATGTTGCGGGTGAGGTACTCGCCGATAGTAGCTTCCGGCAGCCGGAGTCGCGGCGCCCACTCGGCCACCAGCTCGGGGATGTGCGCGAGCCCGGCATCCCTCGAGCGGCTAAGGTCGTGGACTGTAGAGGCGGCATCCCGGATCGCCGCTGGCCGCACTGCCCAGAAGGCCGAGACCCAGGGAACGCCGGTGCGCTGCTGCCATTCATGTCCGAGGTCGTAGTACAGCAGGTCCGAGGTCTCGCTGCGCGCTTCGAGGGCGTAAAGCGCGGGATCGCCGATCACCAGTGCCGCGTCGGCGACCTGGAGCATGGCCCTCAGATCAGCCGCATGCGGCAGAAAGGTGGCAGCCGGGTTCCACCAGGTCCGAAACAGGATCTTCGTGTAGAGCACCGAGGTGCGCGACGCAGTATCGAGCGCGACCGTGCGAACCTGATCAACCGGGCATTTGCTTACCAGCAGGATGGAGCGAATGTGATCAAGCGACGCAATCGCGCAACCGGGAACAACGGCCAGCTCCGGGGTGTACGCGGCGATGGGGATGAGCCCGAGGTCAGCAGCGCCCGAGGCGAGCGCAGTGGCGCAGGCCGAGGGCGTCATCCGCAGGATCGCGTAGCGGTCGGCGAGCGCCACCTGTGCAGGCGGATGCTCGAAGTCATACATGAGCGGAGCAGGGTTGAGGAAATCGATGGCAGCCAGGCGCAGGGGCACAGCTTCAGCTTACTAGTGGGGCTGCCGGGCGAAAGAAGCGTGCCAGTGCCGGAGAGAACGTCAGCAGAAACGCAACGCCGAGCAGGGAAGCCAGCGCTCCCGCGCCCGGGAAGGCTGCGAACACGCTCCAGGCAAGCACGATCCAGAAGCTCATGTTGGCCGACGCGATCACGTACACCCAGTCTGAGAATCGGTGCTGGTCGCGGAAAAAATCCATCTCATGAACAAAGCGGAAACTGCGCGGGTCTTCCCGGTCGAACACCCGCAGAATGACGACCGGAGTCAAGTTGAGGGCGAGCACCAGCGCGAGCCAGGCGAGCAGGGTCAGCCAGCCCTGGGCCGGATGATCCCCGGCAAAGGGCAGCGCCCAGGCAACATGCCCCTCGACCCACCGCGTGACGACGATGGTAAGCAAGACATTCGCCGTCGCGCCCGCGTAAACTGCGATGGGAAAGCGGCCCATGTCGGCAAGCCGGTCCATCTCACTCAGGCGTTTCGCGCGATCGAAGGCTGGGGCGACGTTCATGGGCTGCAGCGAGTCTAACGCAGGTAACAAGCCGCAAGGCGAAGCCGGGAGACGGAACGATGGCGACACAGGAAAGCGCGCGAAATGTTCTGGGGACAAGGCTGGAGACCTGCGGCACCGATCCGGTGACCGGTTTTTATCGCAACGGTTGCTGCGACACCGGGCCCGACGACTTAGGTCAGCACACCGTCTGCGCCATTGTGACCGAGGAGTTCCTGGTCTTCAGCAAAAACCGGGGCAACGACCTGTCCACTCCTCGCGGAGGCTTTCCGGGGCTCAAGGCCGGCGATCCCTGGTGTGTGTGCGCGGGACGTTGGCTCGAGGCGCAGCGAGACGGCTACGCTCCGCCGATCGTGCTTGCGTCCACGCACGAGGCAGCACTGTCGGTGATCCCGCTTGAAGTGCTGATGCAGTATGCGCTCGATCGCGAGATGGTCTAGCAGTCGGGCGGCTCCAAGCGCCATCAGTCATTACCTTCGTCACTTGATGGGCTGACATCGGGAGGGTAGGCTCCGCGTAACCCCGATCCTCCCGCGGAAGGTCTGCGTTCCGTCTGGCGCAGCGGTGCCTCTCTTGCCCAGCCCGTCCTTCGCTTCTCTGCCAAAACCGGAGCGCCTGGAGCCTCACATTGCGGCTGCTGCGCCCGAGCGCAGCATCGCAGAGCACGAGGAACGGCTGGCGTGGCTGGGGCTGACGCTGACGCCTCAACTCGGGCCGCGGCGCATCCTGCAGGCAGTGGAGCGGCTCGGGTCGGCATTGCGGGTCATCAAGCTGCCGCTCACCGAGCTTGAGAGCCAGCGCTTCCCCGCGCCGGCGGTCCAGTTCATTACCGGCGGCGAAGCGTGGAAGGCGGCGCAGGAGCAATCTGCTCGCCTGCGGGAGTTGGGTGCGAGCTTCTTTACTTTTGCCGAGGAGATCTACCCGGAAGGGCTGCGCGAGATCTATGATCCGCCGCCGGTGCTCTGGTACCGCGGTGAGACCGCGCTGCTCAGCCGACCCGCACTGGCTGTGGTCGGCACACGCCAGCCAAGCCCCTACGGGTCGGGCATGGCGGAGCTGCTCTCGCGCGACCTGGCTCTGCGCGGCCTCATCATTGCAAGCGGCATGGCGCGCGGCATCGACGCCTTTGCCCACAAGGGAGCCATGGCCACCGGCCAGCCTACCATCGCCGTATGGGGGACCGGCATCGATGTCATCTACCCCAAGGAAAATAAGGCGCTGGCCGAGAAGATCCTGGCAACCGGCGGACTGATCCTGACTGAACAGCCGCTTGGCACCTACCCGGCGCCCCCGAACTTCCCCAGGCGCAACCGCATCCTCAGCGGATTGAGCTGCGGGGTGCTGGTGGTCGAGGCGGCCGAGTACTCCGGCTCCCGCGTGACTGCCCGCTGCGCGATCGAGCAGAACCGCGATGTCTACGCGGTGCCCGGGAACGTGACCAACAAGAACTCCTGGGGCCCCAACGCGCTGATTAAACAGGGGGCTACGCTGGTCGCAACCTGGGAAGACGTCTACGAAGCCCTGCCCACCCCGGTGCGGGTCGCGATCGATGGCATCGAGACCGCGGGCGCACCGGGATTTGAATCCGGGCCGGCAGGGAGTGCATCCCTATTTGACATAGCGGACCTGCCGCCTACCCAATCCGCGGTGATGGGCGTCTTACGGCATGACGAGTCGCTGCAGATGGATGACATCCTGGAGCAGCTGGAACCCGAACATAGCTCGTCCGAGGTGTTTACCGCGCTGTTTGAGCTGGAGCTGGCAGGAAAGATCAAGCAACTTCCAGGCAAAAACTACGTCAAGTGCTTTTAGCGAAGCCTCAATTCCGCGAGCTTCTCTCAACCCGCTCGGCGCTCGCGACTGGAATCATCTGCCGTCTCGTGGTAGCTTCCAGCCTGACAGCTTTCAGGAACTCAGACTCGGCGGCTCCCGCCCGCTTTTGAATTTCGAGTACAGCAAGATGTCGAGTCGGCCACGTGCCGGCTCAATCGTAGAAGGAACCAAATGAGCAAAGATCTCGTGATCGTTGAGTCGCCGGCTAAGGCGAAGACGATCAACAAATATCTGGGCAAGGACTACATCGTTGAGGCCTCCATCGGCCACATCAAGGACCTGCCCAAGAACAAAATTGGCGTCGAGCTCGAGCACCTGACCTTTGAGCCCGAGCTGATCGTCATCCCCGGCAAGGAGAAGGTCGTCGATCACCTCAAAAAGCTGGCGCGCACGGCGGATCACGTCTACCTCGCACCCGACCCCGATCGCGAAGGCGAAGCCATCGCCGCGCACCTGGAGCAGGAGCTGCATGGGCTTTCGAAAGGCGGTATTCAGCGCGTGACCTTCAACGAGATCACGCCCAAAGCCGTGCTTGCGGCCTTCAACAAGGCCCGCCCGGTGAACGTCAATCTCGTTGACGCGCAGCAGACCCGGCGCGTGCTCGATCGAATTGTCGGTTACCAGATCTCGCCACTGCTCTGGGATAAGGTCCGGCGCGGGTTGTCCGCCGGCCGGGTGCAGACCGTCGCTGTGCGCTTGATTGTGGAGCGCGAGCGCGAGATCAAGGCCTTCGTTCCGGTTGAGTACTGGACCATTGATGCGGTGCTCGAGGCGAAAGGCGCCGAAGCCATCCCGTTTGTCGCAAAGTTCACCGGGATCGACGGCAAGCGCGCAAGCGTGACCACCGTCGGCCAGCCCGCTGTTCCCGACGGCGTTTCAGCGCGCGAAGTGGTTGCCGGCGCGGAGAAGGCCGCGTGGTCGGTACGCTCGATCGAGAAAAAGGAAGTGCGCAAGAGCGCGCTCGCGCCCTTCACCACCAGCAAGCTGCAGCAGGCCGCCTCCAGCAAGCTCGGCTTCAACGTCAAGCGGACGATGGGTGTAGCGCAGCGTTTGTATGAAGGAGTGGAGGTCGGCGACCGGGGCACCATGGGCCTGATCACCTACATGCGTACCGACTCAACCCGGGTTTCACCGGATGCGATCACGGAGGTGCGGGAGTGGATCGGCAAGAATCTCGGGCCGAAGTATCTGCCGGAAAAGCCCAACACGTACAAGTCGAAAAACGATGCGCAGGATGCGCATGAAGCGATTCGTCCTACCCATCCGGAGATGCATCCCGACTCGCTCAAGCGCTACCTGAGCGATGAGCAGATGCGCCTCTATCGGTTGATCTGGCAGCGCTTTGTTGCCTCGCAGATGCCGCCGGCACTGTACGACGTAACTACGGTCGAGATCGATGCGAAATCCGATCGCACTTACAATTTCCGTCTTAGCGGGTCGATCCTGAAGTTCGACGGCTGGCTCCGCGTCTACGAAGAAGCGGACGAAGACGAAGGCGAGGACAAGCAGCGGCTTCCCGATCTGCGTGAAAAGCAGGAACTGATGCTCGCCTCGGCAAAGTCGCTCGAGCTTCTATCCAGGAAGCGTATCGAAGCAGCCAAAGCTGAGGCGGCAAAGAACTTTGAGGCGAGGGTGGCTGAGGGCAAAGCGAATGGGCAGCAAGCGCCTGCGTTCGCCGAAATGCCGCAGCAAGCGCTCCAGGCTCGTAAGGCGGTTGAAGCCGTGCAGAAGTTCACCCAGCCGCCGCCGCGCTACTCTGAGGCCGCACTGGTGAAGGTGCTGGAAGAGCGTGGTATCGGCCGGCCGTCCACCTACGCCGCCATCATCAACACCATCCAGGAGCGCGAGTATGTGCAGAAGTTCGGCAACAAGCGCAGCGGCGGTTTCGTTCCGACGGAAATAGGCACGGTCGTCACCGACTTACTCGTCAAAAACTTTCCGTATATCTTCGACACGCAATATACGGCGAAATTGGAGACCGAGTTAGACGATATTGAGGCCGGCACCGAGCAGTGGACGAATATGTTGAAGGGCTTTTACGGGCACTTCGAGAAGGAGCTTGTTCACGCCGGCAAGCACATGGAGTCGATCAAGACCATGGAGATCAAGACAGATCAGACCTGCGATCTGTGCGGCTCTCCGCTGGTGATGAAGTGGGGCAAGTTCGGCACCTTCTATGCCTGCTCGGCCTACGACAAGAAAAAGAAGGGCAGCTGCACCTTCACCAAGGAGAACTTCGAGACCAAGCCGAACCTGGCTTCGTCCGACGCCGAGGCTGAAACAGAAGAAGAGTACTGCGAGGCCTGCGGCCGCGTGATGATCCTGCGCAACGGTCCATGGGGTCCGTTCATGGCCTGCCCCGGGTACAACGAAGACCCGCCTTGCAAGACCGTGCGCCGCCTGACGCAGAAGCAGCAGCAGAAGCCGCCGGTTCCGCTCGACGAGAACTGCCCCAAGTGCGGGGAGCAGCTGGTGCTTCGCAACGGGCAGTACGGGGAGTTTGTCTCCTGCTCCGGCTACCCGAAGTGTAAATACATCAAGCAGAACACCATCGGCATGCACTGCCCTAAGTGCGCTGATGGAGAAATTGTCGAGAAAAAGTCAAAATTCGGAAGCATCTTTTATAGCTGCACCAACTATCCCAAATGCGACTTCACGGCGAACAACAAACCCGTCGACAAGAAGTGCCCGGAGTGCGGCAGCCCTTACCTGATGGAGAAGACGCTCAAGTCCGGTGTCTACCTCATCTGTCCGAACAACAGGAAGCCTTCGGCTGAGGAGGACGCGGGTCCACGCAAGCGCAGGAAGGGTGAGGAAGAACCGGCCGTCCAGTGCAGCTACAACCACCGGATCAGCGATGCACCCGCGCAGGAAGGCGCGCCCGCCAAGCCGGCAATGCGCACCACCATCAAGGCCGGCATCAAGGCCGCGGCCAAGAAATCACCGCCTCCGAGACCCTCGGCCAAGCGCGCGGCAGCCGCGGCGCGCTAATCAACGCACACGATCTGCTACCTTGAAGATGAGGAAAAGGAACTTCGATCTATGGCAAAGGCAGTCTGGAATGGCAAGGTGATCGCCGAGAGCGACCACTATGAATCTGTTGAGGGAAATGTCTACTTTCCTGAAAGCGCACTGAAGCGGGAATATTTTCGCCCCAGCTCGACCACGTCGACCTGCCCCTGGAAGGGCCAGGCGCGATACTACTCACTGCTGATCGACGGGCAGGATAACCCGGACGCGGCCTGGTACTATCCAGACCCGAAACCGGCCGCTCACAACATCAAGAATCACGTAGCTTTCTGGCGCGGCGTCGAAGTCGAAAAGTAGGCGCTTGTCGCTGGTACGCCTAAGTTGAAAGGCCCCGGCTCCTCAGCGCCAGGGCCTTTCTTCTGATCACCCGATCAGTACGCCTGCAACTGCTCTGCCGGGAACCTGACCTGGAAGCACGTCTCCCCGTGCTCGGACTGCACGCGCACAAACCCGCGATGCTTGCGCACAATCCTGTGCACCGTATCGAGCCCCAGCCCCAGCCCTGTGCCCGGTGCCTTGGTGGTGAAGAACGGCTCAAAAATCCGATCTTGCAGCTCCGGCGGGATGCCGCGCCCATTGTCCCACACTTCGATCAGGATGAGCTGCCCGGAGACCTGCACACTCAGCGTGATGCGCCCCGAGAAGCCCACGCCCGCCTTTTTGGCCTCAGCCGCCCGCTCCTCGATCGCGTCAATCGCATTTTCGAGCAGCGCCATCCACACCTGGTTCAGCTCGCTGCCATAGGCCGACACCAGCGGCAGCCCAGCCTGGTAGCGCCGCTCGACCTCAATTGCGCCCAGCCGCGACTGCAGCATGGTGAGCGTTGTCTCCAGCCCCTGGGGAATGTCGATCTCCTGGATCGGCGCCTGGTCCATGTAGGAGTAGTCCTTGATGGCCGTGATCAGCTCAAAGATCCGCGCCGTCGAGTCGAGCATCGCCTCAGTCATGTGCTCGGCGCGCAGCGAACTCGCAAACTGCGACAGAACCACTCCCAGCGCAGACCTGCCTTTCGAGCTCGTGGCGTTCTGTTCACCGATAGCCGCGTGCAGCTGGTCGAGCTGCGACGTGGTGATGCCGATCTCCGTCAGCTCCGGCGCAATCTGCCAGGCGTTCTCAATGCTGTGCGCGTTCAGCCATGAAAGCAACGCGTCCTCGCGCGCCAGCTGCGTCGCCGGATCAGGCACACGCTCCCGTGTGGCGGCGCGTACCTCCTCCTGCCAGCGCCCCATCTGCTCCAGCTGCTCGGGCTCAAGGCAGATGCTGCCCAGTTCATACTTCTGCCGCCCGTAGACGCGCAATTCCTCGAGCAGGCCGGAAGCGGCCCGCTGCGCCGCCGATGCAGGGTTATTCAGCTCGTGCGCCAGGTTGCCGGCCAGCTTGCCCAGCGCGTTCAGCTTTTCCGTCTGCTGCTCCATGCGCGTCACTTCCCGCACCCGGTCCAGCAGCACGTTGACGCAGCGCTGCGCCATCGACGGGATCGCCTCCAGCAGGGCGGGGAACAGTGAGCGATCAATCTCGATGCTCCATACATCGCCCACACAATAGCCGGTACCGCCGTAAAACTTCATCCGCGAGAAGGGCAGCAATCCCGTCAGCTGTCCGGAGCGGCCGACAAAGAGCAGCGAACTCGATGCCCGCTCGCGCCGGACGTGGAGCTCTCCCTGCAGGATAATGCTCATCGTGGACGTGGGTTCGCCGTCGTGAAACAGCGTTGTGCCGGAAGGGAACTGCCGCTCCTTGCCGTGCGTGGCCAGCCAGCGGTACTCGTCCTCGAGCAGGCCGCTCAGCGGACCGACACGGCGGAGCGCCTCGACCAGCTGCTCAATCGGCGTAGAGCCTTCAGGAGGCAGATCAGCAAGCGCGGGGGTGGTCGACGCGGTCGTCATAGGAAGAGACCTCTCCTTGATCGTACCCGAACCAGGCCCGGAAACTTAGTTAGCGATACTCCGGCACATCAAAGGAGCCTTCAGGGATGCCTCGGCCACTCGGGACGGCTTAACTCAATCCGCCACACCGGCCCGTCCAGGTACAGCTGCGACTCCTCGGCCAGCACCGCCGGCACCGGCCCGGCCAGGATCCAGAAGCGGACATCGTGCGGTTGTTTGCCGATCACCGGCGCAACCACACCGGCTACTCCGCCAAGATCAATCTTGATGTTGAACTCCATGGCCTTGAACTTCCGCCCGTCAATGACGACGGGAACGAGCTGCACCGGTTTGATGTTGAGATGGATCTGGCGGCCCTTGCTCCCGGACGAAGCCACATACGAGAGGCTGGTTTGAGGCGCATTAAAGGGGATGTTCTCGACCGCAGTGGAGACAAGTCCGTTCGAAACGTCCGAGGAGAGATCAAGATGTTCGGTGGTCGACTTCGGTTTGCCGTCACTGTCCACGGAACGCGAGGTGAGCGTGCCGGATGGTACATCAACCATCAGATCCACCGGCTTGGGGAAAGATGGGCCGCGCTGGATGTGATGGTCGCTGATGAGACGAAAGACCTTCTGCTGCGAATAGACCGTCACGTCATCGTCTATCGAGCCGTCACGAAAATGAAACACCAGGCGCGCCGTGATGCGCGAACCCTGGACCGTCTGGTAGAGGTCCCCTGCCGCGATGACCTTTCCTTCAAGCGTCTTCAGCACAAGAAATCCGCGAGAGGTACCTTGCGGGTAGCGAACCGGGATAGGGTCAGCGGCGGCGACGAGTGTGGCTTCAAGCAGGAGAAAGAGCAGCAGGCGATGAAACTTGGACACGTGGGATCTCTCCGGGGCCGTCGTAGGATGCAGGTGTGGATGCTTAATTCGTATGAGGTCGCTGCATCTCCCGCTTACGGGTTGGCATAGAGTCAATTAGCGCGTTCAGCTTTTCAATAGGAACCGGCACGCTGCTGCGCAGCTTCTCTCCGCCGTCCTCTCCCAGCAGCACCACCTCGAATTGCATAGGTGCGACCTGGAAGCGTCTGCGCAGCGACGCGAGCTCCGGTCCCGCGAGCAGATCGAAAGGTACGTCAAGCGGCGCGCGGAATGCCGCGTTTGCCGCTGCCGGCAGCACCGGCAGGTAGAGGACATTGCGATCCATCATGTCATCGGCAGCCTGGTCAAGCCACGCCTGCTGACGTGTCAGGCGCGCGTCCGCCGCCGTCGGCGCGAACACCAGCAGAGGCCTGTAGCAGTGGCGCATAGTGGTCAAGTCCGCCGGGTGTGTAGGACAGTCCGCACTCGCCTGCGAGCGGCCCTGGCTGCAGATGGATAAGAAAGCTGCGATCAACAGCAGTAGTCGTAAGCGCATACTCCCACTAAGATGACCTTGTTCTCCGTCATCACTGCCTGGCCAGAGGAAAGAACAGCAGGAAGACAGTACCATGGCGGTCGTCGCGGGCTGTACTTCGAAACCGCAGCCGCCCATGGTTCTTCTCGACCAGCTGTTTGCTGATCCACAGGCCAAGTCCGGTCCCGGTGATGCCCTTCGTCGTGAAAAACGCCTCGAAGATGCGCAGCCGTGTCGCCTCACTCATGCCGGAGCCGGTGTCGGCAATGGTCACCCGGATGCCTGGCTGACCGGAGAGAACGTCTGCTGAGGAGCGTAGGCGAACGATGATGCGGCCGCCGCTTGCAGTCGCGTCAATAGCATTCCCGACCAGATTCGCAAATACCTGGCGCAGCTCGCCCGCGCAGACAGTAAGGGACGGAACCTTGCCAAACTGCCGCTCAGAGTCAATCGACGCCTGCTTGAGTCGGCCCTGGTACAGCGCGAGCACCGAGTCGAGCACCTCGTCCAGCAGGGTGGGCGTGGCGGAGGTCGATTGCCGGAAAAAGCGGAGGCTTTGCGTGGTGATCTCCGCTACCCGCGCCAGCTCATGCTGGGCCATGGACAGATAGTGGCGGGACGAGCCGCCCAGCTCCTGGTCCATGCCCAGCAGGTACAGCAGGTTGGTCACCGACTCCAGCGGATTATTGATCTCGTGAGCGATCGAGGCGGCAAGTCGGCCAGTGATGGCCAGCTTCTCGCCCTGGAGCAACGCGGCCTCAGTCTTCCGCCGCTCGGTTATATCTTGAAAAAAGACCGAGATGCCTGGGTCGCTCGGATAAGCGTGAACCTCGAACCATTTATCCAGCGGCTGCGGGTAGTACTCCTGGAAATGTGCTGCCACGCGATCGCTCATCACCTGCAGGCAATGAACCCAGAATTCGCGGTCGCTTGCTGCGGGGAAGGCCTCGCACAGGTTCCGGCCCAGCAGCGGGCCGTCCGCCTGCAGCAGCTTGACCGCATGCCGATTCAGGTACGAGAACTTCCAGTCCGGGTCCAGCATGAAGACCGCATCGGTCGTCGACTCCAGGGTGGAACTGAGCCGTGCACCGAGCTGCCGAACCTCCGCCGCCTGCTTGTGCAGATCAGTGATGACGTGCTCCAGTCGCGCGGTCTGATGCAGCGCGGCGGCTTCAAGCGAGGGGATCAGCAGCCGCAGGGTCGCGTTCTCCGACCGCAGTTGCTCCTGCTCGCGCAGGCGCTCGACCCCTTGCGGCACCTTCGCGGCAGGCTCGTCCGCGAAAAAGGGTCCGCGGGTGAAGGGAAGCAGCACCAGCTTTGCACTGAGCGCGAGCGTGCGGAACAGGTTGGCCGTCCCGCGGGTGATAGGTACCTGCGAAAACATGATGACAGCAAACAGGTCGCCCGAGGTAAAGAGGCTCCCAAAGCCGAGCACAGACTGGATGCCGTGCTCGCGCACGAAATGCTGCGCAGGAATGAAAGGACTGCCGGGTGCGTGCTCAACGTGGAAGACGTTGTAGGCGCGCTCGTCGGACTCGATCAGAAGCTCCTCGCTTGGCGCCATCAGGGAGCCGATGTCCAGGCCCATCTGACCAATCAGCTGAGCGATCATCGGCGCCCGCTCCACCACTTCGACGCTTTCAAGAGGGATCACATCGTGCCCTGCGGAGCGGCGGCGGTCGTTCCACTCCGGCAGTTTGCCCACCGTAGCCAGCAGCGTGAGACACTGCACGTCCGGGCGATTCTCCGCACTTCCCGTAAGAGTATGGGCGCGTGTGCGAAGCTCGGTGGGAAGCTGCTCCAGCCGATGCGTCTTGAAGCAGCGGACGAGCGCGCAGTTGGGGTTCGCTTCCGAGTCCGCCAACGCTCCGTACAGGTAGTCTACGAGCTGCTGCGCGGCCGACTCCATCGAAGCCGCAGGCGGCAGGGCGCGGATCGCCCGCCCGCACTCGATCATATCCGCGAGATCAAAGCTGCTTAAATCGTGCGTTGGAGAGGACGACGGTGCTGCGACTCCGGTCGAACTAAGAAGTGTTTCCGCTCCGGAGAATGCGTCCATGCCAGAGCTTGAGTCTAGCAGGTGGATCGGGAGCAAGACTGAACTTTGTCCTGGCTCAGCTCCCACAGGTAACCTGACTCGCGGGTTTCACCCGTCGCCCCGGCTCGATGTTAGAGGGTGCCCGCCTTCTGAGGCGCACCATCCTTGAGGACTACTGGATCAAGGAAAGGCATTGCTGCACGCAGGCTTGTTCCCACTGTTTCGATCGGGTGCTTTGCTTCGCTGCGGCGAATCTCGTTGAAGGTGCCGTTGCCTGCCTCGTTCTCGGCGATGAACTTCTTCGCGAAGGTGCCGTCCTGAATATCGGCGAGGATGTTTTTCATCTCTGCGCGGACAGCAGGAGTCACCACGCGCTTGCCCGACTGGTAATCGCCCCACTCCGCGGTGTTCGAGATGGAGTGACGCATATACGCGAGGCCTCCCCGATACATCAGATCGACGATGAGCTTCAGCTCGTGCAGACATTCGAAATACGCAATCTCCGGCTGATAACCCGCATCGACTAATGTTTCAAAGCCCGCCTTGACCAACTCGGCGGTGCCGCCGCAGAGTACCGCCTGCTCGCCGAACAGGTCGGTCTCCGTCTCCTCCTTGAACGTTGTCTCGATGACACCGGCGCGCGTACAGCCGATACCTTTCGCGTAACTGAGTGCGAGCGCGTGTGCGTGGCCGGTGGCGTCCTGCTCAATCGCGATCAGGCCAGGCGTCCCGCCGCCCTCGGTGAACACTTCGCGCACCCGGTGGCCGGGAGCCTTGGGTGCGACCAGGAAAACATCGACATTCGCGGGCGGGGCGATGGTGCCGAAGCGGATGTTGAAGCCATGAGCAAAGACCAGAGCATTGCCGGGCGCAAGGTTAGCCTCAATATGCTCGGCGTAGATCGTGCGCTGCAGCTCGTCCGGCGCCAGGATCATCACCACATCGGCCCACTTCGTTGCGTCGGCAACAGAGCTGACCTCAAGGCCCGCCTTCTTTGCCTTCTCAGCCGACTTTGAGCCTTCGCGCAGACCGATGCGGACGTCGACGCCCGAGTCCTTGAGGTTGAGCGCGTGCGCGTGGCCCTGCGATCCATAGCCGATGATGGCCACCTTCTTCGCTTGGATGATGGAAAGGTCTGCGTCTTCGTCGTGGTAGGTCTTCGCCATGTTTTTCTTCTTTCTTGAAAGTAGTTCAGCATTAGAAGCGGGGAATCGATTAAACGTCGTAGTTATGGTCGCCGGTGATGCTCGGATCGAGCACCTCGTGTTCATGTTCCGTCTTCTCCGGCACTCCGGGAACTCGCATGGTTTCAAGAACCCTGGAAGAGTGCTGACCGCGGCGCATGACCATGCGGCCGGTGCGCGAGACTTCGAGCACCTCGTCTCCAGTCTCGGTGAGAACCTGGATCAGACCTTCGATCTTGCTTTCGACACCGGTAATCTCAATCATCAGCGACTCGGGAGCAAGGTCCACGATGCGTGCTCGAAACACCTCGACTAACTCGAAGATGTGCGACCGCGTCTGCGGCGTCGCCGCCACCTTGATCAGCGCAAGCTCGCGGGTGACGCAGGCCAGGTGTCCCACGTCGTCGACGGTGATGACGTTCTCAAGCTTGTAGAGCGAGGCCATGATGCGGTGGCCGGCGGTAGGCGAGGCTTCGGCGACCAGCGTCATACGCGAAACTCCCGCGCGCTCCGAGCGGCCAACCGTCATCGACACGATGTTGATGTTCAGTCGCCGGAACAGTGAGGCGACCCGTGTGAGAACCCCCGGCCGGTCTTCCACTAATGCGACAAAGGTGTGGAGCATCAATTCGGCCTCTGGTTGATGGTGAGATACATAAGTTCGCCGGTAAACACCTGCTGATGCTGATTGCCGATCTGCTCGTCCTGTTGAACCCGGCTGACCAGCGAGAATAACTCATCGGGGATGACGTTCATCTCCTCGGCCAGCGAAACCTGCTCAAACGCGGTGACAAGTAAACCTTGCTGCGCTAACGCGTCTCGCGCGCGCTGCTCAAAGTTCGATTGATCCTCGGCGTGCGTCGCGCACCAGAGGTGAGCGTACTTCGCGCCTCGCTTCAAAGGTGACGCGAAGCCCTGCTCAGCCCGCACCTGCGCCAGTCCCACCCAGATTTCGACATAGGTGATTTCTGTATCGGTCATGGTCAAAGATCGTCAGGCGCTTCCAGCAGCGGGTCCGGCCCGCTCGCCGGCCTGCGGATCATCTGGTCGAGCGCCGCCCCCGCGGGAATCATCGGGTAGACGGACTCCTCCTTTTCCACCAGGAAGTTGATCAGGAACGGCCCCTTGGTACTGCGTGCCGCAGCCAGTGCCCCGGCCACCTCAGGCCGTGAGCGCACCGTCGCTCCGGCAATGCCGTGGGCCTCGGCCAGCTTGACGAAGTCCGGAGAAAGGATCGGCGAGGACGCGTAATTCTTATCGTAGAAAAACTCCTGCCACTGCCGCACCATGCCGAGGTAGCCGTTGTTGATGATCGCGACGTTGATGTCGAGGTTTTCCTGAGCTATGGTCGACAACTCGCAAGCCGTCATCTGGAAGCCGCCATCTCCGGCGATCACCCAGACTTCTTTCTCCGGTCGCGCAACTTTGGCGCCAATACCTGCGGGCAGCGCGAATCCCATCGTTCCCAGGCCGCCCGAGGTGATGAGCGAGCGCGGCGACTCGTGCTTGTAGTATTGCGCCTCCCACATCTGGTGCTGGCCTACATCCGTCGCGACAATCGCCTGCCCGTTTGTCTCACGCCACAGATCGTGGATCACGTGTGCGGCGTAGAGGTGCCCCAGGTCAGGCAGGTTGCGTATGTCGCGGACTGCTTGCTGACCCTTGCTCAAGTTGATCTCGCGCAGCCAGGGCGACTCGCCCGAACCTTCATAAAAGACCTGCGGCAGTATCTTCTCCAACACCGAGCGCAAATCGCCGATAAGCGCGATGTCCACCTTGACGTTTTTGTTGATCTCCGCCGGATCGACCTCGATGTGAATCTTCTTGGCATGCGGAGCATACGTAGCCAGCGTGCCAGTCACCCGATCATCAAAACGCATGCCGCAGGCAATCAGCAGGTCAGACTGCTGGATAGCCTGGTTCACCCAGGATTCGCCGTGCATGCCCATCATGCCCATCGCCAGCGGGTGCGACGCCGGATAACCGCCCAGGCCCAGCAGGGTGGTCGCAACCGGGATCTGCATGCGCTCGGCAAGCGCCAGCACCTGCGCTGTAGCCTCGGACTTGATCACGCCGTGCCCCGAAAGAATGAGCGGCTTTCTGGCGGAGCGGATCAGGCTCGCGGCCTCGGCGATCGCGCCATCGTCAGCGCGCAGCATAGGATGAGGACGCGACGGCCGGGGCTGCGCCGCCGCGAAGTTGAAGGGCGCCGTCGCCTGCTGCGCGTCCTTGGTGATGTCGACCAGCACCGGTCCCGGTCGCCCACTTACGGCGACTGCGAAAGCCTCACGCAACGTTGGCGCGATGTCCTCTGCGCGGGTGACGAGATAGTTGTGCTTGGTCACCGGCAGGGTGATGCCGGTGATGTCAACTTCCTGGAACGCATCTGTGCCCAGCACCTTGCTTGAGACCTGGCCAGATATACAGACGATCGGAATGGAGTCGAGCATCGCCGTGGCGAGTCCGGTGACCAGGTTGGTAGCGCCGGGGCCTGAAGTCGCGAGCGCCACGCCCACGCGGCCCGATGCGCGAGCATATCCATCGGCCATGTGCGCGGCGCCCTGCTCATGGCGAACCAGGATGTGGCGAACAGGAAATTTCCGCAGCGCATCGTAGATCGGAAGGATGGCTCCACCGGGATAGCCGAAGACCTCGCGCACGCCTTCAGCCTCAAGCGTGGCCCAGAAGATCTCCGCACCGGTAAGCTGCGTGAAGGATTCCGGATGCGCCTCTGCCGGCGCCGGCGCCGGCTGCTGGAAAGCTCCGCGGGAGACCGACGCCGGCGCCGCGTGCGGATCCTGGTTCGGGTTCGGTAAGCTGCTCGGGTTCGGAGTCATTGGTCCGCTCGCTTCCTCTATCTAGTTGGTGACCGCGCCAAGCGCGGCCGAAGAAACAGCGTCAGCGTACTTACGAAAAACACCGCGGGCGAAGCGTGGAGGCGGCGCCACCCATTCGGCAAGCCGCCGCTCCATCTCTGCCGGTTCTACTTCCAGAGTCAACTTGCGCGCCTCAATATCAAAGCGGATGGTATCGCCTTCCCGCACGGCCGCGATCGGGCCTCTTACGGCAGCCTCCGGGGCAACGTGGCCGGCCATCAATCCTCGCGTTGCTCCGGAGAAGCGGCCATCGGTGATCAGTGCGACCGTCTCGCTCAGCTCGGGGATACCGGCGATGGCCGCGGTGACGGCTAGCATCTCGCGCATGCCCGGGCCGCCCCGCGGGCCTTCATAGCGGATCACGATCACGTCATTGGGAAGGATCAGGCCGCGATCAATGGCCGCGAACGCAGCATCCTCGGACTCGAACACGCGCGCGGGTCCGGAGTGCTGCAGGCGCTTATGCCCGGCCACCTTGACCACCGCGCCCTCCGGAGCGAGGTTTCCCTTAAGGATGACCAGGCCGCCGGTGGGCTTGATGGCATCTGTAACCGTGTGAATGACTTTTTGTCCCGGCGTCTCAACCGCAGTGCCGGCTTCGTCCGCGAGTGTCAGGCCGGTGACGTTCCAGCAGTCCCCGTGGAGCAGTCCGACATCAAGCAGGCGCTTCGCCAGCAGCTTGCTGCCGCCCGCTGCCTGGTAGTCGATCGCCACATACTGGCCGCCGGGCTTCAGGTCGCAGAGCAGCGGCGTGCGGGTACTGATCTCGTCGAAGTCTTCTATCGACAGTCCAATGCCAAGTTCATGCGCAATGGCCAGGAGGTGCAGCACGGCATTGGTCGAGCCGCCTGAGGCCGCCACGCTGACGATGGCATTCTCAATGGCCTCACGGGTCATGATTTTGCAGGGTCGCAGATCGCGGCGAAGCAGCTCCATGATGAGTGCGCCCGCCTGTTGGCAGGCCGCATCCTTCTCCGGCGACAGCGCGGCAACGCCCGAGAGGCCGATCGGGGAGATACCCAGAAACTCGCAGGCCATGGCCATGGTGTTCGCCGTGAACTGGCCGCCGCAGGCGCCTGCGCCGGGGCAGGCCGCCGCCTCCACGGCTTCGAGTTCCGCATCATCGATGCGGCCGGCAGAGTGCGAACCGATCGCCTCGAAAACATTCTGGATGGTGATGTCGACGCCGTTCAACTTGCCCGGCGCGATGGATCCTCCGTAGACCATCAGGCCGGGGATATCGAGCCGCGCCAGCGCCATGACCGTGCCGGGGAGGTTCTTGTCACAGCCGGCGATACAAATGAGGCCGTCGAACAAATTGCCGCGGCTAACCAGCTCGATTGAGTCCGCGATCACCTCGCGTGAGATCAGCGAAGCCTTCATCCCCTCCGTGCCCATGGTGATGCCGTCAGAGATGGTGACCGTGTTGAATTCCATGGGCGTGCCCCCCGCCGCGCGCACGCCTTTCTTGATCGACTCCGCGATGGTGCGCAGGTGAAAGTTGCAGGGGCCGATCTCGGTCCAGGTGTTAGCGATCCCGATGATGGGCTTCTGCAGGTCTTCCTTGGAAAACCCGACGCCGCGCAAATAGGAGCGTGCAGCCGCGCGGCTGGGACCTTCCGTGAGGGCATTGCTGATGGTCTTCGGTGGGTGGTTGCCGTTCTCGTACTGACTCAATTGCTACTCCGATGCTGTTTCGCGCTCTCCGCGCGACGTTCAAGAGGAACCGCAGGTCCTTCACCTGCGTTCAGGATGCCAACGAGGATTAAGCGCGCGCGGCCATCCAGCGTTGCTGGTCGTGCCGCTGCTCGAAGGCGGCAATGGCACCAGCGTGGCGCAGCGTCAGACCTATGTCATCAAGGCCATTGAGCAGGCACTCGCGCAGGAAAGGATCAATACTGAACGAGGCTTCAAAGTGAACGCCGTCACTTACTGTTTGATCAACCAGTGAGATGGTCAATACATAATCGCCCGGTGCGGCGTTACGGATGAGTTGTTCAATCTGCTGCTCCGCTAAGGTGATGAGCAGAATGCCATTCTTCCCGGCATTCGAGTGAAAAATGTCCGCGAAGCTGGGCGCGAGGATCGAGCGAAATCCATACTGGCTCAGGGCCCAGGCCGCGTGTTCGCGTGACGAGCCACAGCCGAAATTTTTTCCGGCAACGAGGATCTCCGCACCAGCATACTTCGGCTGATTGAGCGGAAAATCCGGCTGCTGGCGCCAGTCATAGAACAGGAAGTCTCCGTAACCGGTGCGCTCGATCCGCTTCAGGAACTGCTTCGGGATGATCTGGTCGGTGTCCACGTTCGATAACTCGAGCGGCGCGACCTTGCTGGTCAAAGTAGTGAACGGCTGCATCAGGCGAGCACCTCGGCTTCCTTGTATTCCCAGCTGCGGATATCGGTGAAGTGGCCGGTGATTGCCGCCGCCGCTGCCATTGCCGGACTGACTAAGTGAGTGCGGCCGCCCTTGCCCTGCCGCCCTTCAAAGTTACGGTTCGAGGTAGATGCGCAGCGCTCGCCGGGCGCGAGAATATCAGGGTTCATGCCCAGGCACATGGAGCAGCCGGGCTCCCGCCAGTCAAAGCCCGCCTCACGAAAGAGATGATCAAGCCCCTCGCGCTCGGCCTGCGCCTTGACCTGCTGTGAGCCGGGCACAACCATCGCGCGGACTTTCGGGTGCACGGTGTAACCGGCGATGACCTTTGCCGCGGCGCGCAGGTCCTCAATGCGTGCATTCGTACACGAGCCGAGGAAAACACGATCAATCGTAATGTCGGAGATTGGAGTGCCCGCGCGCAGATCCATGTATTCGAGCGCGCGATGGAAGCCGTTGCGCTCGGCATCGGTCGAGCCCAGCGAGGGGTCTGGCACAGTGTCGGTGACAGATACCACCATCCCCGGGCTGGTGCCCCAGGTGACATAGGGGGCAAGCTCGTGCGCCTGGATGGTAAGCTCGCGGTCGAAGCTCGCGCCGGGATCAGTCGGCAGCATGCGCCAGGCCTCAACCGCGCGGGTCCAGTCCTGGCTCTTCGGTGAAAAGCGCCGGCCTTCGAGATAGGCAAACGTAGTCTCGTCGGGAGCAATCATGCCGGCGCGCGCGCCTGCCTCGATCGACATGTTGCAGATAGTCATGCGGCCTTCCATCGACAGCGCCCGGATCGCGGAGCCGGCATACTCCACCGCATACCCTGTAGCTCCATCCGTGCCGATGCGTCCGATGATGCCCAGCACGATATCTTTCGCGGTAACCCCGTGCGGCAGCTCTCCTTCGATCGAAATGCGAAAGGTCTTGGGCCGCGACTGCGGCAGAGTCTGCGTGGCCAGCACGTGCTCGACTTCGCTGGTCCCGATGCCGAAAGCCAGCGCGCCAAAGGCACCGTGCGTCGACGTATGCGAGTCGCCGCAGACGATGGTCATACCCGGCTTGGTCGCCCCCAGCTCCGGGCCGATCATGTGCACGATGCCTTGCTCGGGGGCGTTTACGTCGAAAAGCTCAATGCCGAACTCGGCGCAGTTCGTCCGCAGCGCGGCTATCTGCTTGGCCGCAATGGGATCTTTGATGTCGATGCGGTTCGCGTCCGTCGGCACGTTGTGGTCAACCGTTGCCAGCGTGCGATCCGGACGGTGCACCGGCCGGGAGGCAAGACGGAGACCCTCAAACGCCTGCGGCGACGTTACCTCGTGGACCAGGTGCAGGTCGATGTAGAGCAGCGTCGGCTCTCCCGCAGGCTCGGCGACGATGTGCTGCTCCCATACTTTCTCGAAGAGTGTTTTTGGTGTGGCCATTTGTGTACGCGTCCTTGTTACAAATCTATTTCGCGGCAAGCTCGCCTTTGATCGCGCTGGCGAGCGCGGTGTCGATGCGCCCGGCCATCTCGCTGGTGCTCATGCTCGTCTCATCGGTGCGCGCAATGTCCTTCGTGCGCGCTCCGGCTTCTAGCGTCGTGCGCACTGCGGCTTCAATCGCCCCCGCCTCTGCCTCAAGTTTCGCCGAATGGCGCAGCAGCATGGCCGCCGTCAGAATGGCCCCAATCGGGTTCGCGATACCCTTCCCGGCAATATCAGGCGCCGAGCCATGCACCGGCTCGTAGAGATTGACCTTGCCGCCGATAGTTGCCGAGGGCAGTACGCCGAGCGAGCCGGTAATGACGCCGGCTTCGTCCGACAGGATGTCGCCGAAAAGATTTTCTGTCAGGATCACATCAAAACGCGTCGGCTTGTTCATCAAATGCATGGCGCAGGCGTCGACGTACTCATGGTCCAGTGCGATGGCGGGGTAGTCCTTCGCGACCTCCTGCACGGTCGCGCGCCAGAGCTGGGAAACCTCAAGAACGTTGGCCTTATCGACCGAAGTAACGCGCCCGCGTCGCTTTCCCGCGAGCTCAAAGGCCACCCGCGCAACGCGCACGATCTCGTCCCGTGTGTAGCGCATGGTGTTCCACGCTTCGCTTGCTGCGTGATCCCACTCCCGCGGCCGGCCAAAGTAGAGTCCGCCAAGCAGCTCGCGCACGAAGAGGATGTCGGCTCCGTTGACGATCTCTGGCCGCAGCGGCGAATGATGCGCCAGCGCCGGCCATGCGAACGCCGGACGCAGGTTCGCGTAGCCGCCCAGCTCCCGGCGGATGGCAAGCAGGCCGGCTTCGGGGCGTTCACTTGGAGGCAGCGCGTTGAACTCGTTTGAGCCGACAGCGCCGAGAAGCACAGCGTCACTTGCAAGTGCTGTCTCTTTCGTCGTCTCGGGGAATGGCGAGCCTGCCGACTTGATGGCGACTCCGCCGATCAGGGCGTCCGTAAAGTTGAAATCGTGGCCTCCATGTGCCGCCACGGTCTTGAGAACCCGCACCGCGGCGTCTGTAACCTCAGGACCGATACCGTCGCCGGCGAGAACTGCGATGTTGAGCTTCATCTCCTGCTTACTCCACTTGCTTGCTTCGAAGGGCAAAAAGCAGCTCCTTCACTCAGGATGACGCCTGAAACAAACACTAACTTGGTGCAGTTACTTCACTGCGTTGATGATGCGCGACTAAGTTGATCAAGTCCTGTTCATACACATTCTTTTTGCGATCGGCCAGGTCGGTAAATGCGCGGTAGGCTTCGTCAATCTCCCTCGGGTCGAGATCGTAGCCCAGCTCCTTGAGGCGGGAGCGCAAGGCATGGCGGCCGGAATGCTTCCCCAGCACCATCTTCGTAAACGGTACGCCGAACGACGCAGGCGTCATGATCTCGTAGGTCAAGGGGTTCGCGAGCATGCCGTGCTGATGAATGCCGGCCTCGTGCGCAAAAGCATTCACGCCGACGATCGCCTTGTTCGGCGCCGGGCCGAAGCTGATCGCGCCCGTCAGCTGCTGGCTGACCGAGTAAAGCTTGTCGAGCACCAGCGAGTGCTCCACCGGATAATAATCCGAGCGCACGCGCAGCGCCGCTGCTACTTCTTCAAGCGCCGCGTTGCCGGCACGCTCTCCGATACCGTTGATCGCGACCTCCACCTGCCGGGCTCCGCAGGAGATCGCCGCCAGGGTATTTGCGACCGCGAGACCCAGATCGTCGTGGCAGTGGGTCGAGAGGATGATGTTTTCGGCGCCGGGGACCCGCCTGCGAACAACCTCGAAGAGCGCGCCGTATTCGTTCGGTGTCGAGTAGCCGACGGTATCAGGCAGGTTGATGGTGGTGGCGCCTGCTTCAACAGCAACCGTGACCATGCGCACCAGGAAGTCGTGATCGGTGCGAGTGGCATCCTCAGGGGAGAACTCGACATCGTCGACATAGGAGCGTGCGAGCGCCACCATCTCGGCAACGCGGTCGATCGCCTGTTCGCGGGTCATCTTCAGCTTGAACTCGAGGTGGATGTCGGAGCTGGCAAGAAATGTATGAATGCGGGCGCGAGGAGCATGCTCGATGGAGGCGGCTGCCCGCTCGATATCCTCGCGGCGCGCCCGGGCCAGCGATGCGATCCTCGGCCCGCGCACCTCGCGCGCGATCTGGCGAATAGACTCGAAATCGCCGTCCGAGGAGATGGCAAAGCCGGCCTCCAGGATGTCGACACCGAGCTCCGCGATCGAATGCGCCATGGACAACTTCTCAGCCGAGGTCATGCTGCAGCCGGGAGACTGCTCGCCGTCGCGCAAGGTCGTGTCGAAGAAGTAGAGGTGTTCCCGGGTCATGTCGCCTGCCGCTGCAATGATTTCCTGAAGTGTGGCAGACCAGGGGCCATAATTCAATACCTTTATTCTTCGGGATTCGATCATTTATGCTTATGAAGCTGCTTCCCGGCTTCGAGACAATGAGGATTCTGCATGGAGATGGCGCAGCTTGAAACGTTCCTGGCGATCATTGAGGAACATGGGTTCTCGCGCGCCGCTCTCCGGTTGAACCGAACCCAGCCCGCGGTGAGCCAGACCATCCGCAAACTTGAGGAGGAGCTTGGCGAGCAGCTCTTCGAGCGTTCCTCTCGCGATGGCATGGTCACGGCTGCCGGCGCGGTCCTCGAGGATTACGCACGCAGGTTATTACGGCTGCGAGGAGAAGCGGCTTCCGCCGTCGAGGAGTTGCGGTCGCTTGAACGGGGGCGGCTCACGCTGGCGGCGAACGAGTACACCTCGCACCTGCTGCTGCCGGTGCTGGCCGCGTACCGCCGCTCCTGCCCCCAGATCACCGTGGTGGTGGAGCGAACCCTGGCCAGCCGCATCGCGGAAGCCCTGCTGCAACGGACGGTGGAGTTAGGCCTGCTGTCGTTTCGCCCCGAGTCGGACGCCCTGGAGGCAATCGCCATCTACGAGGATGACGTTGCCTTTGTGGTTGATCCCACCCACCCGCTTGCCGGCCAGGATGAGGTCTCGGTGCGTGAACTGGGCGCGCAGAACTTTATTGCTCACTCGGTGGCGTCCCCGCTGCGGCGACAGGTGCTGGCGGTATTTGCCGCCTGCGAAACCCCGCTGCACATGGGCATCGAGCTACCCAGCCTGGAGTCGGTAAAGCGCTTCGTGGCCATGGGCGTAGGAATCGCATTTCTGCCGGGACTTACGGTCGCTCGCGAAGTCGAGCGTGGGGAACTGGTGCGGGTGAGGGTGCCGGAGCTCGACAGCCGCAGGCAGTTGTTTTTGGTACATCGCCGCCAGGGAGTGCTTTCGCACGCGGCTCGCGCGCTTATCAAGGTACTTGAGTCGCTCGCGAGCGAACGGGGCGAGCCGTTTCAGTTCAGGCGGGTTCTGTCTCGGCCGGGTGCGTGATTCGCCTGCGGCAAAGAGCTGCGCGGTTCGTCCAAGCTGGTGTATAGAGCGAGCCAGGTTCCGACCCCAGGCACTAAAGGTACAATTGGTCGAGGACGAACAAGAATTTGACGAGCCCGCGGGGCACGCACCTGCGGGCTTGCTTGCGGACGGAAGGTTTTCGAACGAATGAAGAAATGGATGCTGTGGTTGGCCTGTGTGCCGTGTGTCGCGAGTGCGGCGTTTGCGCAGGAAAGTCGCATGGACGCAAGTGTCAGCGGAGTGGGGTACTACCAGACAGCCGTAAGCGGCAACGATGTCCAGCAGTCCCGCAGCGTCGGCGAGGGTGTTCTGGTTGGCTATCGATACATGCTCACCCCGCGCAGCGCACTTGAGGCGAACTACGGATACAACTTCAACGTCGAGCGCTTTCAGTCGCCCATCGACTACGTCAAGGTCTCCGAGCACATGCAGGAGATCTCGGCGGCATATGTGCGCAACTTCACCTACCGGAACTTCAACCCGTTTCTTGAGGTCGGAGTGGGTGGCTACCTCTTCCAGCCGGTTAACAACATAAGCACGAACTACAGCGGAGCGAGCGGCGGTCCAAAGCAGAACACGCAGATCGGCTTTCTCTTCGGCGGTGGCATCGCGTACGAGC
This sequence comes from uncultured Acidobacteriaceae bacterium, assembly GCA_964252445.1. Classification (GTDB taxonomy): domain Bacteria; phylum Acidobacteriota; class Terriglobia; order Terriglobales; family Acidobacteriaceae; genus EB88. The sequence goes on along the minus strand of CAXUND010000043.1, from coordinate 3,499 downwards.
TGAGTCCAAGCTTCGATATTCGCGTACAGTATCGCGGGGTTTACGTGAAGGCTCCAAGCTTCTCTCTGCCCGAGGATATTACCCGGACCAACCGGTATACCAACATCAGTGAGCCCGTGATCGGCGTGGCCTACCACTTCTAACAAAACCAACCAGAAAGGCCTCGGAGGCCTTTCTGCTGCGTATCTGCTCTAAAAGACGCGGTAGGCGAGTCCCACACTCAAGCCATGCGGGTTGACGCCGTTGCTCGCCTGGTCGGGCAGCCCGGGCGCGGAGGGCTGAAAGACGTACTCGTATTCCGCCCGTGCTTTGAACTTCCGGCTCAAGCGGTACTCGAGGTTGCCGGCGGGCGCAAACGCGAGATAGCTGCCATAGCCGATGTTGAACGGAAAGTGGATCAGTCCTGCTCCGCCCAGAAACTTGCCGGTTAGCGTGAAGTGACCGTGTTGATAGACACGCGCACTCGGCCCCAGCAGAAACGTCTTCTCTGTTTCCCCATTCGGCGCATTCAGATCCAGAAATCTAGCCTCGCCTTCAAGCGAGTAACGGCCCCGGATGCCTAGGTTTGCATAAGCTCCAACGCCATCGAGTTTGTAGTTGCCGTTGTCTGCTGCGCCAACACCCGAACCGGCGTGAAAGTCAGACTGGAAGCGAGAGTACTCGCCGCCTGCCCAGAGGTGTGAAACCCCTCCGGTCACGGAAGGCGCAACCTGTGCCTGAGCCGCGCCGCCGGTGACCAGGGCGAGAGCGAGAAGGGCCAGAAATCTCTGACGGCTGCGAAAAGGCGAAGATTCTGACTCTGGAGCCCGCTGCTTGCCTGAGCAGGCCCCCTGGGGATGTTTCGCCGAGCCGCGCAAGTTACTGCGGACTCGTGGCGGGCGTAGTCATCGACGGATTGTTGAGCGAGGTCGTCGGGGGATTGGAGGTTCCGGTCGTGGGCTGCCCTGGCTGCTGCTGATCCTGGGCCGGACTGCTCGCCGGGTCGGTAGGTGCTGTCGGCGCTCCGGTCGTCGGCGGAGTGGCCGTGGCTACCTGGTAGCGCTGCAGGCGCAGGTAGACAGGAGTTACCTCAAGCGGCAGCTTGTCCCCCGCGTTGATCAGGACCGCAGGCCGGGCGTTGAGGGCCACCACGTGGTCTGCCCATGGTTCAATGCGCAGGTGGCTTCCGAGGGGTAGGGCTGCGACCTGGGTCATATCATTCATATCCAGCTTGGGCGCACCCTTGCCGAGATCGGCGAGCCATGGCGTGCCGTCCGGCTTGATGAGCGCGTCGCCAAGTCGCGGCGACAGCAGCGACGTAAGCTGCTTCTCCCGCTGCTGCAGCTGCTCAAAGAACAGGCCGACATTCGCGGCCTTGTCGTGGTAGACACTCTTATTGAAGAGTTCGATGGCCTTCTTCGCAGCTGCCGCATTATCGACATCATTATGGTTCATGGTGATCCGCTCGAAGGCGGACTGGTCAGGAAAGAGCAGCCGGTCGTTGAAGGCGTAGCGAGTGTCAATATGGTGGCCTAGCGCAATATGCGCCAGCTCAAAGGAGAGCACCGCCGCAAGATCCTCTTCCGTTGGCAGGACGTCAACCAGACCCTTGGAGAGCAGGATGGTGTTGCCCACCGCCAGCGATTCAAGCGGCTGGGTAAGGATGACGCGGCAGTGCAGGTCGCCCGGAAGGGCGAGGTTGTTGCCGATCACAATGTTGTTAGCGACCTGTTCAAGAGTCTTGTCGAAATCCGAAACCGGGGCGACCAGGCCAGCCTGCACCAGGCGGTCCAGGACGTTGTTTTCTGCCTGGGTGATAAAGAGCCGCTGCGCTTCCAGCGGGTTTACGTCCTGTGAGGTCTCACTCTGGTCTTGCGCGTTCTCAACCTGGATGGTTGCGTTGTCCGACGTACTGGCAGGCAGCTTCAGCGAGTAGCCCCAGAACATGGTCTGCGCGCGGAAGCCCTTCGCATGCGCGGCCGCGGCGTGGTCCGATTCCTCGACGTAGATGGCGGCGGGAAGCCAGACGCCCTCCTGCAGGTTCGAGCGCCAGGAATCAAAATGATAGTAGTGCGTGTCCTCGTCATTGGCATTGCTCGAGTAGGTGCCATTAAAGCGAACGATATTGGCATCCTGATCTTCCACCCAGATGCGGCCGAAGAATCGCCCGGCGCCGGTTTTGGACTTGGGGCGGACATCAAAAACCGAGGTGCGCACGCTCCCCAGAAACTCGCGCTTGACGAAGCTGAATTCATAGTGTTGCTGGTCAAAGCCAGAGGGGTCGATGAACATCATGTCCATGAACCCGGTAGGGGAGTAGCTCAGCTCGAAGGCCTTCGACAATCCGCTGATGTAGCTCAGCGATCCGTGCAGCAGCCCCCGCTTGGTCGCGCGGGCGTCATACTGCTGATCTCCGAAGGTCTTGCCAAAGTCGACCCGTCCAATAATGTACTGGTCTGAGACCGGCACCTGGTACTCGACCGGGTCAGGCTTCATGTTCTGGATGTAGGTCTGCACCACCGGCGTATGCTTGGCGATGTCCGCTACGATGATCTTCTCCCGCGCCATCGCCCGCCCTAGCAGCTGCGTCTGCTCAGGAGTGAGCGGAACCATCTCCATCTTCTTCTTTTTCGCCGCGTGAGCCGGGGTCCCGGCTATCGAGCCGATGGTGAGAGCAAGCGAGAGACCGGTGATCAAGAATGTGCGCATAGAGCTCCTCAATGGTGCCACTGCACTCCGTCGACGACCGGAGTCGGCGGCCGGGAAAGGATCGCGAAAGACTTCAGGCGAGCTGGAAGGTGACATGAATCACGCTGACCTGGTCGACCGGATGACCATCTTTCGTTGCGGGTTTAAAGCGGATGTGAGAGGCCGCGAGACGGGCCTGCTCGTCCAGACCGTGACCGAGGCCGTTGACGACGCGCAGAACTTCGACCTGACCGTTGGCGTCGAACTTGACTTCAAGCGCAACGTCGCCCTCGATATGAAGCTGGCGCGCCTCCGCGGTGTATTGCGGTAGCGGCTTTGAGAGCACGACCAGCGCGGTGGCCACGGGCTGCTGCGTTCGCTGGACAGCTGCAGGCGGGGGAGCCGTGTTCGCGCCGAAGCCGGTAGAGGCGACGCTGCCATGGCCGCCCGGAGCACCCCCCGGAGCGCCTGCGGTCAGCCCGCTGCCAAAGCCCGTAGAGGCGACCGAGCCGCCCCGATTGCCTGAGCCTGATCCGGCAACGGTGTTCGATCCAAACCCGGTACCGCTCACCACCCCCTGCCGCGGCGCTGAACCGTTGGTCCCGGCCGCGCTCGCCCCGAAGGCGCCCACCGGAGCGATGTTTGCAGCCCTGGTGGCATTCGGATTAGGAGTCACCCCGACCGGCTGTCCAAAACCTGCAGCGCGGGTCTCAGGAGCGATCCTCTGGGCAGCAGGCGCAGGAGCGGGAGTCGAAAACGTCCCGACCACCGGAGCCGGCGGCGCCGCCCCCCGGCGCGGCCCGCAAGGAATTGCTGCGGGCCCAGGTGCAGC
>CAXUND010000042.1:0-27524 GCA_964252445.1 uncultured Acidobacteriaceae bacterium | reverse complement strand
GCAGCTACGGTACTCTAGCTGAGGGGACCTCTGCTTGACCCTGCTCACCCTTCATAGCTGGCGAAGCGGAACGCGGACCGGATGCCTCCTCCTGCTGATGGCCTGCTCCGCCCGGTACTCTGCGCGGGCACAAGCGGCCTCGAGCTCATTGCTGCCGGAAGCACCCGCAGCAGCACCCGCGCCCGCCGAGCCGCCTGTGCAGGCGGTGAAGTTGCCCCGCCACTTTCAGATCGAGTTTGCCTCCGAGCGCTCGAGCCTGCCCGAGAAGCTCCGCTATGGGCTCAGCACCACCTATTCTCCCCGGGTCTTCATCGAGGCGCTGCTGATCGCCGGCTACCCTAACCTGCCAACCCCGCCCAGCCAGCCGAATGCTCCACCCGATCCAGTCACGCACCAGGAGGCCGTCGACTACCTGCACCTGATGAAGGCCTACGGCGATCAGATCAACGCTTGGCGTCAGCAGTCTGACTTCATTGTGCGCGACCATGCCTACCGCCTTGAGGTAGGCGCAGCCACTACGGAAACCCGCCAGGTCCTCTCGAACCTTGTCCTGCCGATCGCCCTGCACCAGCGCGCCGCATATGAGCCCGCCGACATCGACAGTCCCTTCGAGTCGCGGCTTGCACACGCGGCATTCTCGATCGTCGTCACCCGCGGGGACAACGGACGCCTCGTGCCGAACTACTCAAAGCTGATCGGCACCTTCGCAGCCGGCATTCTCGGCGAAATGGCGTATGCTCCTGAATTTAAGGCGACCGGCGCCATCAGCCAACCGCGCTTTATCTACAAGTACGCGGGATTGAGCCTCGCCGGCGACCTGGCAACCAACGTCTCCCATGAGCTTGTCCGATCCCTTGAGCGCCCTGACCTGCAGATGTACAACCTGCATGGAGCCTCACGCGATGACTCCTACTATCCGCTTTCGATCGGCGGCAAGTTCGTCTACTGGGCGCGGAGTACCTACGAGGTCCGCAATGAGGTTGTGGGCGCGCTCATCGCCGGAATCCCGAGTATCCCTCCTCAGCCCGCAGAGCCGCAGGACCCGGGTCCAACCGGCGATCCGGCCGAGCAGCAGATGGTCGACCAGACCTACGTGCAGTACGCGCGCGACCTCCAGCTCTGGCGTCAGGAAATCGAAAACGACGTTCGCTATCGACTGCGGCGTGACATCGGCGGCCTTTCCGAGTCAGAGACGCAGCTCCTGCTGCAGAACTTCGTCATCCCCGTCGCCGCCGGCATGGACCCCCGCTACATCCCTCTTGGCCCCGACCATTCCACCGGCGAGCGCGCCGGCTATGCGCTCAAGACGCTCTTCGTCGGTCACACCGATGCCGGCAACCACTTCGTGAATCTGCCGGTGCTGGGCGGCGTCTTCGGCGCAGCCGTTCTCGCGGATGAGTTCTACTACCCGCAGCTCGGCGCCCCCGCGCTCGCATCGCCCAAGGTTTTTGGCGCTACCGTCGCGCTGAACCTTGTCTCCGACGCTATCGCAAACCTGTTGAACGAGTTTCCACGGCGCCGGAAGTACTGAACCCGTCGGGAGCAGCAAGCGTGGCATAACAGAGCGCCCCCAGCAGCGTGACTGCGCTGCACACCCCCAGCGCCAGCGTAAAGGAGTGCGTCCGGTCGAGCAGCCAGCCGGTGACCACCGGCGCCGCCGACGCGATGAGGAAGCTGGCAAAATTCTGAAGTGCGCCGAGTGACGCGACCATGGCAGCCGGGCTGATCGTCTGTACGTACCCCCATCCGGAAGTGCCCGCAAAGTGGATGCAGAACAGTGCAAAGCTGATGCCCGCCACCGCCTGCGTGGTCGAAGACGCATGCGCGACCAGAAACGTAGCCGCCGCCGAGAGGGTCATCCCGGCAACAATGTTCACGCGGTGCACGGTGGCGAGTGAGCGCCCTGCTTGCGCCAGCCGGTCCGCAAGCATTCCGCTCGCGACCATGCCCAGAGCTCCAACCAGGAACGGCAGTGCCGCGATCCATCCGCTGGTCGCCAGTGATAGGTGCCGGCCCGTCTCAAGATATCCGGGCAGCCACGATATGTAGAGCCAGCTGGTGTAGTTCACTCCGCCGAAGCCCAGCATCATGCCCCACACCGTACGCTGGCGCAGCAGGAAGCGAAGCGTTCCTTTGCGGTCGACTCTCTGCTCCTCTACGGCCCAGGTCGTTCGCTCGCGCGACCGATGCAGGATCAGCCAGGCTGCCGCAACCACCAACCCGCAGCCGCCAAGCGCCGCGAAGGTGGTCCGCCAGCCCAGCCTCAGCATGAGCCACGTCAACGCAGGCGGTGCCAGAGCCAGGCCGATGGTCTGCGAGGTATTCATCAGCGCAGTCGCTCGCCCGCGGCCTTCGGCAGAAAACCAATCGCGTATGCTGCGAATGCCCGCCGGGTAGAACGGCGCTTCGCCTGCGCCCAGCAGCACCCGGCACACGAGAAAGGCGCTGAAAGCCCGCACCGAGCCGGTGACGAGCTGCGCCGTCGACCAGAGCACCAGCCCTACGCCGAGGGTCGAGCGCGTGCCCGCACGATCGAGCAGCTCGATTAGCGGCAACTGCGCAAAACCGTAAGCAAGCGAGAAGGCGGTAAGCAGCCAGCCGATCTCGGTCGCGGAGAGGTGCATCTCGGCGCGAATGGTGTTATTCGCGACCGACAGCGACGAGCGGTCAAGAAAATTGATCAGGCCCGCGGCAAAGAGCAGGGCCAGCGTGATTGCCTGATGCGAACGCAGCGAACGTCCGCTCACTTGATGATCGACCGCGTTCGTCATGCCTTACTCTACCGTTTCGCGAACCCTGCGCTGGTATGCTGCTCGCATGTTCAGCCGCGGAGTGTGCCCGATCCTCCTGTTTTTTCCGCTCACCCTTGCTGCACAACAGCCGTGCGGGGAGCCGGGCAGCTTTCTTCCCCACGCAAAGCACTTCGCGCTGGCAGCGCTTGCACTTGCTCCCGTCGAGGCAGGGCAAGCAGGCTACCACTCGCACGAAGGCAGATCGCTTGACGCAGAGCTCGACGACCAGAGCCCGGACTCCATCGCGGCGCAGCATAAGCTGCTGGTCGACGCGAAGGCATGCTTTTCGCGCTACGGAAAGCTCTCGGGCGAAGACGGCGCCGATCTCGCCTCGCTCGAGAACACCATCGACGATGAGCTCTTCGATCTCGACCACCTGCAGGGCTACCGCTACCACCCGCAGGAAGTAGCCGAGATGATCGGCTCCGGCCTGTTCTTCCCGCTCACCGCGACCAACGGCACCGAGCAGCAGCGCATGGAGAACGTGCTGGCGCGCATGGCCGAGGTGCCGAAGGTGCTTGCGCAGGCGCGCGCCAACCTGCGCGAAGCAGACCCGGTTTTCATCGACGCGGCCCTTGAAGAGACCCAGGGAGACCTTGATCTGCTCACGCAGATCAGCACCATGATCCCGGCGGGCTCGCCACTCCAGCAGCGCTACGATGAAGCGTCGAAGCCCGCGCACGATGCACTCTCTGCGTACCTCACCTTCCTTAAAGATGACCTGGCGAAGCGCCCGCATACGCGCACCTGGCGCAGCGGCCCGGAGAACTACGCCCGCATCTTTGCCTTCGCGCTCGGGCCCGGAGCCACGGACACGCCGGCATCCGTGCTGGCAGGCGCCGAGCAGGACCTGGTCCGTATCCGCGCAGAGATGTACACGCTGGCCCTGCCGCTGCACAAGCAGGAGTATCCGGAGCACACACACCAGGATCTGCAGGGCGCCGCGCTTGAGAACAGGATCATCGCCGAGGTGATCGACCGCATCAACGATGACCACACCACCCCCGACCACCTGCTCGACCGGGTGCGCTCGGAGGTCGGCACCATCCGCGGCTTCATCGCCGCGCGGGAGCTGCTGACCCTCAGCTCGAACGACAACATGAAGATTGTCCCCACGCCGGCCTTCCTGCGCGGTGCGTTCAGCGTGGCCGGCTTTCACTCGGCGCCCGCGCTCGAACCAACGGCCGAGGCCGAGTACTGGGTCACTCCGATCGACCCGGGCACGCCCGCAAAGCAGGCAGACTCCAAGCTGCGCGAGTACAACAACTGGATGCTCCAGTACCTGACCATGCATGAGGCGCTGCCCGGCCACTACACGCAATTCGAGCACGCGAACGCGATCGTGCCGCCCGAGCGCAGGCTGCTGCGCGCGCTCTTCGGCAATGGCGCCTACGCCGAGGGCTGGGGCGAGTACGGCGTCAAGGAGATGGAAGACGCAGGCTACGTGAACCACGATCCACGCTTCGTGCTCATGGTGCTCAAGATCCGCCTGCGCGTGGTGACCAATGCCATCCTCGACATCCGCATGCAATCGATGAACATGACCGATGAAGAGGCGATGGCCTTGATGGAAGGGCAGGCCTTCCAGACCCACGCCGAAGCCACCGGCAAGCTCCGCCGCGCCAAGCTGACCGCCGGGCAGCTGATCACTTACTATGTCGGCTTCCACCAGTGGATCGATCTGCGCGCAGCCTGCGAGAAGTCTGCCGGCCCGTCGTTCTCGCTCAAGCGCTTTAACGATGCGGCGCTTGATGAAGGGCCGCTGCCGATCCCCTTGCTGCGTCCCCTGCTGCTGGCCGGTCCTGCCTGTCTACCTACTTCACCGTCCGGCCCAGCACCAGCCGGATCCCCGTCCTCGCAGTAAACGGCAGCGACGGCGAGCCGATGGGGCTGATGTGCTGCTGGCTCAACGCATTATCAAGCTGCGTGTAGACGCCCAGGTAGGTCTTCCACTGGTACACCAGATTGATATCAACCTTTGCGTACGCTGAATCGAGATTCCGGTTGGGCAGCAGCAGCGAGTTCCCTCCATTCGCATCGCTGAACCCGAGAAAGGTCGAGTCATCGCTGCGGCTGGCGAAGGCTCCGCTCACCACCGCCGTGTATTTGTCTTTTGTGTAGGTCGCTGTGACAAACCCGGTATGCGGCGGGCGGCGGAACGGACGCGCTCCCACCAGCGGCGAGTAAACACCAATCGGAATATTGCTGAAGTTCGCAGCGGTGTTAAAAGTCGGGCTCGCGACATCCGAGCTGAACGAGCGCTGCACAACAGAGTCAAGATAGGTGTAGCCGCCGCGAAGGAAAATGTTTTTGCGAAGTCCGTACTGCACTTCCGTTTCGACGCCCTGCGCACGGAACGCCAGTGAATTTAAATCGGGCGACACATAGCCGCCGTTCAAGAGCGCCTCGAGCGAAGCCTGCTGCGCGGCCGAGAGCTGCGGCAGCAGCTGCGGAATAAATCCCGAACTGACCGACTCGATCTGGTCGCCGAATTCATTGTGAAAGTACGTAGCCCTCACCAGGACGCGCTCGCTGAACAGGCTTTGTTCCAACCCGCCATCATAGGACCGCGTCAGCGCCGCGCCGATCGGACGGATCCCATACTGCTGGGCGGCCGCAGCGCCGCCGTTTGCCAGTAGAAAGTTATAGAGCGAGCCGTACTGCTGGAACAGAGTCGGCTCCTTGTACCCGCGCGAAAAATTGAAGTTCAGCCGCGTTCCATGCGCGAGGCCCGCGCCCGGACGCTCGACATAGTACGAAGCACCAAGGTGCGGCGCGCCCACCGTGCCATACAGCTGGTTCTTCTCGACCCCGCCGCCCAAGGTGTAAAAGAGCCGGTTCTTGAAGTCGCCCTGCAGCTGCGCGGTGTAGTCGTAGTTGGTGCGCTCAATCGCTTCGCTTTCACCGTAAACGGGATACCGGTAGGCGCCACGCTCGTCCTCATAGTTGAATCCGAGCACGCCCGTCAGGTGCGGCGTAAATGCGTAGTCGGTCTGCGCGTGCAGCGAATCGCGGTTCGAGGCAGAGTCGGATCGGGAAGGATAAGTGCCGGTGTAGTTGAGGATCGCCTGCCCACTTACGGAATATCCATTTGCTCCGGCGATGGTTACATTCTGCCCAAGATACACGCCGTACCCTAAGTCGGGATAGTCGATAAACTGCCCTTCGGGCGCAAACTGGTTGAACTGCTCCCGCTTCCGGGCAAGCCCATACTCGACAAAGCCGTGCCAGTGATCGGAAAAGGTGTGATCGATGGTGCCGCTTGCAAAGGTGTCCTGGTCCAGCTGGTTCGAGTTCCCCGCAACCTTGTAGAACGCATACTGCCCGGGCACGCCAATCCCGGAATCACTGTTCCGCACCGTCACCCGCACCGTGGTTGCGGCGCCAAGCGCATACCCCACGTTCGCCGACGAGGTCACGTCATGGTATTCGCTGTTGGGCACCGTGTTGGCGGTATCGTGCGCGCTGAAGCCGGCATAGTAGTCAAGCGCGTTTCGCGTCCCGCCGGCCTGCACTTCATTGCGGTACGTGCCGAAGTTGCCGCCATCGCCCTGGTAGATGAGCGAAGGAAATGGGGTCGATCCGCGAGGCGTCGTCAACGCGACCACGCCCGCCCCGGCATCGGCGCCATACACCACGCTGTTCGGTCCGCGCTGGGCTTCAATCGCCTCGACGCCGGTGGTCGAAAGATTCGCAAAGTCAAAGGTCCCGCCGACATCTTCAAGCGGCACGCCATCGAGCAGGACCTTGTTGTCGTCGGAGTTGCCGCCGCGGATGAACAGCGTCGTCAGACCGCCCTGCTGACCGGTCTGCACCAGGTGGAAGCCCGGAACCTGGCGCAGGGCATCGGTCACGTTGGCAAAGTTCTGCAGGTCCAGGATTCCCAGCCGCGTGATCGAGGTGCTCACCTGCGCCTGGGGCAGCGGTGTGCCGGTCGCGGAAACAACGATGGCTTCGCGCACCGTCTCCGGCTCAAGCGTGATGTTCTTCTCGACGCTGTCCAGCGGCGCACCGTAAAAACCAACCGTGGCGAGCTGGCGAAAGGAAATGCCTCCGGCCAGGACGTAGAAGTGCCCTGCATCGGGCACGCTCAGCTGGTAGGAGCCGTCCGCTGTCGTCCGCGCGGTAACGACCACTTTGCCGTTCTCAACCAGCGCCACCGTGGCTCCGGATATTGGCGCATTCAGCGGATCGGTGACCACTCCGTGGACCAGGATCGCATGGAGCGCAGGCTCTGCCAGGCAGCACACGCACAGCAACAGACTTCGGCCAAACGGCCGCTTTAAGGCAATCATCATCTTCCCCTTCGTCCCCCTCGGGACGCGGCAGCGGTTGAACGTTGGAACCGGTCTCCTGACTTGCACTCTGCGGCTGCCTTCCCAGATGCTTTCGGTGGCAGAACCTGCCGCAATCCTCTTGCGAGGGTGCTCACAGTTGCGGGGCAGTGGCGGATTCAAACCGCCTTCCCGAACATTCCATCGTTGATCTCGATTGGCAGGCCTGCAAAAAGCCCGCACCTGCTCGGCAGTAAGGACGCCGAATCTTTCTTATAGCTGCGCCAAAGATTGAAGTCAAAACTTTGATGGCTTTACAACAACCATCTGCGTCTGCGCTAACCACCGGGTTCGCCCCCGCACGGTACTCTGTTCAGGACACTCAGGAGACGCGCAGCATGAAAAAAGCGCTCATCACCGGCGCTCTCGGTCAGGATGCGGTGTACCTTGCATGCTTTCTGCTCGCCAGGGGATACGAGGTTCACGGCCTCAAGCGTCCATCAACGGTCATGTCTCCGGAGAAACAAAGCTACCTGCAGCAGGCCCGGGCCGACGCGCAGCCCGGCCGCTTCGTGCTGCATGACGCCGACATGACCGAGGAAGCCGGTCTGGTCAGGATCGTGGAACGGGTCCAGCCGGATGAGATCTATAATCTCGCGGCGCAAAGCCAGGTCAAGCTCTCCTTCGATCAACCCGGCTACACCGCGGATGTAGGCGCCCTGGGAACGCTGCGGCTGCTGGAAGCGGTGCGCTCGGTCGGACTCGGGTCATCGGTCCGCTTCTACCAGGCCTCCTCGGCAGAGATGTTCGGGGCTGCCGAGGAGTGCCCACAGCATGAGCTGACGCCTTTTCGTCCGCGATCGCCATACGCCATCTCCAAGCTGTACGCGCACTGGACCACGATCAACTATCGCGAGGCCTACGGCATGTTTGCCTGCAGCGGGATTCTCTTCAATCACGAGAGTCCGCTGCGCGGGGAGCACTTTGTCTCGCGCAAGATCACGCGGTCCCTGGCGCGGATCAAGGCCGGTCTGCAGGAGCAACTGCACGTGGGCAACCTTGCTGCCAGTCGCGACTGGGGCCACGCGCGCGACTACGTCGAGACCATGTGGCTGATGCTCGAGCAGCCTGTCGCAAAGGACTACGTCATCGCCACCGGTGAGCGGCACTCGGTCCGCGACTTTGTGGACACAGCCGCCGCCATGCTCCAGATGCCGCTGAGCTGGCGCGGCGCTGGCCTGGACGAGCATGCGGTCGATGAGCGTGGCCGGACCATCGTCCGCGTCGATCCGGCGCTCTTTCGCCCGACCGAGGTCGCGGTCACCATCGGCGATGCTTCGCGTGCGCAAAAGGAGCTCGGCTGGCGGCCGCGTACCAGCTTTGCCGAGCTGGTACGCGAGATGGCGGAGTTCGATTACGAGCTGGCGATGCAGCAGAAAGCGCTTACCGGACAGACACTATCCTAAGCTGCGCCCGCGCCCGTGTGCCGCCGTTGGCTCAGCCACTTGCGCACATCGAGCGCCAGCAACCGCGCATAGGCAAGCAGCATCCATAGCACCCCGAAGTTGGATCGAACACTGCGGAAGTGCTCTCCGCCGGGGAAGTCGCGGCGTCGGTAGTGGGAGGTCATCCCGCCGTAATCGTGGTCGGCCACCACAAAGGGGAGCCGGCGTGCGCTGCAGCCGGAGCGATAGAGCCGCTGGTTATGCTCAAAATCACCCAGTACGCGGTACTCCACCCGGTAGCCTAGGTGCGCGGCACGACGATAAAACGTTCCCTGGTGATGCAGCGTGTTATCGATCTTCAGCAACCAGCCGAGGCGGCACTCGAAGAGGTTCGTGCCACCTTCAAGAACTTGGCAGCAGACCAGGTCGATGTTGTCGGCGGCCGCCTCGCGCAGCGCCTCCCAGGGTATGCCCAGCAGGCGATCCCCGGCATTCAGGTGCAGCAGGTATTCTCCCCGCGCCGCGGCAACGCCCTTGTTCATGCCCTCAAAGACGCCGGTGTCCGGTTCGCTGATCCAGTAGTCGATCTGGTCGTCGAGAGACTGGAGCAGTTCGACCGTTCCATCGTCCGAACCGCCGTCGATGACGATAAGCTCGAGGTCGGCACAGCGGGCGGGAAAGACGCTGCGCAGGACCCTCTCAACTTCCGCGCGGTCGCGAAAAAACACGGCTACGATCGAAAGCAGCGGATGCTTGCCCGCTGGCCGGATGCCGCCGGCACATCGTGTTTGCACTTGACCCGCCATGCCTCTACCGGACTCCTCGGGCTTCTCGCCCCACGCGCTCGTACAGGCTGCTGAACTGGAGCGCGGCCTCGTCGCACGAGTAGCCTTTCACCACCTCGCGCCCCTTGGCTGCCAGCCGCGCACGGGTCGCCTCCGACGAAAGTACAGCGTCGATTGCGCGGGCGATATCCTCCGACGATTCCGGGTCGAACAGGATCGCTGCGTCGCCAACCACCTCCGGCAGCACCGCCGCATGCGCGCAGGCCACCGGCAGCCCCGCCCGGAATGCCTCCAGTACCGGGAGGCCCAGGCCCTCAAACCGGCTGGGAAAGATCAGCGCGCTCGCCAGGTGATAGAGCGCCTCCAGGTCTCTGGGGCTGACAAAGCCCAGAAAGTGAACCTCGTCACCCACACCCAGCGAGCGCGCGAGACCCATCAGCTTCGCTTCCCGCCCGAAAGGCGAGCCCGTCAGGAAGAGGTGCGTCGCCTGCCCTGTCTGCCTCCGCCGCAATGCCAGCGCGCGAATCAACTGTTCATGGTTCTTGTGCGGCCAGGTGATCGCCGGATAGAGCAGGAAGGAGTCGGGCAGCGCATACTTCTTGCGGACCTCTGCCAGCTCTTCCCCTGATAACGCCTCACTGTTTTCCAGCGGCGTGCCCCAGCGAATGACCTCTACCTTACTCCCGGACAGACCATACTGCGCGATCAGGTCCCGCTTGCCCCACTCGGTGGCGATGCAAACGATGGTGGCCTGATCGCAGAAGGCGCGGTAATGCAGTTCTCGGTGGGCGAAGTCGGTCCGCGAGAAGAACTGGGGCAGGTGTCTGTGCTGCAGGTCCCACGGCTGGTAAATGCTGGGAAGGCTGGTCAGGTATGCCGCCTGGCTGGGAAAATGCACCAGGTCGCACCCGAGGTTCTCGACCACTCTGTCACTGGCCGGCACCGGCGGGGCAGATCGCGAAACCAGCCGCACCAGCGCCCGCAGCCCGGGCACACTCCGCAGCAGCCTCCGCAGCCGTCCCGTCGCTGTAGTCTGCCGGCTGGGCGCTCCAACAATCGAGCAGTTCCCGCTGATATGTGGCTCAAGCCAGCTTACCGAGTGATCGTAGACAACAAAAACATACTGCTGCCGGGGATGGTCGAGCCGCGCAAGTCCGTGCGCAAGGGCAATCACTGCCATGCCCACGCCCTGGCGTGGCTGCGCCACCCGGAAGTCTATGGCGATCTTGAGCGGTTTTTCTTCTCGATCCATCGCGGGACTACCTGGCGGCTCCCGGCCGTTACCGGCGACCCGGACCTCGCCCGATCCAGTTGCGCTCAAGACGGGAGACAAGGCCCGCTTAGTGTAACAAGCCTTCGATCAGGAGCCGAGCGCAACCACCGACGCTCGCGCCTTCCGGCGCAGCCGGTAATCTTCAAGCCCGACCTGCCACAGAACCCACACGCAGCCGAGTACCGCGCCGGCAAAGAAAAAGCCCAGCATGATGAGGCTTCGATGAGGACCGGACTTGCGGTCAGGTGGGATTGCCGGGTCGACGACCTGGATGCCGCTGCCCTCCCGGGCCTCCTGCAGCCGCGCCGACTCAAGCTGGCGCGCCAGTGTCTCGTAGATCGTCTCGTAATACTTGACGTCTCGCAGACGGCGCACATACTCGACTCCGCCATGTTCAACGGCGGTCTTCGACATGATCAGCGCACTCCGGTCGTCGCCTTGCGAATGGCCGAGGGCGGCGAGTTGAGCCTGCAATCCTGCCAGCTCCGTCTGCGCCTGCTGCATCTGCGGGTTCTCCGGGGTCGCGTAGTTGCGCATCGCCTCCACTTCCACCTGCTTGGCGGCGACCTGGGCGCGCAGCGCGGCGGCCGAGCTGATCAGCGCCTGCGTCTGCCCCTCAGGCTGCAGCAATCCGGTCTGCTGCTCGGTCACGCCCAGCTTTTCCTCGGCCGAGGCGAGATTGTTCTTCGCCTCCAACAGCTGCTGGTCGAAGAAGACACGCCGGCGCGCCGCCTCCGTCACCGCCAGGTGCGCGGATGCTGCTCGGTAAGCATCCACGTAACCGTTCACCAGCTCCGCGGCTCGCTCAGGCGAGCGATCTGTGACGGAAATGGTGATCAGCCCGCTGGATGAGCTCAGGTCGAACCTGCTCCTGGCGGAAAGCACCGCGCGCGTGTCCGACGGCTTCAGCGTCTTGTATTCCTGATCGAGGTGGAACCGCGCGATCACCGCATCCGCAACAGAGCGGCTCTTGAAGAGCTGCACATACAGGTCGCCGTTCTCGTGGCCTCCCTGCCCCAGGGAAAGAGCCGCCAGGGCGCCGACAGAGGAGAGACTACCCAGCCCCGAGTCGCTCTCGGTGGGCGGCAGCACCGTGCCGACAGCCGTGTAGCGGTTCGGCTGCACCAGCGCGTAGACGGCCCCCAGCACCAGCGCAAGCGCGGCGCACACCAGCACCAGGAAACGCCTGCGATACAGTGCGCTCAGCGCTAAACCGAGCGAGACGGTCTCATCCATGGTGCTTACTCTACCTTCCGCTCACGAGCTCCTGCGCGCCCGGCACTTTGCTAGTATAGCGGGGTAGAAGGGCCGCTCCACCGGTACACGAGGAGGTACGCCCGTGAGTACAAGCGTACTGCCCGGCCTGCCGGAACTCCCCGATGTCGCCACCCGCTTTCGACCCCTGGTGCGCCGGGCTCTTGCGGTGCTCGGCGTCTTCCTGCTGTTCACTGTCAAGGTCAACCTGCTCGACGTCGCCGGGGAGACAGCCGGACTGCGCCTGGATGACCTGCTCATCCTGGCCATGGGCGCAGTGCTTGCCACTGGCTGGCTGGTGCGCTGGCGCACTCGCTTGGCCACCATCGAAGTATGGTTTGTGCTGATGCTGGCCGTCTTCCTCATTTCGAACCTGTGGAATCTCGAAGTCAATCATCAGAGCAGTGTGCTCTACACAGTGCGCCTGGTAGAGTACTTCCTCTTTTTCTACCTCGGGATCTACTACACGGAGTTTTACCGGCTGGTGCCGCTGGTGGTCGCCTGGCTCGTCGTTAACGGCGTTCTCATGGTGCTGCAGGTGCTCAACCTCGTCGGAGCATTTGCTGCCGGCGGCTACAACGTGACCGCCGGGCGAGCCATGGGCATCACCGGCGGCGCCTGGGAAGTCGGCGCCATCATCAATTTCTGCTTCGCCATCCTGGTGGCGGAGCACAAGTACTCCACCCGCCAGGTCCTCGCCCTCTTCGCGGCAACCTTCGCCTTGCTGCTGCTCACCGGCGCGCGCATGCCCACGGTTGCGCACATCGTGTTGCTGCTGATCTACTTCGCCCGCAACTCGCGTAACAGTTTCATCTTCCTGCTCAAAGTGGTTGCGCCGGTGGCGGCTGTGGTTGGCATTGTGCTGCTGATCCCCAATCCGCTTACCCAGCGGTCGGCCCACCTGCTCTCGTTCAACAACCTGCAGCTGTTTGTCGACCAGTACACCCTGTTGCCTGCGCCGGACCAGTTCACCGAGATGCCGGCTCTACCGGGCAATGTGGCCGGGATCGACTTCAGCTGGATGGTACGTGTGGTCAAGTGGGTGTACTACGTCAAGGTGTGGCTCAACCAGCCGATGGCCTGGTTCATCGGTCTCGGGCCGGGCTACACCGGTATAGCTCTCGATGGGGGCTGGCTACGCATCGTCCTTGAAGCAGGCCTGCTCGGCACGGCCTGCTTCATCGCGCTCTTCCGGGCCCTTAGTCGACTGCATGTCGCCATGCGTGACATCGCCCTGGCCTTGTTCATCAGCATGCTGATGATCGACATCCATATCGCCTACAAGGCGATGTCCTTTGTCTTCTTTGTCGCCGGCTGCTACTACCGGCGCAGGCAATTGCTCGAGCACGCCCAGCTTGCGCCGGCCTCCTGAAATCTTGCTGCCTGCGGAATCCATCGCCGAACCGGCTCAAGAGCCCGGCCCGCCGGCCATCCTTGCCGTCATCGTGCTCTACAAGCTCGAGCCGGCGCTCTCATCCAGCTACACGACTCTGCTCGAGAGCAGTGCGCAGGCCCCGCACCTTGACCTCACCATCCTGCTGGTCGATAACACCCCCGGCGAAGCACAAGCCCCAGAGCTGCCGCCGCCGACCCTCTACCTGCGCTGCCCGGCCAATCTCGGCCTCGCCAATGCCTACAACCGAGCGATCGAGCTGGCGCAGCAGCGCGGCTGCACCTGGCTGCTCACGCTCGATCAGGATTCCACCCTCCCGGCAGACTTTCTCGCCGCGATCGGCTCGATCGCAGCCCAGGTGGAAGCCACTCCGGCGATCGCTGCCATCGCGCCCCGGCTGGTATCCGGCAGCACTCCACTCTCCCCGCATTTTTTTCGCTGGGGAGCCGTTCCTCAGTGGTTCCGGCAGGGGTGGAGCGGCGTGCCGTCCAAGCCGGTTTTCGCCTTCAACTCGGGGGCCATGATCCGCATCGATGCCCTTGAGCAGGTCGGCGGCTACGACCCCCGCTTCTGGCTTGATGCCAGTGACGCCATGCTTTTCCGCCGGCTGCATCAGCATGGCAAGCGTGTCTTTGTCGCCGGCTCCATCGTGATTGGCCACCAGTTCTCCATGAAAGCCACCAGCGGGCGCATCTCTCCCTCGCGCCATCGGCAGATGCTGCTGGCGGAGTCTGCCTTCTGGGACGCGGAGATGAACCCGCTCGCCGGGCTGGAGCGCACGCTGCGCTTATTCCTGCGACTCTGGCGGCACCGGGTGCGCCGCGACCCTGCTGCGCTCCGTGCGACGGGCGAGTTCCTCGCCCTGCGCCTGTTCCGCTCGCGCGCTTACCGCCTGCGGCTCTTTCAAGAGTCGGTGACCCGGCAGCTCGGGAGCCATCTGCCCGACACGGCCCTGCCGAGGCGGCAGCCCAAGATTTCTGTCTGCATGGCCGCCTATAACGGCGCCCCGTATATCGAGCAGCAGCTTCAGTCCATCCTTCCGCAGCTGCGGGCAGGGGATGAGGTCGTCATCGTCGACGACGCGTCCCGCGACGAAACCCGCGCGCGCATCGACGCCCTCAAGGCCGCGGCCCTCGGAGGACCGTGCATCCGGCTCATCAAGCACTCCGTCAACCAGGGTGTTGTAAGAACGTTTGAGGACGCTCTGCGCAATGCTACGGGCGACCTGCTCTTCCTTGCCGACGATGACGACCTCTGGGCGCCGAACAAGGTAGAGAGCTTTCTGGCAGCCTTTGCTGCCGACGAGCAGGTGCAACTGGTCACCAGCGCCGTCGCACTCATCGACAGCGAAGGCCGGCCGTTCCATGATCCGCGCTGGGATCGGGGCGGGCGCTTTCGCCGCGGACTGTTTCTAAACATCCTGCAGAACCACTACCAGGGGTCGGCGATGGCCTTTCGCGCGTCGCTGCTCAGGCGGGTGCTTCCCTTCCCGCACCGGAGCTACCTCCACGATGTCTGGATCGGCACGGTCAACGACCGTTACAGAGGCGGTGTCATCTATCTGCCGGAACCGCTGCTCAAGTACCGGCGTCACTCGGCAAACGCGAGCCGTCGCCTCAGCCGCTGGAGCCAGCTGAAGCAGCGGCTCCAGCTGCTATGGGATCATCTTGCCCGATCGTTCGGGAGCTAGCGGGTACCACTGGCCTTACCCAGGGACACTGCCTCCTCCATCGACTGAGGCTCCGGCATCGCCAGCAGGTGACGCTCCGCGTTCCAGAAGGTCGGATTCAGGCTCAGGCGGCGCCGCCAGGCCATACTGAGTCGCGCTTCGCGGCGGCCCATCCTGTAGCCTGCCAGCTTGGTAAACGTCCGCAGGATCGCGGCAGGCAACTGCAGGGGCTGGTGGCGCAGCAGGTAACCCATCTCCGAGCGGACAAATCGCCGCGCGTCCCCCCGGCCGATCCCGAAGGTCTCGGTCAGCACCGGGTTCCGCGCTTGAGCCACGCCTACATCAAAGTAGCGCTTGAACTCCTCCACCAGGGTATAGGGGTGCGAGTGATAGACGGCAGCGTCGCCCACGTACGCGGACCGCCAGCCCGCCATGTGCATCGCAGCGATGACAATGGTCTCCTCGCTCGCGATCGCACGACGAGGGAAACCGCCGACGGATTGCAGGGCCTCGCGCCGGAATGCGCAAAAAGCATTTGAGGAGAAGATCGATCTGAACCCAAGCGTGGCCGCATGCTCGATGCCCCGGACCTGGGAATCGGCCGGGTAGTTGAAGAGCCTTGCATGCGCCTCGATACCGCGGGCGCCCTGGCGCGGCAACTGGCGACCATAGGCGGCTCCGATCGCCGGCTGGTCAAAGGCCGCAAGCAGAGTCCGGATCGAATCGGGTCTGGCCAGGATGGCGTCCTGGGTGAGGAACAGCAGCAGGTCCGCATCCGCCTCGCGCTCCACGGCATTTTGCCGGGTTCCCCCGTGATCAAACTGGTCCGGTTCAATCGACCAGGTCCGAAAACCGCACTCGGCTGCCCGGGCACGAGTGCCGTCCTTGGAATGCGAATCCACCACCAGCACGCGCGCCGGAGACATGCTCAGATTGTCGAGATTCTCGAGCAGCGCGGCGGTAAACGGCCTCCAGACCGGCCCCGGATTCAGCGTAGGAACAACAATGGTCACACGCATCTTGTGTTGCTCCCCATAGTCGCAGAAGGGCAAAGTTCGCTAGAAGATTCTGGCGAGATCAATCATGCACTTTCGTAATAACGATCTAATGACCAATACACCCCGAGGGGGCATCGTGGCAACCCGGCGAGCTTCGCCGGACCAGGACGACACTCATGAGTAAAGTGTCCCTCCTGGTTACCTTACCGCTACAATCCCACATAGCATGCAAGACCCTACCGCCTTGGATCGTCGACTCCTGCATCCCTTTACCGCAATTCTCCTGCTTGCCGGCTTGTTGTCAGTCCCCACGGCCAGTGGACAGCAGGCTTCCGATCCTTCACAGGGTTCGCTGCTCCAGAGCAATTCTCCCCAGACAGCTCCATCCTACCCGCAGGGCTCGAACTCAGCGCTACGCACAGGCGAGGTACAGCAGCCGGCGGGAACAGCCGGCATCGAGACTCCGAGGAGCATGCTGCCCGATCCCGCTCAGCACGTAGACCGCGCCGGGTTGCGGGCGACGCCGCCGGACTCGCAGCCTACGCCCGCTCCCGAGTCACCCACGCCCTTTCAGCTGCTGGTATCCAGAAGCCTGGGCACCAGCCTCCCCCTCTTCGGGCGAAACCTTTTCAGCGGCCAGCCGATTGACAGCGCCCAGCCCAACGCTCCACCTCCCACCGACTATGTGGTCGCCACCGGTGACCAGGTACTGGTGCGCATCTGGGGTCCGGTCACCATGAACGAGGCCCTGACCATCGATCGCGCGGGAGATATCTACCTGCCCCAGGTGGGCATCATCCACCTGGCCGGACTTCCCTACTCCGCTCTCGACAGCCAGATACGCCAGAGCGTCAGCCGGGTCTTCCGCAATTACAACCTGGCCGTCAATCTCGGCAGCCTGCACTCGATCCAGATCTTCATCACCGGTGAGGCGGCGCGGCCCGGCGCCTACACCGTCAGTTCCTTAAGCACGCTGGTCAATGCGGTCTTCGCTTCCGGCGGTCCGTCCCAGGTCGGCTCCATGCGCGCCATCGAATTGCGGCGTGAGAACCAGACGCTCACCACCTTCGACTTCTACGATCTGCTTGTCCACGGCGACAAGTCGAAGGACGTCCACCTGCTGCCCGGCGACGTCGTCTTCATCCCACCCGTCGGTCCCGAGGTAGCGCTCGGCGGACAGGTCAAGGTGCCGGCCATCTACGAGATGAAGCCGGGAGAAACGCTGGCCGCGCTGCTCAGCTTCGCCGGGGGCGCCAACTCCATCGCCTCGGCAACCAGCGTCAGCCTCGAGCAGATTGTCGACCACAACCATCGGGAACCACGGATGATCCCGCTGACACCCGCGGGCCTCGCTACCCCGGTCGCCGACGGCGACCTGCTCGTGGTCGGCGCCATCAGTCACGCATTTGAAGAGACGGTCACCATCCGCGGCAACGTCGCCGGTCCCGGCCGCTTCCGCTGGCACCCGGGCATGCGCCTCAGCGAGATCATCCCCGACAAGGCTTCCCTGTTGACACCGGACTACTGGGACTTCCGCAACGCGGAGGGTCAGCGTCAGCCCTTCTTCCAGCCTGCTCCTGCGGCGAACCAGCCCGTGCGAAACCAGCCTTCGACCACGATCAACCTGCCTGACACCCGTGCCCGCGACGCGGCTCCGACATCGATCAGCGGAGGCATCGGTTCCAGCACGCTCAGTTCTGTCGAGATCATCAGCCCCGGCACCGATGCCGGGGTGCAGCCGCTGAACCGGGTCACCCTGCCCGCTCCCGAGATCGACTGGTCCTACGCGGTGATCGAGCGCCTGGACAAGGCCACGCTGCGCAACCAGCTGCTGCCTTTTAACCTGGGCAGGCTGGTGCTCGATCACGACCCTGCAAGCGACCTGGTGCTCGAGTCAGGCGACGTGGTCACCATCTTCTCGCAGGACGACTTCCGCGTCGCCGACCTGCAGCGCACCAAGTTCGTGCGTGTGGAAGGCGAAGTGCAAAGCGCAGGCGTCTACAGCGTACGTCCCGGAGAGACACTGCAGTCGCTGGTGGCGCGCGCCGGCGGCCTCAGTCCCGACGCATACCTGTTCGGCTCCCAGTTCACGCGCGAGTCTGCCCGTATCCTGCAGCAGCAGCGGCTCGACGAGTATACCGCCCGCCTGGCAGTAGACATGGACCGGTCGGCGGCGCAGCAGGAGGTATCTATCTCGCAGGTGACCCAGGGCACCGCTGTTCTGGGAGCGGAAGAGCGCATGCTGGCTCAACTGCGCTCGCAGCGGGCGACCGGACGCATTGTGCTCGACTTCAAGATCGATTCGGTCGGCCTGAACAACATCCCGCCTCTGGCGCTGGAAAACGGTGATGTGCTGGTGGTACCCAGCCGTCCGGCAGTAGTGACGGTGATCGGATCAGTGTCCACGCAAAGCTCGTTCCTCTTTGAGCCGGGGGCCACGGTGAAGCGTTACCTCGCGCTTGCCGGCGGACCTGCGCGTGACAGCGACCGCAAACATGCCTTCGTCATTCGCGCCAGCGGCGCCGTGGTCAGCCGGCAGAGCGCCGACTTCCTCAGCGACAGCTTTGAGCGACTGAAGCTTGCTCCCGGCGACACCCTGGTGGTCCCCTCAAAGCTCTTCACCGTCAGCCGCCTGAGAACCATACTCGACTCGACCAACGCGATCTCCCAGCTGGCAGTGCTGGCGGCCGCGATAGCGGTCGCCCGTTAGACTGGGAGCTCCGTGCCAAACTCCCGGTGCACCAGCCGCGGCGCCAGCACTCCGTAAAGCGCAACCACCACGTAGCCCAGCGCGGGGAGCAGGTAGCCGAGCGCCACGCTCCCCGTCTGGCGCGTGATCCAGCCCATCAGCGGCGGGAAGATCGCCCCGCCGACGATCGCCATCACGATCAGGCTGCCACCCAGCTTGGTGTCCCTGCCCAGATCCTTCACCCCAAGCGCAAAGATCGTGGGGTACATGATCGACATGAAGAAGCTGGTGGCGACAATGGCATAGGCGCCGGTGATCCCGGGGTGCAGGATTCCCGGCGCCAGCAGCACGATATTGATGAGCGCATAGATCGTGATCATGCGTTCAGGACGGATATAGCGCATCAGCGAGGTCGACACGATGCGCCCCACGGCCAGCGCGATCAGCGTACCGGTGAGCAAGTAGCCCGAGGAACGCTCGGTGGCCTGCGTGTAGGCGCGAATGTAGGGGATCAGGGTGCTCCAGGTAGCCACCTGCGCCCCTACATAGAAGAACTGCGCGACCACGGCGAACATCAGGTGCTGGTTCGTAAAGAGCCGGCCGAAGCTGCCTTGCTGCGGTTCCCCATCCTGCTCGGCAGCATCGAGGTCATCCGGAAACTTCACAGCGGCGATCACTCCGGCAAGCAGCAGCACCGCAACCCCTAGAACCACGTAGGTGGGCACCACGCGGAGAATCTCTCCGTGAAGGTAAGCCAGGTAGGTGCCCTGGGCCTTCATGGCGGCAACCTCAACCGCATTCTTGTTCACGCCGGAAAAGATGAAGAAGGTGCCGATCAGCACACCGGCAATCGTGCCCGGCGGATTGAAGGCCTGCGCGAAGTTGAGCCTGCGCTCCGAGGTCTGCGATGGTCCAAACTGCGCGATCAGCGGGTTCGCCGCCGCCTCGAGCGTTGATGATCCGCTTCCCACGATGAATAGCGCCACCAGAAACGGCGCATAGCGGCCGATCACCGCAGCCGGCCAGAAGAGCAGTGTTCCGATCCCGAAGACGATCAACCCGATCAGCAACCCGGCCTTGTATCCGAAGCGCCGGGTGAGCAGCGCCGCAGGAATGGCCATGGTGCCGTACGCCAGGAACACTGCCGTCTGCACCAGCTGCGCCTCCAGCAGGCTCAGGTCAAACGACTTTCTGAACTGCTGGACCAGGATGTCCGTGAGGTTGTTCGACATGCCCCAGAGAAAGAAGACGCTGATCACCAGCAGGAACGGCAGCAGCTGTCCCGCCGGGAACACGGCAGGCACGGTCTCCGGTTCCGCGGTAGCGTTGACGGCGATCTTTGACGCTGCAGACTCGATCGGCATACCCACGCTCCCTAGGCGAACTGCACCACAATCTTGGTGAACCTGCCCGGATGCTCGCTCCACTCGGCGAGCATGGCGCCGGCCTCCTCGGGCGGAATGATGGCGCTGATCGTCTCGTCAACCGGAAAGCTGCCGGCCTCAAGCATGCGGATGACTTCGTCAAAATCCTCAGGGAGCGCATTGCGGCTGCCCAGGATATCGAGCTCCTTCTGTACAAACAGCCGCGTGTCGTAGGCGACCGGCTCCCTGGCATAACCGATGTAGACGACGCGGCCGGTGAAGGCGACCTCCTCGACCGCGGCACGAAAGGTCAGCGGCAGACCGATGGCCTCGATCACGACATCCGGCCCGTCGCCGCCCGTCAACTCGGCGAGGCGCGTGTGCAGGTCCTCCTGTGCAGTGTTGATTAACTCTTGCGCGCCTGCTTTTTGCGCAATGGCCAGCTTCTTCTCGTCCATGTCGATGGCGATGGTGCGCGCGCCGCGAAACGCAGATCCGGCGATAGCGCCCAGGCCAATGCCACCACAGCCGAACACTGCCACGGTGTCCGTCGCCGACACCCGCCCGCGTGCAACCGCGTGTGCGCCGACCGTGAGCGGCTCGACCAGGCAAAGCTCGCGCAGGGAAAGATTCGCCCGGTAGATCCGCGCCCGCGGCACCGAGATATATTCCTGCATGGCGCCGTCGCGCTGCACGCCCATGGTCTGGTTCGTCCGGCAGGCGTTCACTCGCCCGCGCCGGCAGCTGGGGCAGATGCCGCAGCTGGTATAGGGAGAGATGGTGACGCCGGTGCCCTCGGCCAGGTCGCCTCCGCCACTCACCACGGTAGCGGCGACCTCGTGTCCCAAGATGCGCGGAAACTCGACCATGGCGTTGCCGCCGCGAAACGTGGTCAGGTCCGTGCCGCACATCCCCACCAGATTGACGCGAAGCAGGACTTCCCCATCGGAGGCTTGCTCGATGGCCGGGATGTCCATGACGCCGCACCATCCCGGAGCCACGATCTGAACCGCCTTCAACTCACCCTCCCTGCGCTCGGAACAGCCTTGGGGAAACGCTGTCAGCCTAACCCAAGCCGCACACGGTCCGCAGCTTCATCGCCCAGGAACAAACCAGAGTGATGGTTCAGGCTCCAGCAGAAGCCCTTCCCAAGGTGCTTGGCTCAGCCATGGTGAAAATAAAAGAGGTTCCCGTCCCGGTCGCTGATGGTGAACTGCCGTAATCCCCTTCGTCGTGAGCAATCCTGACGAAATCATCCTGTTGGCCGGCTGAAGATCGCTAGAGGTCGGATGGAGCTGCCCCGCCGATTGCGGCCGGTCAAGGGGAAAAGCTCCGCGACCGGGCATTATTCGTGGTGCACAGGCTGCATCGAGCGCAGGTACGCGACCAGCTGCCAGATCTGCTGCTCAGGCAGATCACTCCAGGCCGGCATGCCGTAGAACTTGCTTCCGTGCTCAAGGATCCAGTAGAAATCCCCATCCTGTTCATGGGCGGTACGCTCCGTATGCAGGCTGGGGCGCGCGCCGAGACCCTCTGCCTGCTGGCCATGGCATTTGGCACATTTGTCGAGATAGAGAGCGCGGCCCGCGGCAATCGCCGGCGCCTGGCCCGCCACAGGATTCTGCCGCGCCCTGTCCGTCGCCGGCACCCTGGTAAGCCAGCTACTCTGTGCCGCGGCGATCCCTGCCAGCGCTCCCAGGCACCATCCCCATCTCCGCAGCTTCATCGCTCCCATTCTCGCCTGCCATGCTCAGTAGCGGCAACGGTATGCGGCAGATGCTGTGTGCGAGACAATAGCTGATATGCCGCCGGTTCAGCTGCTTATCTTCGATTGCGATGGCGTTCTGATCGACAGCGAGGTGCTGGTCTGCACCTTCTGCAGCGAGGAGTTGACGCGCCTTGGCTATCCGATCACCCCTGCCGAGGTGGTCACTCGATACGCGGGCAGGCCGGAGCGGGAGATCATCGCGGACGTTGAGCAACACTGGGGCCGTGCAGTGCCGGCTGAGTACTTCGCCGCGATGAAGCAGCGCATCCACCATGCTTTCCGGCACGAGCTGCAGGCTGTGCCGCATGTTCGGGAGGTGCTTGCGCGCGCACGAATCCCGATGTGTGTCGCCTCCAGCAGCAACCCCGAGAAGCTGAGGATGGGACTCGAGGCAACCGGATTGCTCTCGCACTTTGTACGGGAAGACAGCACCGCGCCGGCGGTGATCAGCGCGGCCTGGGTATCGCACGGCAAGCCGGCGCCCGACGTGTTCATCTATGCCGCCGGCTGGATGCAGACTCCGGTCGAGAACTGCCTCGTCCTGGAGGACAGTGTGCCCGGCGTGCGCGCAGCGCGCGCGGCGGGTATGCGGGTGTTCGGGTTCACCGGGGGCGGGCACTGCGACCTGGCCCATGTACAACGGCTGATCGACGCAGGTGCAGAACAGGTCCTCACGGATATGCGTCATCTGCCCCGGGAGTTACCGGATCTCTTTGCGCCCGGTCGCGAAACGGACGCAGCCTGAGCCGGGCTACGATCGAGGTCTCCTGTTGCCTCTTCGCGCACATACGGTCCTCAGTTCAGCAGAGCCGAGCCTGCCGCCTCTCAACCCCCCGGGACGTTCGTCCTTACTGCAGGTAATTCAGCAGGCTCACCGGCAGCACTTTGGCAGCCGCGGCCAGCACGGCTGAATTTTCGGTCTCCGCTTCGGACAAGTTGGTGGCGGCTGTCGCCGGGTCGATCCCGACCAGCGCAGTCTGCTGCGACGTCAGGGTAAGCGTCTCCTGGGAGAGGAAGCTCTCCTGCGAGGTCAGCTGGTTGATGGTGTTCCCATAAATCACGCGCTGCTGGCTGACGTAGTTCAGAGCGGTGGTGACCGATCCGGTCGCCGAACCGATAGCTGTGGCCGAGCCGCTGCTGACCGCGGAAGCAAGCGCACTGAGCGCTCCCAATACGCTCGCGCTTGCATTCGTGAAAAGCTGGTCTCCGGCCACATTGCTTTGCACCTTGAGCGAGGTGCCGACCTCCACATAGTTGGTCCCGCTGTTTCCGTTGTAGGTGTACCCCGTAGCCGAGCCCGCATCGGCGCTGAAAGCCTGCGCCGGGTTCGAGGTGCCGCCAAAGAGCGAAGCGCCCGCATACTTGGTATTTGCTTCGGAGACGACGCTTGCGAGAATGCCCTGCACCTGTGCGGCGATCGCCTCGCGATTGCTGGCCGACTCGGTGCCGTTGGCGGCTTCAGTGCCGAGGGTGACGGCTTCGGTCAGCAGACTGACGACGGAGCTGAGCACCGAGTCGGCGCTTTGAGCCTGGCTGAGTACGGAGGCCGCATTGGCCTGATAACTGTCGACGTCAGCTGATTCGGTCAGGCTTTGCACCAGCTCGGACGAGGCTGCTGGGTCGTCCGAAGGCAGGTTGACGCGTTTGCCCGACGACAACTGGAGCAGAGCCTGCTGGAGCGTCTGCTCACTCTGGTCGATGCCGGAGAGGATATCGGGATAGATATTGGGATTAGTCCGCATGTCAGTCAGGCAGTCGTTCCGATGTTGTCAAGAGCTGTATAAAGCGTCTCCACCGTCGAGATCACGCGCGCCGCGGCCTCGTAGGACTGCTGGTACTTGATCAGATTGGTGGTTTCCTCATCGATCGACACTCCCGAGACGCCGCTTTGCTGGCTGTTGAGTTGCGAGAGGCTCAGCGCGACCGCGGATGATTCAGCATTGGCCGTCGATGCGGCACTACCTACCTGGTAGACCAGGCTCGCATAGGCGTTTGTGGGTGTTTGGCCCGCGGGCAGCGCGTCCGTCTCCACGGCGGAAAGGTTCCCAACATTTCCATTGCTCCCGGCCGAACCATCGGAGCTGGCCGCGATCGCTGTCGGGTCGGTGGTTGACACCGAGATCGCAGCCGCCGCGCCCGCAGCCGTGCCGGGAACACTGAAGAGTGCCTTCCCCTGGCCGCCGTTCTGGTCATATCCCTGTGCCTGCGCGCTGTTCACCGCAGTGGCGAACTGGCTCGCAAGAGTATCCAGGTTGGTGAGCAGGCTCGCGATAGTGCTGTCCCGCAGCACCAGGGATCCTCCCAGGTCGCCGCCACTGATCGCCGACGTGATGTCTCGCCCACCCGCATCGAGAACGTCTGTCTGGCCGCTGGGGCCGCTGCCTGTCTGGAGCGCGAAATGCTGGTCGCCCAGGACCAGGGGAGTTCCGTTGCCGGTGGTGATCGTCACACCGTTGTTGGTCTGTGTGACGGAGACGTTGGTGAGCTGCGAGAGCTGGAGAACCAGCTGGTTCTGCTGATCCGCGAGCGTTCCATCACTCTCCGACCCTTGATCCTGAAGTTGCGTATTGATCGCGGCAATCTGCGAGGAGAGCTGGTTGATCTGCGTAACATCGTCTGAGACCTGGCCGTTTAGAGCCGTCTGTTCGCCGGTGAGACCGCTGGAGAGGCGGTTGAAGCCGGCTGCGACATTCTCGGCGCTTGAAAGCACCGTCTGCCGGTCCGCGGTATTCGTCGGTGACGCGGACAGCGTCGACAGGCTTGAAAAGAAGCTGGACAGCTGGCTCTGAAGGTCAGAAGTGCTGCTCGCAAACAGCGGCTGGATGGATGCCAGGCCGCTGGCCTGGGCCTCGGCGCTTCCCTGCTGCTGCGTCTGCTGCTGGATACGCAGGGTGAGCAGCTGATCGCGAATGCTCTGGACGCCTTCCAGGGTCGCGCCCGTTCCCACCAGGGCGCCGTCTTCCTCGACAGGGGCGGACTCGCCGAGCAGCACCGTCTCGCGGGCATAGCCAGGGGTGTTCGCATTTGCGATGTTGTTGTTGGTGACTTCGATCGCCGTCGATTGCTCCTGCAGAGAGGAGACCGCTATCGAGAGTGAGGTGTTCAGTCCGGACATGGCGCTATACCTCGCAAGACCAGGTCTGTTGCTTGGGCCGGCCGGTGGATGGTTGTGAGCGGCCCGCATAGGTGCCGGACAAGCACGCGAGCAGTCGCAGCGACTCTCCGGAGTGGCGCAGCAAAGCTGAATACCGGGCGTTCAAGGTGCGGATGGTGGTTGTGGCGGCACGCAGACGCTGATCCAGTGCGCTGTCCGCATCCGCGATGGGAGCGCGGCCGGCACCGGAAACCCGGGGAGCGAGCTGAGCCGCCAAAGCACTGAGCCGGCTGCAGGCGACCTCCTGCCGGCGGACGCTGGTTTCAAATGCGTGCAGCCGGTCGCCGGCGATCGCAGCCATCGCCAGGTCAATCTCAAGGCCGAGATCTTCAAGCCTGTCGACCAGCTCGGCCTTCGCCGCAGCTGCTTCCCGGATTGTGGCTCCCTGCTCGACCCCGCTCATGCAATCCCTCATCAACTCTGCCGTCCTTGAACACCGCGGAGCTTACGCGCGGTCCCTCAAGATAGCCTGCGCAATCGCATTCGGTTCCAGCCGGTAATCTCCGCTGTTGACGCTCTGCCGCAAACTTTCCACCCGTGCGCTGCGCTCCTCTGCTGACGCCAGGGCCTGGCTGGTCAGCGAGCTTACCGAACGGCCGCTCGTCGACAGCGTGGTTCGATCCGTGTCCTCGGGGACAGAAGCCGCAGGCGCTATGCTCTGGTGCCCGGCTGCCGTTCCCACGGCCCCGGCCACACCCACTTCTGTGAGTCCGCCGGCTTCGCCTGATCCATAAAGTTCGATCCGCATGGTGATCCCTCCCGCGGATCACCTATCGGCAACTCGTCCCAATCCGTTCAACTCACCACCCCACGCTGTCCGAAAACTCGCCTCCCCGCGCATCCAACGGTGTCACTTTCTTCCTGATGACCCGTCCTCGCCCGCCGCCTGCGGCGAAGATGCATCCTCGATGCGGTGCAGCTGGCCGGCGATCATCTTCGCCATGCCGATGCCGCCCGAGGCCACCAGTGACCCGGCCAGCGACTGCATACCCATGGACTGGAACTGGTCCTTGCCGGGGTCTTCGTCGTCCTCCTCCTCGCCACCGGGAACCGACGCGAAGGACTTCTCCGCCTGCTGCAGCCAGCTCCCCAGCAGGATCGATTCAAAGTCCCTGGCCGACTTCTCGATCTTGGCATTCTCCCCCGTTCCGCTCGATCTGCCGCCATGAGCCTGTGCGAGCACGCGATCTGTCTGCGCATCGACCAGGCTCGTGCCTACCTGCGCCGCCCCGATGCCGTCGGTACCTGCCATTTAGATCACCTCCAGGTCAGCCTGCAGCCCGCCTGCCGCCTTGATCGCCTGCAGGATCGAGACGATATCGTGCGAGGTGGCGCCGATCGCGTGCAGCCCGCGAATCAGCTCGTCCACGTTCGCTCCATCTTCCAGCCGGATCGACTGCGCAGGCTGATCCTTAACCGCTACCGCAGTCTCCGGCACCGTCTGGGTCGTCCCATTGCTGAACGGACCTGGCTGCGAGACCGCCAGAGTGGTCGTGACATCGATGGTTAAGGAGCCGTGGAGCACAGAAACCGTAGAGAGTTTCACATCCCCGCCCATCACGATGGTGCCGGTTCGCTCGTTCACCACCACCTTGGCCGGCGCATGCACGCTGATCGAGAGCCCCTGCACCCTCGAGATCAGCAACGGTACCGAGGGAGCGTTACTTTCGGCGACGCTTACGTCCACGCGCCGGCTGTCGAGGGCAACCGCGACCGGCTTGCCGAAGTCCTTGTTGATCGCCTCTGCAATATCCCGCGCAGCGATGAAGTCGGAATTGCGCAGCAGCAGCGAAACAGTACTGAAATGGTTCAGGTCCACAGCGACTTCACGTTCCACGATCGCTCCCTCAGGGACGCGCCCGACCGTGGGATGGTTCACAGCTTTCACGTTGCCGGCAAGCCCCTCGGTGTACCCTCCAAGCGCCAGCGGACCCTGCGCCTCGGCATACACCTGCCCGTCCGGTCCGCGCAGGGAGCTCATCAGAAGCACACCGCCTTCCAGACTCTTTGCGTCCCCGACGGAGGAGACCGTGATGTCCACCTTCATGCCCGGGCGGGCAAACGGCGGCAGCGTCGCGGTAATAAAGACCGCGGCGACGTTCTTGACCACCACCGTGCCGGGGGTGATCTGGACGCCCATGCGGATCATCGCGTTCGCCAGCGTCTGCACGGTGAAGAAGGTCTGCTGGCGGTCGCCGGTGCCGCGCAACCCCACTACCAGGCCGTAGCCGACCAGCTGGTTGTCGCGGATGCCTTCGATATCGGTGATGTCGCGCACCTGCACCACCCGGTTCGCAGGCGTGACTGAGGCCGACGCGTGCACCACCGCAATCCAATTCCCCAGCAGGATTAGCGCCAGGATCGTCGGCCGGATGGCCGCCCGGATTAAAAGCCGAAGAGCCATAGGATCGCCTTGGTGATCGGGTTGAGCGGACGAACCCCGTCCGAGATAATGCCTTTGCCCTTCATTTCAATCTCGAGGTTGGCGAGCGAAGAGGAGGCGACCATGTTGGCCGGGCTGACGTCGCCGGGTCGCACAACTCCGCGCACCACCACATCCTCATGCTGGTTGTTCATAAAAATCTGTCGCTGGGCCTCAACCACCAGGTTGCCGTTCGGCAGCACCGCGATCACCTGCCCGGTCATGCTGGTCTGAAAAGTAGTGT
>CAXUND010000041.1:0-27902 GCA_964252445.1 uncultured Acidobacteriaceae bacterium | reverse complement strand
ACTACGGGTTCGCAGGCTTGATGTACTTACCGAACACGGTAAGCTCAGTGATTCCTAGCGGTTGGTCAGACGATCGCGGCCAGTCCGTGATCGTCAAGCGGAGAAACCGGCAGCGAGTTGGCGGAAGTTCATCGAATTCTATGTACTTAGGAACTGTATTGCCCCGCTTATCTAATACCCTGGTGAATTGCTTGCCGTCGCTTGAGATCTCGACCGTGTACCGAAATGCCGGACTTCCGGAGAAAGCCGAATGGGGATCGCGGGCGCCCGTAAATACAATGCGGCTTGAATCAACGGTAAATTGATACTCTCTTTCGAACGGCGCGATCCCGAGCAGATCGAGTGTAATTGAAGGCTGCGCATCGCTCTGTTCGGGCTCCCACCATGTGCCATTCGAGTCGTCGAGCGCGTAGGCTGCATCGTGACCGGCACGCTGACTTGAAAAAGTCAGGTTGACCGTTTTGCCGATGCTAAGAGGAATAGACCCAGAATCTCCATCTCGAGCAGGATCAGCTAGAACTCCCGGAGCCCACTGAGGCGTTGTCGTCGGAGTGCCGTTGCGCACGAACATCCTACCCTGGGCATCAAAGCCTACGGGATCCATGCCAATCCGGCGGCCGCCCGGGGGCGTAGGAAGCACGCAAAGATAAAACTGCCACCAGTTTCCGTCTGGTCCCTCCACCACGCTCCCATGCCCTGGTCCAGTCACCATGCCGGTGGTCTTCCTTAGCAAGGGATTTTCCGGCATATAGGTAAACGGCCCGAGCGGGTTTGTTGCCGTATAAACGCCTGTAGCATAAGTCAACCATTCCGTTCCGGAAGCGCTGAACTCCAGGTAATAGATACCGTTTCGCCTGAAAACCCAGGGGCCCTCGATCCACGAGTAGTACGTGCGCTCGTTGGAATCGCCTGCACGTTCCCAGACGTGATTGCTGTCAAAGGTAAACAATGTTCTTGGTGCAGCGAGTAGACGGGTCAGATTGTTGGGATCGAGTGGAGCCACCCACACCCCTCCTGTTTCGCCTTTCGCCATGTATAGGTAGGGCTTATTGTCGCTGTCTATAAACAGGTCGATGTCAAACACGTGGATATCGGTAAACGGCTTTCCTGTCGTATCCAGCCACGGCCCGATCTCCTGGTAGGGCCCCAGGATTTTGGCTGAGCGATACAGTCGCGTTCCGTTACCTGCCATATAAAAGTAGCCGTTGTACTTCACGACGTCAGGCGCGGTAGGAACAGGAACCCCAGACGGATCGACCGGAGCATACTTCCAGTTAACAAGGTCGTGCGAGATCCAGGGGCCGCCGCCGGTTGCAAACATGAAGTAGCTGTCGCCATCACGCACTACCGTGGGATCCCCTAGGCTTACGCCCTGCGGCGAGCCATCCCGAGAGGTAGCTTCGATACCGAGAGGATTTACGTAGCGCCGATCTTTCCCGATAACAGGAGCGCTGCGACTGCTTTGGGCATTCGCGTGGTTGCTCTGTGCTGCCATTGAAAGCAGGATTGCGCCTGGCACGGCCGCCAGGCTCAGGACGATCCGGTAAAAGGCTTTCATCCGCGTCACTTTCATCTGAATTCTGGTGCGCTCTTCAAGAGGCCAAGACCTACTGCTATGGCTTTGAGCAGGCAAGCATGAATCATCCGCGCCCATCCAAAGGCAATATCCTGCGCGGAATCGAAAGGGAGACGCAGTAGCGTCTCCCTCTCGATTCATGACGGACAGCGCCGGGCGTGCTCAGAACAGAAGCTTCAGGGCGAACTGAAACTGCCGCGGATTGACGCCGAGCGCGGTCGAGGAGATAGTGCCCAATCCACCCGCAGATGTAGCGATGTCGCCAGGTAACAAGCCAACGGCCGAGATCGGATTGTTCGGGCCGTGACCCGGTCCCGGAGCCCACCCGGAGATGTTTGCCGCTGGTAGAGAAAAGTTCGAAGTGTTGGAGACGTTGTAGCACTCGGCCCGGAACTGGAGCGACTCCCTCTCCCTCAAAGAGAAATCTTTGACCAGCGAGAAATCCGCACGACGCTGGTGAGGCCCATAAAGCTGATTGCTTCTTTCGTCTCCCGGAGTACCGGCCGCCTGGGGTGTAAACGCGTTGTAGTTGAACCAATGACTGATGCTTGGATTGGCAATGTTCGCTGCTCCTACCATGTCAGGCCTATCTGTTCCTACCAGTGGTAGGTTGATTTGCGCTACCCCATGCGGGTTGAGAAACGAATTGCCGACGGTGAACGGAAGGCCGGTTTGCCAGTAGTCGATGAAATCAGAGCTCCATCCTTTGATGAGCAGCCCCTTGGCTCCGGTCGCGTTCTCGCCGAAAGGAAGGTTATAGGTGAAGTTTATGGAGAAGCGCTGGCGTACATCAATGGTGTCGTTACCGTAGTCGTATTGAGGATCGGTAGGCAGGATCCCGGAGACCGAGGCCAGGGCACTGGCATTGCCGGCGTCGCCGAGACCGTGGGCCCAGGTATAGTTTGCGTTAAATGCCAACCCGCGAGAGAACCGCCGGGCAAATACTACCTGCATCGAATTGTAGTTGGTAATTCCACTGGATAACCAGCCCATGACATTGGTCACGTTGGGCAGTGTTGTGGCTGTTAGCAGCGCCGGAGTCGCCGGTGGTCCTGTGAGTGGCTCATTCGGATATGGTCCGGTCGGATTGGGTCGGTTGACCGTCGTCTGGAACTGCAGATTGTCTCCCCAATTGGCTACATAGCCCAAGGAGAAGACATTGTTGCCAAATTGCTGCTGCACCATCAGGTTAAACTGCTGAATTCTTGTGGTGTTGAAGCTATGCGGAATGTAGGTTAAGAAGCCGGAAAGATTCGTGGTGCTTGAAGGGGTAGGAACGGGAAGCACTGGCCAGAACGGAGCGCAGGGTGAGCAGGTGGTTGCATAGAAGTAAGGAGGATTGACATCCTGGATTGCCCCCTGGATGGCCGTGGGATAGTACGAGAAGCCGTAGCCGCCGCGTAACACAGTACCTCTGCCAAGTGACTGCGCGAAGCCGATGCGTGGGGCAACGTTGGTATAGCTGGTGTCGATGCCAATATGTGGGTCTTGCGTTCCGGTAATCAGAGTTGAGGTAGGAAAGTCGAAGTTTGCATAGCGGTTATGCGCTTCGGTGAACGCCGTGAAGACGTCGTAACGCACGCCGAGGTTGAGTGTCAGGCTGCGGGTCACACGCCAGTCATCCTGCGCGTAGGCGCTGTTCTCCCAGGCCCGGTAACCGGGTTTGATCAAGTCATTGCTGCGGGAGTAGGAGAAACCAACGCCGGTCAGCAGATCCTCAAGCGAGTTGCCGGTTGACTGTGCGAAGCTCACCGCTCCAAGCGGCGCGGGACTCTGGAAGTAGTTCAGCTGCCGCCGCAGGATGGCCCCGCCAACGTTGATACTGTGTGCTCCCCGATTGAAGATCACCGAGCCCATGTACTGGAAGACGTTATTGACGTCGATGATGGGAAGATAGTTGGAGTCACCCAAGCTCGAGTAACCGCCATAGTTAAAACTGACGGGGGTCAAGCCTCCGGTTTCAGGAGCAAGAGGAGTATTTCCGTTGACCAGACCGAAGGCTGACGAGATGTTCTCGCCGCTGTTTTGACTCTGCGTCTCGATATCAATCCGAGAGTAGCCGGCTTTCAGCTCCAGGATAGTCGATGGCGTGAGGGAGTGAACATAATCTAACTGGACCCCGTGCACCTTGGAGATGGAGGGACCGTAATAATTTGGTGGACCAGGTTGCACCGATACGCCGGCCACGGAAACCACGGGAAAGGGCGCAGGCACTTCCGTGCTGACGTTGTTGTAAGAGTAGCGGCCGAAAAGGAGATCGCCATTGCCGAAGTGCTGGTCGATCCTTCCGTCCAGAGAGAGCGCGTATTGCGTTCTGTTCGTTACGCTCTCAAAGTTGTTGATTGCCCCGGCACCAGGAACGTTAGGGGCGGGATAAAGCTTGAAATAATCCAAACCCACAGGGTTGAGAGCGGCGGTCGGCACCACGGGGCCAGCTATATCTGAGAAGTTGCCCGGATTCTGCTCTTCAAAGAGGGTGGGCACGGTGAGCAAGCCCGAACTTTGCCCCTGGATGATGCGGAGATCCTCAACATCCGCGAAGAAGAAGGTCTTATCCTTGATGATCGGCCCGCCGAGACTGCCACCGAACTGGTTCTGTCGGTATTCGGGCTTTTGGGTGACTCCCGCACGAGCAAAGTAGTCACGCGCGTCGAAGATATCATTCCTGAAAAACTCATAGGCCGAACCATTGAATGCGTTCGCTCCAGACTTGGTGATGATGTTTACGATGGCTCCAGCATTTCGTCCGATGGCAGCGTTGTACACGTTTGTATCGACGCGAACCTCGGCGATGGCTTCAATCGATGGCCTCACCCCGATAAATCCCTGCTCGCGTTCATTGTTGTCCATTCCGTCAATCATCTCGTTGTTGAACTGATCTGATTGTCCATTTGCAGATACCGTGGACGATTGGCGTCGATCGTCGGGTCTTTGACCGGAGGAGACAGCATTCGGAATTCCTGCGTTGACACCGGGCTGAATGGTCACGAGCGATATGTAGTTGCGCCCGTTTAACGGTAGATCCTGTACCGAGCGTTCGGTGACCACGCTGCTCACCGCAGAGGTGTCGGTCTGAAGTAGAGGATCGGTAGCCTGGACCTCCACCACCTGCTGGGAGGCGCCGGGCTGCAAGGTAGCATCTTCGCGCCCGCGGTCCCCTGCGGCAAGGTTGATGCTAGGGATATTGACGGCCTTAAATCCAGGAGCCTCGATACTGATGGAGTAGCGTCCTGGCTCGAGCAGGTTAAATACGTAGTCGCCTGCACGGTTGGAATGAGATACCGAGCTGACCTGTGTGCCTAGGTTTGTGATGGTCACGTTCGCGTTCGGTATGGTCGCTCCAGAACTATCTACAATCGTTCCCACCACGTCGGCCGTTGTCACTTGCGCGTATACGCCCCAGGGAGAGCAGCAAGCTAAGATCAGGGCGGTGAACAGTCTCACTTTCATCATTCCAGCCTCCAAGAAGTGTTTGTGGAAGTCATCGTTCTAGAGAGTCGGGATACGCAAATCGACGCGTTCCAGGAACTCATTGTGTGTGTGTAGATTCGTTAAGCGGCTCGTGCCCACGCTCAAGTATTGCTAACCGCCCTGCTGCAAAGGTTTGTGTACACGTGTCGTTCCACCAACCGTGACGTTAACGCCTGACCTTAGTCGCGCCCTCGAGTCCCCTTAGTCCTGGACTGTGAGGCAGTGTGCACGTTTTTAGAACTGCTTCTATACATCTGTCAACCTGGCCGTATACCAAATGCAACAAACCTGACTAGTCCGCTTTAGGAAGCGACCAACACGCTGCTGGCTGTGCGGCTCAGGAAATGGTGTTCGAGGATCGATCTCAGGCGGATGCGCCGCCACAGGAGACCCGCACGACCAGTCGACCTTCGAGCAGGATCGACCGTGGCGGCAGCTCTGGACTATTGATTCTGTCGAGCATCGCAGCCAGGGCGACCGCGCCAATTTCCGCGCAAGGCTGGTGCACCGTGGTAAGCGGGACCGGTAGCAGGCTGGCGTAGCTGACGTCATCAAAGCCGACGATGCGCAGCTGCCGCGGCACACTCAACCCGTGCTCCAGCATCGCCTTGATCAACGACGCTGCGGTTCGGTCGTTGGCGCAAACCACGGCTTCAAGACGGGCCTCCAGTAGACGCTGCACGGTTCGCGTGTCTACCTCGTCTTCCTGAACGAGGACAACCTCCTGAAGCGATCCGCCGCAATCGAAAAGGGCTTCCCGGCACCCCCGGATGCGCGCT
Source organism: uncultured Acidobacteriaceae bacterium (assembly GCA_964252445.1). GTDB lineage: Bacteria > Acidobacteriota > Terriglobia > Terriglobales > Acidobacteriaceae > EB88. The sequence goes on along the minus strand of CAXUND010000041.1, from coordinate 22,076 downwards.
TCCACGGTTTCTACCGAGCCTTCACGGGCGAGAAATCCGATCCGGCGCACGCCTAAACGGAGTAGATGCTCGGTGACCGCATATCCGGCGCTCTGGTTGTTCAGGCTGATGAGATCATGCGAGATCGCCGTTCGAGAGCCCAGGCCGTGGCGGTCAAGCAACACCACCGGCACCTTGGCTTTATCCAGCTGGTTCAGGATCTCACTATTCACCTTTTCCCGGCCGGGCATGTACTCGAGCGGCGCGAAAAATACCCCGTTTACGTGCTGCTCCAAAAAATGCAGGCAGAGCTGCTTGGCCTGTTCACCCTTGTCTGCCACGTCGGCAAAGGAATGCCCCCAAAGCAGGGAGTGTCGGCGCGCCAGCGGAGAGCGCATCATGCCGCGGCAGATGGGCTCAAAGATCTCTGTCTTTCCCAAGTCCGGGATCAGTAGGCCGAAGGTCTGACCATCGGTGCGCGCCGGTTTGGCTGCGTAGGTTCCTGAACCTACCCTCCGCACTACCAGGCCTTCCTGCTGGAGTTGGTGTATCGCCTTCACGACGGTCATGCGGCTCACCTTGAACCGTCGACTGAGCTCGGCCTCACTTGGCAGGCGCACCCCCTGAAGGTACTGTCCCGAGAGCAAACCCTTGCGCAGCGTTTCTACGATGTGGAGGTACTTTGGTTGGTTCAGTCCACTGGCCGAAGCCTCCCCCACAGAATCCCTTCTCTCCACCATGCGCTCCTCTCGTTCTCCTCTCGCTTTCGCCTTCCTCATGCTCTATCAGCTTCCGGCTAGCAACCCTCTAAATGTACTTGGGTGATCAACCTGCCAGGGCAATGGACTGGGCTGCCATCGATGAGGGCCACCTGGGGGCGGAGCTTGCCATTGGCGGCAGATACAGGGTTCGCGAAAAGACGGCTGCCGTCCGGACGACGGACCCGGAGATAAAGATGGACGCTGGCTGGCTTCATGAGTATTTTCCCTTTGGGGTTAATACCCGCGCCAACTCGCCGATCCCTGATATTGGTAGCCCGGCTGGTAGCCCGGCCGCTAAGTCGTTGATTCTAAGAGAATGGCGGAGAGAGGGGGATTCGAACCCCCGATAGAGCTTTTGACCCTATAACGGTTTAGCAAACCGCCGCCTTCAGCCACTCGGCCATCTCTCCAGGCGCTGCCGTACTCGGATTATAGCGGAGAGGGGAGCGCTGCGGCATTGAATCGAAAGAGGCAGATGCCTTGGTCCGTGAACTCAGCATCTGATTGACAGACAGCCGCGCCAGACGGCACGGCAGGCAGCTTGCCCGGAACCCGCAAGTCGGTCCGGGAACGAGGATCCCTTTATGACAGGAACTACATCTCGATTTCCGCAAGGCAGCAGCACCGTTGTCGGCTACTTCGCCAACGGAGAAGACGCGCATCGCGCGATCCATGCCCTTTTAGACAACGGCTTTGAATCGACCCAGATCGGCGCAGCGTTCAACACCAGCCGGCAGGGCGGTGTGGCCCAAACCGGGGGAGCAGGCGGGAGCGGCGAATCACTCGCGAACCTCGGCAAGAACGTCAGCTATCCGGGGCTTGAGCCCTCTGACTCAGGCGTGACCACCACCGCCGCCGATTACACCTCTGTGACGCCGGCAATGGGTGGAGGCAGCGGCACGGGCATGGCGGGCGCGGGTAAGCCGGGTCCCATCACCGGCTCGGACCTTTCGCAGCTCGACCTGCCGCACGAGATCAAGAGCACCCTGCCGCATGACCAGCCCGGCGAAACCCCGCTCCAAACGGCTCCGGGTACGGGGAGCTTTACCGAGAGCAGAACTGATTCGTCAGGCTGGCTTGAGAAGCTCAGCCACGTGTTCGGCGGCAAGCACAAGCACGAGTCAGGCAGCAACCTGGTGAGCTCAAGCAGCCAGAACTTCGGCACGGGCGAGGGGCACCTGGGCGTGACTCCGGAGGTGGCCGGCGGCGTGAAGGACAACTATTCGCGTCCTTATTCTCATACCGCGTTTGAGAGCTCTTTTACCGGCCTGGGCCTGCCGGAAGATCACTCGCGGCACCTCGCTCTCCGGCTGGCGCAAGGCGGAGCGGTGGTCATGGTGGGAGTGACCGGCCGCATCATCGAGGCAGAAAAGATCCTGGAGCAGAATAACGGGACCGTCCGCTTCGCGGGAGAACCGCTCACGGATGCGCTGCCTGCAGGTGACCGCAGCGTCGCCGTCTTCGGGGCAGTCGAAGATGTGTACCCGGCAACAGAAGAGATTGCGGTGCCGACAACACCGGCGCTGCAGAGCCGCTAGAATAAGCCCGTCTCGGCTGATCCCGGGACGGGTCTAGTCTCTACGCTGATTCGAGCACAAAGTTGGCAAAGCGCCCCGGGACTACTGTGAATCCGAATTTGGAAGCGCATAGTAGCCCTTTTGCGCCTGCACCTTGAGTCCGTCGCCCTTGCACTCTACGGCGATCGGCCGAAAGCTCCCGTCGAGGCGCTTGTCGGTCGGCGTGTAGCTTGCAACATACTGGGTGCGCAGCTCGTCTTCAATCTGGGCAAAGGCTGCTTCCATCTTCTTGCCGTTGTTACCGACATCGATCATGCGGCCGCCGGTCTCCTGTGCCAGCTTGCGCATATCGGCGTCGCCGTTCATCCCTCCGAGCATGATGCCGTTCCCATAGTAGAAGCTGCGGTCGGCGATCAGCAGAACGTACACGATGCAGTTTGCCTTTTGCGCCGCCTCGATCGCATCTTTCAGCCGGTACTTCGAGCCCTGGTCGCCGCCGTCCGTGAGCAGAATCATCGCCTTACGTCCAGTCTCCGAGCGCATCTTGTCGCCGGCAGCCAGCACCACGGCGTCAAACAGCAGCGTTCCCTTGGGCGCGCCATGGGTTGGGACCGGACCCTGCCCAATGCCGGGTACGCCGCCTGCGCCATTGCCGCCGGCAGTGTTGATCTCCGCCTTGTCCATCGCCCGCGCCAGCCGCGAGGCGTTGTTGGTGTAGTCCTCGAGCAGGTTCACATCCACATCGAACGAGATCAGGAAAGCCTCATCCTTCTTCCTCAGGATGTCCCGCAGAAAAGCACCGCCGGTCTGCTGCTCCATGCCCAGGACGTTGGTCTGCGAGCCCGACGTGTCGAGCAGGATGCCTAAGGTTAGCGGTTGATCGGCTTCCGCGGCGAAGCTCCGCAGCTTCTGCGGCTCCTTGTTCTCAAAAACGGTGCAGTCTTCCTTGGTCAGGTTGGGGATCAGCGCGCCGCGCTTGTCATGGACGGTGAAATAGAGGTTGACCAGGTTGACGTTGACCTTGAGGGTGGCCTGGGGGTTGTCCGCAGGATCTTCCTGGGCGGGCGCGGTGCTCACCGGAGGCGCATCCGGACTGGGAGCCGCCTGCGCGAAGAGGCGCAGGGGCAGAGCGGCAGCTAGGAGGATCAGGGCGAGAGCGTTGCGGCGCATGCTGCCTTAGACGTCACCAGAGCGTGAAAGGCCGCTGTTGCCCAGGGCGGGAAAGCTCGAAGACGCGTCACCGCGGACACGCCCGCTCACCGCAACTGGCTGCCATGCGTCTGCTAACCTGAGTGTTGGCAGCAGAGCCGCCTGACGCTCGTCCGCATCCTAAGAGTTGCGAAGCGGCATGCTACCCGATGAACCGGAATTTGGCGGGAAAGAAAGCCAGAACGCGTGCCAGGTTTCCTGATGGCGCAGCCAGTACGCGAATCTGCGGAGACTATTGATGCAGGCACGTTTGTCAGCAATTTTGGCGCTCATCCTTTGTGCGGAACTCCCTCTCGCCTCAGCCGCCCAGCAGCAGCAAGCGATTCCGGACGCGCCTACTCCTCAGCCCGCGTTGAGCGGCATTCCCGAGGTGACTCCGGGCAAGGGCACCGGGCCGGATGCTCCCGCACCGCCAAGGACCGGCAACCAGGTTCCGCAGAGTCAAAGTTCAGGGCAGGCGCCCGACCAGACCTCGGGCTCATCTTCCTCCTCGACCAGTGACTCGCCGGAGTCGCAGCAACCAAATGTCACGCCGGTTCAGCCCGAAGCACCCGACATTCCCTCAACCGGCCAGGGGCCGCAGGGTGTCCTGCGGATCCCGGTCAACGAAGTCATCGTCCCCGTCACTGTGCGCGACAAGAAGGGGCGCCTGGTTCCCTCACTCGACTGGCGCATGTTCCGGGTCTACGAAGACGGCGTGCGCCAGAGGATCGTCTTCTTCACCACCGACCCATTTCCGCTGTCAGTCGCCTTTGTCGTTGACCAGAGCCTGCCCGCGGATGTCATGCACCGCGTGAACAACAGCCTGGCGGCCGTTACCGGCGCTTTCACCCCGGCGGACACAGTCGCCGTCTTCGGCTATAACAGTTCGCCCAAGCTGATCACCGACTTTACTGCGGCGCAGGGCAACCGTCTGCCGATGGCGCTTGAGAGCGCAAAAGCGCCGGGCCGCGATATGGGCGTGGACGCTCCGGGAGGCCCGCTCGACAACGGCCCTCAGATCAACGGCAAGGATGTTGACCCGAACCTGAGCCCCCACCACGGACAGGATGTCGGGTTCACCATCCATCCGAAGGAGGACCACCCGCTGAACGACGCGATCCTTGCGGCGGCGGTCGCCCTGTCGAAGGAGCCCAAAGAACGGCGCAAGATCATCTACATCATCTCCGACGGCAAGGAGCAGGGTTCAAAGGCCTCCTACAAGGAGGTGGTCCGCTTTCTGCTGTCCCATGACATTGCGCTCCACGGAACCCTGGTCGGCGATTCGGCGATCTGGGGCCTGGGCTACCTGGACAAGATCCACATCCCGCTGCTGCCAACCATGCGTGACAACCTGCTGCCCAAGTATGCGCTCGCGACTGGCGGTGCGCTCGACTCGGAAGTTTCTGAGAACGGTATCCAGGCATCCTTTGCCAAGATCACAGACTCAGTGCGCACACAGTACACGCTCGGCTACCTGAGCCATGCCGGCATCATGGCGAGCCGCTTCCACACCATCGAAGTTCGCATCGAGGGCATACCCAACCTCGACATCACGGCACGAGACGGTTACTACCCTTCGGCTTCCGATCTGAACCGATGATGTCTGCTGTTCCCGGCTTCCTGCCCGTGGCACTGGGGCTGGGAGCGGCAGGTCTGTGGGGCGCCGCTGACTTCGCCGGCGGACTGGCGGCCCGCCGGGCAAGACCCGGCGCGGTGGTGCTGGCAGCGCACGGAGTCAGCCTCCTGCTGCTGGTTTCGCTCACCGCCTTGTTGCCGGCGCCCGCGCTCACGCATCCTCAGCTATGGAAGGCGCTCCTGTCGGGCGTGGTCGGCGGCCTGGGCCTGATGCTTTTCTACCAGGCGCTCGCCTCTGGGTTGATGGGCTTAACCGCCGCGCTCGCGGGCCTGATCACCACCATCCTTCCGGTGACCCTCGCTATCGTCTCTGCCGGGTGGCCCGGGAGTGCAAAGCTGACCGGCTTTGCGGTTGCGGGCGCTTCCATCCTGATGTTTGCTGCGGCGCCTGCAGAAGTGTCCGATACGGAACGGGTCGGTCACCGTGGCTTGCTCCTGGCCGCGCTCGCGGGCATCGGGTTCGGCCTGCAACTGGTGCTGCTGCACAGCTCGGTAGCCGGGAACACCGGCGCGCCTTCGCTCCTGCGCGCGCTTACCTTTTCCCGCGTCGGAGGCACGGCCGTCGCGCTGCTGGTCGTGGCTGGGGGACGGGCAAGGTCGAGCCGGCAAGCAGGCTTGACCGGCTTGCCCTGGCTGGCGGCAAGCGCAGGCATGCTTGACACGCTGGGAAACCTCTTCTACATGAAGGCCTCGGTCACCGGGCGGATGGATGTGGCGGCTGTGCTTTCGTCGCTTTACCCGGCAGGCACTATCCTGCTGGCGGTGTGGATCCTGAAGGAGCGCACCACTCGCGTTCAGGCGCTGGGGATGGGACTGGCACTGGTAGCCGTGGTTCTGATTTCAAGCTAGCTTACATGGCAAAGAGCGCGACGCCCAGGACGGCAGCGCCGAGCAGCAGGCTGGGCCAGTCCGTGACCGCGAAGATGACCGGGTCTTCATCCATCTCGCCACGCGAGGCCAGCAGCCACACCCGGCTCAGCCAGAGCAACATCAGCGGGGTGATCAGCCACATCCGGTCGGGATGGTTGTAGTGCATGGCCACGTCGCTTCCGCTGATGTACATCGAGAAGACCACCACGGAGGCGTAGGCGCTGGCCGTGCCAAAGCTGCGGATCTGCTCCGTGTCGGCAATCAGGTAGCCGCGCCCGTTGGATGGCGTTTGCCCGGCTGCCTGCATGTTCTTGAGTTCGCTGAAGCGTTTGACCATAGCCAGGCTGAGGAAGAGAAAGACCGAGAAGCCGGCCAGCCAGGGAGAGATGACGGTTGCCGTTGCGGACGCGCCGGCCAGCAGCCGCAGCGTATACAGGCCTGACAACAGCAGCACGTCGACCAGAACAATCCGTTTGAAATAAAACGAGTAGCTGACCGTGGTGACCAGGTAGAGCGCCAGGTAGACGAGGAACCTGGAGGGCAGCAGAAGCGCGAGCAACAACGCGCCCAGCAGCAGACCGCAGGAGAGGAAGACTCCATACTTTGCCGAGAGGTCGGCCGCCGCGAAGGGACGATAGCGCTTCTTTGGGTGCCTCCGGTCTGCTTCGATGTCGAGCAGATCGTTCAGAATATAAGTTCCCGAAGCGCAGAAGCTGAAAGCGAAGAAGGCCATGACCGAGGCCCTGAGTTCTGCGAGGCTCAGCGAATGCGCCAGCAGCATGGGCAGGAAGACGAGGGAGTTCTTCGCCCACTGGTGCAGGCGTATAGCCTTGCGCACCGAGCGCAGCAGCGGAGCCTGATCCTTAAACGCGCGCGCCACCCGGAAGCGATGCGCATGAATCGCGGCGCGAAGATTCGCGTCCGGGTTCGCGACCATTGCCTCGCCCGCGCGCTCGAGCAGGACAATATCCGGCTGCGCGTTGCCCACATAGTCGAAGCCGGAAGCGAAGCGCGCTTCAAGGCTCGCCAGCTTGTCGCGGCCAGTCAAGTTGGTGATGCCGTCGCTCGCCAGGACCTCGTCGAAGAGTTCGAGGTGAGCAGCGATGGCGTCGGCGAGCCGGCTGTCGGCACCGGTGGTGAGATAAATGTTGCGCCCGGCCGCGCGTTCCTTCTCGAGCCAGGTGATCAGCGGCTTGTTATAGGGCAGGTGCGCAGCGTCCAGCGTAACCAGCCGCGCCACATGGGCTTTCAGGTTTGCTTTGCCGCCGAGCATCCAGCCCGGCACCCGCAGCAGGACCAGGGGCTGCTTGCGCGCGAGCACCAGCAGCGAATCCACCAGGGTGTCACACTTGACTAGCGTCCCGTCCAGATCGACACACAACGCGCGGGAGGATGCCTCCTGGCTGGCGGCCGCTGCGCTGCTGCCGGAGAACTGGCCCGCGATGGTCATGGTTTCAGCTACGGTTTCAGCCACGGCCGCCTCCAAAGCTTTCCCGGCTCCCGGCACAGCGTGCTTCAGGTGGAAACTAGTACGCTATGAGCGTACCGCAAGCGGTGCCTTCGGCAAAGTTACGGTAACGTGTGGAGCCCGGTGCTAGCGTGTCTCCAGCAGCTCCCGCACCGTCTTGTACTCGGCCGGTGAGGCAGTCTGCTGCTCCTGCGCGTCGAGCAGTTCGACCACCGTCTGTCCGGCGCTGTTCTTGAGTCGCACGTCAGCTCGAAGCGCCAGCAGCGCCTCGATCAGTCCCGGTGTCCAGAAATGCTGCACCGCGACCATCAGCGCAGTGGAGCCATCGGCCGCCCGGGCATTCACGCCAACGCCGGCCTGCCCCAGCAGCCGAATCTTCGCCGGGGCATCGTAGGGCGAGGTGGCGGCCGCAAATAGCAGCGTCTCGCCGTAGGCTGTGCGGTGGTTGGCGCTTGCCCCGTTGGCCAGGAGAAACTGCATGGTGGCCAGGCGGCCCGGGCCGGCAGCATACATCAGCGCTGTCCAGCCGCTCGCGTCCTCGGCATCGATGGCTGCCCCGGAAGCGAGGATGGTGCGCATCTCCGCCACCCGGTCAGCCGCAGCCGCCTTCATCAGCGCGGTCACTCCCGGCTTCGGGATCACGGTATCCTCGACCAGCCGCGTTTCGCCGAAGCGCTCCCGCGAGGGGTCGCCGTGACGCCACGCGTGCGTGTTCGCGAGTGCGTCAACCCGCAGCTCCAGATCTCCCAGCCAGGCCGGACCGCCGCCTGCGTAGTCGCGCACACGAGTCGTCTGGTGCCCGACCGAGAGCGTGGTCACGGCCGAGGAAGCATCGGTGGCATTCTGCATGTAGCGCGCACAAAGACGGGCGAAGCCGTGGTCACGAAAATCGCGGATGAGCCTGGTGGCAATCACCGGATCCACCTGCGTCGAGGCTGCGCCGACCAGAGCCACAAACGCCCGTCCTGTCCATTGCACCGAGCCATCGGCATTTACCCGCACCGTGTACACCGGGCATGAGCCGTTGCAGCGCGTGCGCGTCAGCTCGACATAGTCTCCACTTGCGATCGCAGCATTGGCGCCGCTGCCGGGATAGATGGGAGCATTCGCGTCGGGGCAACCGGCGGGATTGACGCCCGCGGCGCGTGCATCCAACGCCTGCCTCCGGGCCGAGTCAGCCGCCTGCTGGGGTGCTGCCTGGAGCGAGGTTGCAGGGTCGGTGGCCAGACCGGTCTGTGGAGCGCTTGTCTGTACAGAGGGCAATGTGCTCGGTGAGGCGGTCTGCACCTGCGTTTGCGCGCCCGGCATGCCGCCGGGGTCGGCCGACGGCGGAGTGTTCTGCGCGCATGCAGATGCGGCAGCAAGAGCGAACACGGCAAAGGGAAAGTGCAGCGGTCTCAACATGCTCGCCTCTTGCTCAAGCCTCTCGCTCAATATGGACGAGTGCGCAGCCGTTTCTGTTCAGCCGCGCCAGCGATTTCCGGACCCTGGCGGCAGACCCCTCGCGGCGGTCGTTCGATCACCGGGGATAGGATGCTGCTACGCAGTCACGGTCTCCAGAGTAAGCCGCCGCGTTCCCGATCAAAAGCTCGAACTCCTGCGCCAGCAGTTCATAGCTCCGTAATCGCTTCTGATGCTCCCACACGATGGTGTTCACAATAAGTTCATTCAGGCCCAGCCCGTCTGTCATGGACTCGAGACTCGCGCGCACAGCCGACGGTGTTCCCACAAAGTAGCGCGGCCACTCGCCTTCTTCTATCGGCGCATCGGCCCAGGACTTGAGTTCGCGCAACGCGTCCTCGGGCGCGGCGATGGGGCTGCGATCACCCATACGGATCCGGCGCTGCAGCAGGCGCACGCTGGAGGCGAGGTACTGTGCTTCCTCGTCGGTCTCCGCACAGATGACGCCGACGGCGACGGTAGCTTCCGGCTCACTGCGGTAAGTACCGGGCTCAAAGCCGCGGTGATAGTTCTCGATCGCGGCGCGCGTTTGTACCGGGCTGAAGAAATGGGCAAAGGCGTAGGGCAAGCCAAACTCGGCCGCCGCAGCCGAGCTCCACAGACTCGATCCCAGCATCCACACGTCCGGACCGCCCGGCATCTTCGGAGAGACGCTGATGCGGGAGAATGGATGATCCGGGGGAAAGCTGTGATCGAGAAACGCGAGCAGCTCACTGACCTGCTCGGGAAAGTCGTCAAGCATTTTGCTTCGGCGCTCGCGCTTCAGGGCCAGAGCCTCTACCGGACCACCGCCAGGCGCGCGTCCAATCCCCAGATCCACCCTGTCCGGGTAGAGCGCGTGCAGCGTCCGGAAGCACTCAGCAACCTTCAACGATGTGTAGTGGGGCAGCATGATGCCGCCGGAGCCGATGCGGATGCGTCTGGTCTCCGCCCCGATCCGGGCAAGCATCACCTCCGGCGCCGTGCACGCCAGCGTGTCCATCGCATGATGCTCCGACATCCAGAACCGCGTGTAACCCGTCCTGTCCGCCAGCCGGGCGAGCTCGACCGAGTTCGCGAGAGCCAGGGCGGGCGAACTGCCGGCGGGCACTGGCGCCTGGTCCAGCACAGACAGGCGAAGTCTACTTCTTTGAGACCTTTTGCTCACGTACATATGGATGATGGAGCGCGGAAGATCGAATCATTTCCACCAGCTGCCTCCTCTGCGGCGGGGTCAGCTTCGTCGCCGCGAAGACCCTAGCGCAGCTCGGAGGGGCTTCCTTGCTGTCTTTCATCGGAGCGGCCGAGCAGGTAGAGTGCTTTAGAGATGATCTTTCCTTCCGGGCCCTCGAAACCGTGGGCGTTGCTCGGTGTGACCTTGCTCCTGGTGGTATTCGCCTGCCAGCTGATTCATGTGGCGCGGGTTTACTCCGCGAACTGGGATGAGGCGCACCACCTTTACGACGGCTACTCCATTTGGACCAGGCATGACTACCGTCTGAATGCCGAAGTACCTCCGCTGGTGAAGCTCACCGCCGCGGCTCCGTTGCTGGTCATGCATCTCCAGCAGCCGCCTGATCCGGGCAAGTCCCAGGCGCTTGATGCGTTCCTAGAAGGTCGCGCGTTCGTCTTCGGCAACGGAGGAGATCGCGTGCTGTTTCCGGCGCGCATGGCTTGCATGCTGTTTGCTCTGCTGCTGGCGGCGCTTGTCTATCTTGCGACCAGGGAGATGTTTGGAGCAGCCGCCGCCGCGGCTGCGCTCGCGCTGTTTGTCTTTGATCCAAACGTGCTGGCGCACGGCACCCTGGTGTCGACGGATATCGGAAGCGCCTGCTTCATCTTCGGAGCGGTGTTTGCGTTCTACCGCTACAGCAAGGCGCCCAGCCCCGCGCGGCTTGCCGTCACCGGTTTGGTGATGGGTCTCGCCATGTGTGCAAAGTTCACCGGCATCTTCGCCTTCCCCATGCTGCTGCTGCTCGCCGGCGTCGAGGCCCTGCTCGCGAGAAACTGGACCGTGCTGCGCCGAAGGCTTGCAGCCTGCGCCGTCATTCTGATCTGCTCCCTGGGAGTTATCTGGGCTTTCTACGGCTTCCGCTATCGGCCCGCCCCCGGCGGACAGGAGCTCTCCCCGCCGCTTGCTCCCTATATTGCGTCGATGCCAAACCCCCGTGATGCCGCGCTGCTGGGCGAAATCAGTAAGTGGCGCCTGCTGCCTGAGCCTTACATCTGGGGACTGGCCAACACCAAGAAGACCGAGTGGGAATATACCAGTTACTTCTTCGGCCGGATGTATCGCCACGGACCATGGCAGTACTTCCCCACCGCATTCTTGATCAAATCCACTCTGCCGCTTCTGCTTGCGCTGCTCCTCTTGCCTTTCCTCTACGTTCGCGATGAGAGAACGCATTTACGGGAGTTTTGTTTCCTCCTGCTGCCCGTGGCCTTTTACTTCGCGCTGGTGACTACGTCGCACATGGACATCGGCGCACGTCACCTGATGCCGGTCTATCCCTTTCTCTACGCCCTGGCTGGTCTCGCCCTGGCGCGCGCGTTCGCCGCCGGACGCGTTTGGGCAGCCGCCGCGGCGCTCCTGCTGGTGTGGCAGGCAACTACTTCCATTCGTGTGAGTCCGGCATACATGGCTTACGGAAACGAAGCGTGGGGCGGACCATCGCAGGTTCATCGCTACCTGAGCGATGCGAATGTGGACTGGGGACAGCAGCTCAAGGCAGTCAGGCAATACCTCGATCAAGAGCGAATTACAGACTGCTGGTTCGCCTACTTTCCTGATGGCGCCGTCGAGCCTTCTGACTACGGAGTGCATTGCAAACGACTGCCGACTGGCAGCTCGCTGTGGTGGTTCACGCTGCCGATGGATGTTCCACCCGTGATCCATGGAACCGTCCTGATCAGCGACAGCGATCTTGAGGGCGTGGAATCGGGTGACGGCGAGCTGAACTGGTTCAATCCATTCCGTGGATTGAAGCCTGCAGCGACCATCCAGCAAGGAGTCTACGTTTACAAGGGCGATTTCGCGGTTCCGCTGATGTCTGCCCTGGTGACCGTGCGCAAGAGCCGCGACCTTGAGCAGGCAGGACAGCCGGCGGCGGCCCTGGCACTGGCACGGGAGGCGGCAACGCTCGCACCCGGCTCAGCGATTACCCAGCTGAATCTCGCCGACGAGCTTGCGGCGCAGGCGCAATGGCGCGAAGCGAGCGACCACTACCGACAGGCGGCCACGCTGGCGCGGACTGTCCGGCCGGAGCTTCAAGAGGAGGGAACCGTCTCGCGAAGCGAGGCAGGAGTGAAGCTGGCGGAGAGTCGTTTGAGGGCTCGTTGAGCCCGTGCATCCACAGCGAACTCAAGTTCGCAGGCTTCTTATCGCGGCCTCGAGCTCTACCGTCCACTCGGCCGGCGACTTAGAGGGCTGCCAAGGGAGAGGGTTTCCAATCCTGATTTGAAGGCGGCCGGATTGGAACCACCGGGCTTCCTTTTGGGCAACGTGCTCGAGCCCTAACAGGGCGACCGGGAGCACGGAGACTTCCGCCTGCTCTGCCAGCAGCCCGATGCCGGGGCGGAACGGCGCCGGCTGGCCGTCACTCGATCGCGCCCCCTCAGGAAAGATCAGGACCGAGTAAGCGCGGTCGATGGCATCGCCCGCATGCCGAAAGCTTTGCCGGAATCCCTGCAGGCGCGGCAGCGGAAAGACGTTGAACAACGCTGTCAGCAGCCAGTACGCGGCTCGCCAGGCAAGACCCGCGAGGATGTTTTTCCCACCTCCCGAGCGAAAGCCCAGGAGCATTTCGCCGGACATGGCAATGGCAACGCGCCGGCGCAGGGGAGCGGGCAAGGCATAGAGGACCAGCGGTCCGTCCAATAGCGTGACATGGTTCGCGATGATCAACAGCGGCCCCTCCTGGGGACACAGCTCGGATCGAATGACCCGGGGTGCAAGCAGAAGTCCGATCAGGGGCCGCACGACTGCTTCCAAACACAGCACGCGCAGCATCTGCACAGGAGCGGACCATGGCCAGCGAGGATAGACGTGTTGCTCGGTCGGCCGCCCGGTGTCTGACGGCACACGCTCCCTCGCACCCGGCATCGGATCGCCAATCATGCTGCGAAGCTGTCCTACACTCTCAAGCGAGCCCATCGCGGCATCGCTGATCCAGACACCGGTCCGCTGCTCGATCATGGACGCCAGCTGCACCCGGCCCAGACTATCGAGGTTCAGGTCTTCTTCGCTGCCGCCGGTTGCGCCGCCAACCGCAGAGATCATTTCGAGCAGAGTATCGCCCGATTGGGGATCAGCCTTCTGCCCCGCGAGCGCGCGGCACGCCCAGTCACGGATGTCGCGCCTCAGAAGCTTGCCGGTTGAAGTATAGGGGAAAGCAAAGTCGGGCCAACGAAGCACCCGGCGAATCTGCTGGTACTCAGCGAGCTCACCGTTCGCCGCGCTTACTGCCTGCTCGAGCGCAGCGTTGTTGCCTGCAAAAATCACGACGCAAACAGCCTCAGGCCCGGACTCGAGTTCGCACGGCACTACCGCGCAGGCCTTGACTTCGGGCTGCCGGGTCATCGCCGCTTCAAGGTCTGCGGGGAAGATGTTCAGCCCGCTTGAGCTGACGATCGTCTCTCCTTTGCGACCCACAAAGCGGAACTCGCCCGAGTCGTTCTGTTCTGCAAGATCGCCGGTCGCGAGCCACTCGCCTTCGCGCTCGATCAAGCCGCCTCGTTGCCAGGTGGCGCCTGCAACCATGTCGCCGCGAACCAGGATTTCGCCGCCTGCGCTCAGCCGAACCTCCCGACCCGGCAGTGCCTTGCCGATGGTTCCCTGCCCGATGCGGAAGGGATGATTGAGGGTGACGAGGGCTGCCGTCTCGGTCATGCCGTAGCCCTGGATCAGCGCAAATCCAAGCCGGTTCCAGAAGGCTTCAAGATCGGGCGGCAGCGATGCGCCGCCGGAGATGAGCGCCCAGAACTTCCACCCGAACAGAGCGTGCACTTTGCGGAATTGCCACCATCGTCTGGCAGCGGAGAGGCTGGAGGCCCGATCGGTCTCGACGCCCAGTGAAGGAAACTGACCAAGCAGGTGCGCCCGCAACAGAGACAGAACGCGCGGAACCGCGATCAGTACAGAGAGCCGCTCGCGCCGGATAAGTTCGAGCAGGCGGCCGGACTCCAGCACGTCGCTAAAATGAAGCTCGGCGCCCAGCACTGCGGGAATCCAGAGGCCCATGAACTGGCCGAACACATGGCTAAGCGGAAGCGTGTGTAGAAAGCGCAGGGGGTGCACCCAGCGCTCGTAGCGGCGATATTTTGTAATTTCCGTCTCGATCGGCCGCAGGCTGGCAAGTACATTGCGGTGGGTGTGCACGATGCCTTTGGGCTCGGACGTCGTACCGGAGGTGAAGATGATCTGGAAAGGTGCATTCTCCTGGACCGATGGACTGACGCTGAAGTCGGGATCGGCCGGCAAGGCGTTGCACAGTTGAGAGAAGCTGAGCGTCGGCACGGCGGTGGCAACCGAGCTGAGCCGATCTGCGTCCCCGACAACCAGCCGAGGCGTAACCTCATCGAGGATGCGGAACGCGAAGGACGGAGATCCTGATGCATCCAGAGGAACAGCCAGCACTCCACGCAGCAGGCATCCGAAAAAAGCGCCTACCCACTCAGCCGAGTTCTCACCGAGCAGGGCCACCCGCTCGCCTGGTGCGATCCCGCGACGCGTCAGCTCCCTCGAAAACCTGCCGGCGAGTTGCGCAAGCTCACCATACGTAGTCGCGTGTCGCCGCACCCCTCGATGCGATACGATCGCCACTTCAGCACCGTGATTGCGGAAATCATCAACGATGCTGGCGAGATGCAGTCTCATGCCGGTGGAGGTTCGTCGCCTCCTAGGCGGCGGAAGCGCTGATTGAGTTCAATTTGTTGAGCACTTCGGTCGAGAGCTCCAACTCTGCCGCCGCCAGGTTCTCTCGCAGGTGTGCGGGTGAGGATGTGCCGGAGATCAGCAGGATGTTGGGAGCGCGATGGAGCAGCCATGCGAGCGCCACCTGCATTGAGGTTGCGCCGAGCTCGGCGGCGACGTCGGAAAGCGTCGAAGACTGCAGCGGAGTAAACCCGCCCAGTGGAAAGTAGGGCACGTAGGCGATGCCTTGTGTCGCGAGATGATCAATAAGTGCGTCGTCGCCGCGCTTGGCGAGGTTGTACTCGTTCTGGACGCACACAACCGGCGCAATCGTACGGGCTTCTTCCACCTGCTTCATGGTCGCATGGCTGACGCCCAGGTGCTGGATCAGGCCTTGCCGCTGCAGTTCGGCGAGCGCGGTAAACTGTTCCTCCACCGGTCCCTCGGCAGGACCTGTCTGGCTCCACAATCTCATGTTCACCACGTCGAGCGTGTCGACGCCCAGGTTGCGCAAGTTATCGTGCACAGCCTGAGTGAGCTCAGCCGGGCTTTGCGCCGGGTTCCAGGATCCATCGGCGCCGCGCACCGCGCCTACCTTGGTCACGATGGTGACGTCGTGCGGGTAGGGATGCAAGGCCTCCCGGATGATCTGATTGGTTACATGCGGGCCATAGAAATCGCTGGTGTCGATGTGATTGACACCGGAGGCGACCGCTTCCCGGAGCACCGCCACCGCAAGGGCGCGATCCTTCGGGGGACCGAACACGTGCGGGCCGGCGAGCTGCATGGCGCCATAGCCGATGCGGTAGAGGGTGCGGTCGGTACCGGGCAGCGTGAATGCTCCCCCAAGCTTCTCTGCGTTCAACATATTTTCCTCCTCGCTCGCTTTCGGGCTCGTTTACCGTTAGATGAAGCGAGCCTCCATTTCGGATCAGCTATCCGGTCGGGCGAGCAACTGCCCACCTGTGCCCGGCTTCCAAACCGAGCGTGGCATGCGAGTGCCGCCGGCAGGTGTAAATGGACAAGGTAGAAGTTCCACAAGACGAAGCGGTGCCCCTCGATTCCGTTGCGGCGGGACTGAGTGGATTGAAGATCGCTTTTGTCAATGTATTCGGTGTCTCGCATGCGGATGGATCGTGGACCCTCATCGATGCGGCCATCCCCCTCACTGCGGGCCGGATCAGGAGTTGGGCGGAGAAAACATTCTCGCGTCCGCCCAACGCGATCGTGCTGACCCATGGGCATTTCGATCATGTGGGCGACGTCAAGGAGCTAGCCGGGCAGTGGAGTGTTCCCGTCTATGCACATCCTCTGGAATTCCCATACCTGACAGGGAAGAAGGAATATGCCGCGCCGAACTGGGCCGCGGGCGGAGGTGTCATGCCTCTTCTTTCTCCCACGCTCCCGCGCGGGCCCATCGACATCGGCGATCGCTTGCGCCCACTTCCTGCGAGCGAGTCGAACCTGGCAGAGTTGCCGGGATGGCAACTACTACACACGCCCGGGCACACGCCGGGCCATGTGAGCTTTTTTCGCGAGTCAGACCGCACCCTGCTGGTCGGCGATGCATTTTGCACCACCAGGCCGGAAAGCTTCTTCGCCGCGAACTTTACGCAAACTCCCGAGTTGCATGGACCCCCCAGCTACTTCACCTCCGACTGGGAGGCCGCAAAGCTGTCGGTGAAGAAGCTCGCGGGCCTGACTCCCAGAACAGTTGCGCCCGGTCATGGAAAGCCGCTTGCAGGCGACGATGTTGCAGCCTCATTGAGGAAGCTCGCGACGGACTTCGAGCGCATTGCCGTTCCTGAAGATGTCAAGAGCGGTCATGAGCCTCGCATCAAGACGTCATAGGTGGACCTGCAGAAGCTTGTCCCGGCAATCACCCCGTGTGTGGACGCAGGCTGCAGACTCCGCTAGATAGGCATCATTGACGGTATGCGAAGCCTGAAAACCAGAATGCCGTCCTCCTTCCACAAACAAGGAACGATCGTATTGAAACGGACGCCTTCCCACGCTGCACAGGCCACCTTCAATCTGATGCTGATGCTGGAAGGACTCATCATCCATCCTCGCTTCGCTTATCGTGCCTTTGCCCGTGTAGCACAGCGGATTGCTAAACCCATCGCGAAGAAGCTTGGTGCGAACCACTTAGTGGTTGCGACGGTGTATCGCCGGGACATGATGATGCCGGCCGAGCATCACTTGCCGGTCATCCTAGCCACAAATCCGCAGTTCAATCAGCCGATCATGCTGGTCATGGAAACGATCGCAGTGACGGCCTCCAGTGGCGGTCCCGAACTAACTCTGATCGATGTCGGTGCAAACGTTGGGGAAACCATCGCCATCGTTGAGCAGGGGATGCCCGGACGCTGTTTCTATCTCTGCATCGAACCTGATCCTGAGTTGAGCACGCTGTGCCGTCTGAATCACAGTAACAACCGCCGCGTGCAGGTTGAGCAAGCATTTATTGGCGAGGACGAGGGTGCCTCGGTCTGGCTCGAGGACGATGGACGTTCAAACCCGTCGACTAAAGTGCTGAGTGACGTCACTGGAGACAAGGGGAATGCGGCGGGGCGTTTGAAGCGGCTGGACACGGTCGCTCTACCTTTTGCCGAACTTCACGGAGGCATCTCCCTCATCAAGGTAGATACCGAAGGCTATGACTTTTCCGTGCTGCGGTCCGGCCCCGAACTGCTGGCCAGGTACAACCCTGCTATCTATCTAGAGTGGTTTCCCGACCTCCTGCGAGGCTTGCATGAGCAGGTGTGGGAAGGATTCGATTACCTTGCGGCGCGGGGGTACCACTATCTTGTGTTTTTTACAAATCGTGGAGACTTTTATTGCAGTGCATTTCGCCCGGACCGCATCTTTTTTCAAAGCCTGGCCGGGATTACGGGAAGCAATAAACCCATCCCGTACTTTGATGTATTTCTGTCAACTTCTGAGAGTCTTTGGAGCGGACTCATCGAACGGAGCGTTCCCTGTAGATCGCACCAGGAGAAGGATCACGTCGAACCGTGAGCTCGTCGAACACATGCGATCTCTTCGCACGAATGCTGCTGCCTGTACCCGCCTCCAAGTTCTTCATCCACGGAGTGGATAGCCGCAGAGGGCGTCGAGATGGTTCAGGAGGAAGCCGACCCGCAACCAGACACGGCCGAGGACCGGCGGTAGCTTGAGCAGCGGATAGATGTAGAGGTAATAGAGGGAATACCCTTTAAAAGCATCTGACAGAAGGACTGACGGTTCCTGCTCGGCGGCAGGAAGCATCCCGAGACGCCGTGCCAGCACCACGCGGGGGAAGAATTCCTGCAGGGTACCATTGGCAACAATGCGCACCAACTCCGGCCGCTGCAGCCACTGCCGGGCGATGCGTTGCAGGTTGGTTGCGAAGACACGGTAGACCTTGTAGCCGCCGCGACTTTCAACTCCGGCGGCAACCAGCGGGTCGTGAATACGGGCGCCGCGGCGGTACGCGCGCAGCAAGGTGTACGTCCACCCGAGTTGCAGCAGGTTAGTCTGGTCCAGTTCCTCGAAAGGGCAATGCGGGACCTCAAGCGCACGGTCACGGTGAACGATCAGCCCGGAGATGAAGCCCAGATGGATGTGGACCGGGCGCAGAAAGGCTCGCGCATCTTCAATGATCTCGATGCGGGGATCGGACTTCGCCTGCGGTACAAACTCGCCTGTGCGGATCTCCTTGCTGGAGACGTGCACCAGGTCGAAATCGCCGCTCGCGAGCAGCGCGAGAACAATCGGCACGGCGCCCGCGTAGAGAATGTCATCGTCACCGATCATCCAGAGATACTTGCCGCTGGCCTCGGCAAAGCATTGCGCAAAGTTGAGGTCGGGTCCAATGTTCACAGCATTGCGAATCGAGCGAAATCGCAGTCCGCGCCTGCTGTACTCTCGTAGCAACGCCGCGGTGCCGTCCGGCGAGGCATTGTCAGAGATCAGCAGCTCAACCCGATCTTCCCCTTCCAACTGCGGCAGAAGCGAAGCCAGCAGTCGATCCAGGTGGGCGCTACGGTTGTATGTCGGGATCGCGATCGTCAGTAAGGGCATGCAGGCCATACGATACTGGAAGCAGCGGGACTCCAAAAGGACACATCGCGTTGAAAGCAGTGATTCTCGCCGGCGGACTCGGCACCCGCATCAGTGAAGAGACCTCCGTCCGGCCGAAGCCTATGGTCGAGATAGGCGGCCGGCCGATCCTGTGGCACATCCTCAAGATCTACTCGCAGTGCGGCATCAACGACTTCATTATCTGCCTTGGATACAAGGGCTACATCATCAAGGAGTTTTTCGCGAACTACTTCCTGCATATGGCAGATATTACGTTTCACATGGCCGAGAACCGCATGGAAGTGCATGACAGCGCCTCAGAGCCCTGGCGGGTGACCCTGGTTGATACCGGTGACTCCACGCAGACCGGCGGCCGGCTAAAGCGCATTGCCCGCTATCTTGGCGGCGAGAACGTCTTCTGTCTGACGTATGGGGACGGACTGGCCAACGTCAATATCGCGGACAGCATTCGCTTCCATGCGCAGCATGGAGGCCTCGCCACCATGACTGCGGTGCAGCCGGTTGCGCGCTGGGGAGCGCTCGAGCTCGAAGGGACGCGCGTCACCGCCTTCAAGGAGAAGCCCGCCAGCGAAGGCGGATGGGTGAACGGAGGGTTCTTTGTGATCTCAACGCGCGCGATCGACTACATAGACGATGATTCGACCGCCTGGGAGCGGCAGCCGCTGGAACGGCTGGCAGCCGAGGGTAATCTGCACGCCTATTATCACGACGGCTTCTGGCAGCCGATGGATACGCTTCGCGACCGGATGCTTCTCGAAGA
This sequence comes from uncultured Acidobacteriaceae bacterium, assembly GCA_964252445.1. Taxonomy (GTDB): domain Bacteria; phylum Acidobacteriota; class Terriglobia; order Terriglobales; family Acidobacteriaceae; genus EB88. The sequence continues at coordinate 2,458 of CAXUND010000041.1, read as the reverse complement.
GCTTTGGCAGAGGGGCGACGCTCCGTGGAAGACCTGGTGAGCTTTCGCTGGTCGGGAAGAAGGGTGCTGCTTACCGGCCACTCTGGCTTCAAGGGCAGCTGGCTGGCACTCTGGCTGGCTCGTATGGGCGCGACGGTCCGCGGCTACGCTCTTGATCCGCCGGGCCAACCCAATCTTTTTTCAGTAGCCCGGGTCTCTGAGCTGATCGAGGATCAGCGCGGCGACATACGCAATCTCGCGCAACTCCGGGCGAGCATGGACGCCTTCCAACCGGAGATCGTCTTCCACCTGGCGGCGCAGTCGCTGGTCCGCCGCTCCTATGTCGATCCGGTCGGTACCTACGAAACCAATCTTCTCGGCACCGTCAACGTGCTTGAGGTCGCGCGCCATACGCCTTCCGTGGGCGCCGTGCTTTCGATCACAACCGACAAGTGCTATGAGAATCGCGAGGACCGGCGACGTTTTGCGGAAGAAGACCGCTTGGGTGGCCGCGATCCCTACAGCAACAGCAAGGCGTGCGCGGAGCTTGCGGTCGCGGCGTACCGCGAGTCGTTTTTTGAAGCAGGAGCGGCGGTCGCGACTGCTCGCGCAGGCAACGTGATCGGAGGCGGGGACTGGGCTGAGGATCGCCTGGTGCCGGACCTGATGCGGGCCTTCCTGGCGGGTCAGCCGGCCCGCATCCGTAACCCGACTGGCATCCGCCCATGGCAGCATGTGCTGGAGCCGCTGCACGGTTACCTGATGCTGGGGGAGCGGCTGCTTACGGGCGACCATGCCTTTTCTTCCGCGTGGAACTTCGGCCCGGCGCAGGAGGACACGCGTGCAGTCGAGTGGATCGTGACCCACCTGGCATCGCGGTGGGCGCAGGCCGCCGGCAGCATGCCCGCCTGGGCCATGGATGAAGGTCCGCATCCGCATGAGGCCGCCTGCCTGATGCTGGACTGCGCGCGCGCCCAGGAGAGACTTGGCTGGCGGCCGGCGCTGCCGCTGCCGCAGGCGCTCGACTGGATCGTAAACTGGTTCAGGCAGTGGCAGTCCGGTGACAACATGCAGCAGCGCACGCTTGACCAGATAGCAGATTACGAGCGACTGGTCGCTCATGGCTAACGATAAAGCCGATCAGCTGCGGCAGCAGATTCGCGCGCTGGTGGCTGAGTACCACGCGGAAGCATTTCCTCGATGCCCGTTCGTTCCCGGCGAGAGCGCGGTTCCGGTCTCCGGAAAGGTCTTCGACGCCGCGGACGTTCAGCACGCGGTCGACGCATCGCTCGATTTCTGGCTGACCACGGGGCGTTTCGCGGCCCAGTTCGAACGGGAGTTTGCGCGCTTCATGGGGGTGCGCGATGCGCGGCTGGTAAACTCCGGCTCCTCGGCGAATCTCGTGGCGCTTTCGGCGCTCACGTCTCCATCGCTTGGCGATCGTGCTCTGCGGCCGGGTGACGAGGTGATCACCGTGGCGGCCGGCTTCCCAACCACCGTCAATCCTATCTTCCAGAACAATCTCGTGCCTGTGTTCGTCGATGTGCGCCTGGATACCTATGACATCGATGTCACGCAGCTTGAGTCCGCACTCTCAGGCCGCACGCGGGCGATCATGCTGGCACACACGCTCGGCAATCCTTTCGATCTTGGCGCCGTTTCCGCCTTTGCCCGCAAGCACAACCTGTGGCTGGTCGAAGACTGCTGCGATGCTGTGGGCGCCACCTATGCCGGGCAGGGCGTCGGTACCTTCGGAGATATCTCAACGGCCAGCTTTTATCCGGCACACCACATCACCATGGGTGAAGGCGGGGCGGTAATGACCCAACAACCCGCGCTGACGAAGTTGATTGAGTCCTTCCGCGACTGGGGCCGGGACTGCTGGTGCGCACCGGGAAAAGACAACACCTGCGGAAAGCGCTTCAATTGGCAGCTGGGCGAGCTGCCCTGCGGCTACGACCACAAGTACATTTATTCGCACATCGGTTACAACCTCAAGCTCTCTGATATGCAGGCAGCCGTTGGGGTCTCGCAGCTGGCGAAGTTGCCGGACTTTCTCGCCGCTCGCCGGAGTAACTTCACTCGCCTGCACTCGGGCCTGGCCGACTTGCAGGATTTCTTTTCTCTGCCGCAAGCAACGGCTGGGTCGGAGCCGAGCTGGTTTGGCTTCCCGGTTGCAGTCCGGCCTGAAGGCGGCCTGACGCGTGACCGGGTAATCCGCGCGCTCGACCAGCGAAAGATAGGAACACGCCTGCTTTTTGGCGGGAACCTGCTGCGGCAGCCGGCCTACCTCCACTCGACATATCGCAAGATCGGGGGGCTGGAGAATACTGATTACGTCATGTACCATGTCTTCTGGATCGGCGTCTATCCTGGACTCACCGCGGAGATGATCGACTATATAGTCGAGACATTTCACGATATCGCGGCCAATAAGTTCAGCCTTCTGCACTAAAACTCTTGTACCAGTCAGCTGTTC
>CAXUND010000040.1:0-27988 GCA_964252445.1 uncultured Acidobacteriaceae bacterium | reverse complement strand
GCCCGGTCCACCTCCCGGCCCGCCTGCACCCTGGTAGTTGGGATTGTTCCCCTGGTACCCGGAGCCGGGGGTGCGCTGCTGGTAGCCGCCGGGTGAGGAACCTGGCCCCCCTCCCGGGCCTCCGCCCGGGCGGGGACGCTGGAAGATCGGCTGTCCGCGCTGCATGGAAGATGGACCTGCGGCGGCGGGAGCGGAGGTGCTGCGTGGTGGCGGCGGCGGTGCCGCATAGGAAGGACGCGGCCCGGTCTGGGGCCGAATGACGCGGCGCGCTGGAGCGTTGGCTCCACTCTCATCTGCAAAGGCGCCAGTGCTCGCGGGAGCCTCGGGCGGTGGCGGCGCAGCTGCTGCTTGTGCAGGAGCAGGCGTCGCATAGGGCGAGGTGGCCACCGGAGGCGGAGGAACGGTCCGCGAGCCCATCGGCAAGCCGGTTGCCGGATTGGTAAGCTGCGCAGGCGCCACCGCGGTTGCCACCGGAGAACGACCTACGACCGGGGCGCTCGGAGCGGTGGAGGCGATCGCTGGGCGTGGGGCGGCTACGGGACCCGCCGGCGGACGAGCGACCACCGGACCCGAGGGTGCGCGCGAGGCAATAGCCGGCTGCGAGACGATCTGCGGCGCCTGGCGCGGCTGCGGAACGATGCGCCGGGGAGCAGGAATCTTGGCGGCTTCCTGCGCCGGCAGCCCGGAGCGGAAGGATCCTGCGGATGGGCTTGCCTGAGGCGGCTGCGCAGCGCGCGGCTGGGGCAGCGGTGGCGGAGCTGCCGGGGGGATCCTTGGCGGAGGAGCCGGTTGCGCGGCAGCGCCAAGCGCTGCGGCACTGGAGACAGGGGCGGCAGGAGCAGCTACGACCGGCTCCGGGCGCGATGCCGTCGGCGGGGCAGGCGCGGCAACCGGAGCTGGAACGACGACGGGCGGCCTCGCCGCCACAGGCGCCGCCGGGGCAGCAGGAGGAGGAGCGGCAACTACCGGAGAGGCGTTGGCCGGAGGCGGCGGGACCGCCCGCACTGGAGCAGCCGCAGCGCTCTGGCGCTCTGCTTGGCGGTCCTGGATCGCGCGCAGTACATCGCCGGGTTTCGAAACCTTCGAGAGGTCGATCTTCGGGCGCGAGTCACCGTCACCGTTCCCGCTATGCCGCTGCGAGGACGAGCCGCGCGGTCGGGTGGTGGTCAGCGCCTGGCGCACACGCTCCGCCTCATCCTCTTCAAGGGAGGACGAGTGAGTCTTCTTCTCGGTCACGCCAACTACATCAAGAACGTCCAGGATGGCCTTGCTCTTGACCTCTAGCTCACGCGCTAAATCATTGATCCGTACTTTGCTCATCCGCCCCTTTTAGAAGAACCCGCGCCCTTAGTTGCTCATCGCTACCTCGGCACCATGAAAATTACGCCATTTACTATTATTGCTCGAAAACGAACAAAAAGCTCTGCCGAAACGTCGCGCGGAGAGAATCGGGCCCATTATGCGCCCGACCCCTCATCCACCTTGACATCCTGCTTGATCTCGTCCCGCGACTCATCCTGCTGTCCTTCTAGCACGGTTTCAGAACGCGCAACGTCAAAATTCGGGTTGTGTTCGGCAAGCTGAGCGCTGGTATCTTCCCGTCCGGGAACGAGGGACTCCGCTCCCTCCTCCCCAAGGAGGGGACCGGTCTCGGTCAGCTCCGCAAGCCGCTCCTCGGCGACTTCATCGTTGATGCGGCCGGAACCGTCCCGCAGCTCGGGCGCACTGTCATCCTGCGTGAGCCCCAGCTGCAGGGCGGCGATCTCTTCATCGCTCTCTGCCGCCAGGAGATCAGCCGCCTCCGCATCTCGACCGGTGAGGTTCGTCCCGGCTTCAGCGTCGAGGTCCGCGTCGGCGTCTCCACCAGCAAGAACTTCAAGCGCATCGATGGTTCCCGCGTCCACCTGGTCGGCTTCAAGCGAAGCGGTGCTTGCGCCCCCGCTGGTGGGCGCGCCCACTCCGGCGTCATCGCTGCCCGCGGTGATCTCGACGATGGCAGGGCGCTCTTCGCCCTCCGCATACTCTCCAAAGTAATGTCTGACAGCCACGCTGATCTTCTCCAGTGTCTTTTCGCCGATGCCGGGGATTTCTTCGAGCTCCTCGGGCGTCATGTCGGCCAGTGCTTCTACGGTTGTGATGCCGGCGGTGACCAGCTTTTCGATAATCTGCTCGCCCAGCTCCGCCACCTGCTCGATCGGTGTGGCCGGGCCACCCGACATTGCGTGCATCTGCTGCTCGACTTCCTGGCGCTTCTCTTCCTCGCTCTTGATGTCGATCTTCCAGCCCAGCAGCTTCGCAGCGAGTCGTACATTCTGGCCCTTCTTTCCGATGGCCAGCGACAGCTGCGTGTCGTCCACAATTACTTCGAGCTGCTTATCCCCCAGGTCGGCCACAGTGACGCGCGAGACCTTGGCCGGCTGCAAAGCCTTTTCGGCAAAGGTCGTGACCTCGTCCGAATACTCGATGATGTCGATCTTTTCGCCGCGCAGTTCGCGAATGATCGACTGCACGCGCATGCCCTTCATGCCGACGCAGGCGCCCACCGGGTCAACGTCCTTATCGCGTGATTGGACGGCGATCTTGGTCCGCTCGCCTGCCTCACGCGCAATCGCCCGGATTGAGACCGTTCCGTCGTAGATCTCCGGAACTTCCGAGTGAAACAGGTTCTGCACCAGCTCCGGCGCCGCGCGGGAGACAATCACCTGCGGCCCCTTCGATGCGCGGTCGACACGGAGCAGGACCACGCGCACGCGCTCGCCCACAGCAAACTGTTCGAGGCGAGACTGTTCGCGACGCGGCATGCGGGCTTCGGCCCGGCCGAGCTCAAAAATGGTGTCCTGCGGCTCGAGGCGCTTGACGGTGCAGGTAATGATCTCGCCTACGCGGTGGTTGTACTCGAGGAAAACCGTGTCGCGCTCGGCTTCGCGCACCTTTTGAAAGATGACCTGCTTAGCCATCTGCGCGGCGATGCGGCCGAGCACCTCGGTCGGCTTGTAGTAGCGAATCTCGCCGCCGATTTCAACCTCGGGCGCGAGCTCGCGCGCATCCTCAAGCGTGATCTGGTTGATCGGATCCTCGACTTCTTCAGGCGTCTCGACGACTGACTTGTAGGCGTAAGCGCGGATTTCGCCCGAGTCCTTGTCGAGCTCGGCGCGCATGTTCTCCTGCGTCTTGTAGTACTTGCGGGTGGCGAGGGCGATCGCGTCCTCGACCGCCGAAACCACAATCCCGGGCTCGATGCCCTTGTCGCGACTAAGTAGTTCTATGCTCTGGTAGAGTGCGCTTGCCATGTTTCTTCCTTCTTGCTTCCTGGGCTTTACCGTTCCTTACTCTGGCTAAAACTCGGGAACGAGGTTTGCTTTCTCAACGTTGCTGAGCAGGATCTCGACCGGCTTTGGCTCCGCGGCCGGCTTCTTTCCCTTCTTGCCCTTCTTTTCTTCTTCGGGCACCACCGTGAGCGATCCCGCGGCGACCTGGCTGAGCCGGCCTCGCCAGTGGCGATTGCCGGCAACCGGCTCAAAGGTCTGCAGTTTCACCAGCGATCCCGTAAACCGCACAAAGTCGGCTTCCTTCTGCAGGCGACGGTCCAGGCCGGGCGAGGAGACCTCAAGCAGGTACTCCATGCCCGGGACCAGCTCCTCGACGTCGAGGACCGTACCGAAATCGCGGCTGAACTGCTCGCAGTCCGTGTGCGTCACTCCGGAGAGATGCTCGAGGTTGGCAACCGTTGGCAGCGAGCGGAGGAAGGCTTCGTGGTCGTATTCACCGTCGTCCTCGTCGTCAAGCTCCTCATCATCTTCATCGTCAATCGACTCCGCTTCCTGGCCTTCGAAATCGTCCTCGTTGTCCTCGCCAAAATCCTCATCCTCGGCGAAGTCCTCATCCTTGGCGTCTTCAAGCATTGGAGACGGAGTGCGCTCTTCCGCAGCCCGCTGCGCCTGAGCGACAAGCCTGGCACGCTCCTGGGCGTTCTTCTCGATGTAGACGCGCAGGGTGCGGTGTTTCCCCCCTCCGCCCTGGTACTCGATGTCGACGACATCCAGCCCATGCGAGTACGCCACGCGTTCCGCAAGCGCTCGAATTTGGTCCAGATTGAGTGCCATCGCCCTGCTCCTGCAGTGTTTGCTCCGAGCCAAAATCGGCCCAAAGAAAAAGTGGGCTTTCGCCCACTCATTGCCCTGCGCCGCCTGAGAACCCGCAGACATCGCGGGCGAACTCGCCTGCGAAGCTAAGATTACGCCTTCCCGAGGATGATTTCAACGGGAGCCTTCTGCCTGAGTAGCGTTTCGCCGCCGGCTCTAGCTCACCTACCCGGGTCGGCGCCAACTGTCATCAGCGCCCCACAGGCTGTGCTCCTGCCAGCACGCCGGCCTCTGCCGTTCCAGGAACCTCACGCTGCTCCAGATGCCGCGAGAAGAGGGCAAGCCCCAGGGCCACGCAGCTGATCGCAGCACTCGCCCAGGGCAGGTTGCGATAGCCGATGCCCGAGGTCAGCAGCAGCCCGCCGAGCGAAGCTCCTGTCGCATTGCCAAGGTTGAATGCCCCCTGGTTGAGCGTGGCCGCGAGGTTAGGCGCTTGGGCCGCTTTGTCCACCACCCGCGCCTGGAGCGGCGCCCCGGCTGCAAACGCCACCATGCCCCAGAACAGGATTATGAGAATGGTTGGCGTGACGAATGGCTCGGCAAAAAAGAGCGCCACCAGGGTGAGGATCAATAACACGATCAGCCCGATCACCGAAGGCAGCTGGCGCCAGTCGCTCAGCCAGCCGCCCAGCAGGTTGCCCACGGTGATGCCGACGCCGAACAGCAGGAGCACCAGCGTGACCATATGCGGCGAGACATGGGTGACGCTCTCGAGCATAGGCGCGACGTAGGTGAAGACGCAGAACAGGGACGCCGAGCTGAGAATGCTGAGCGCGAGCACAATGAGTACCTGTGGTCGGCGCAGGATGACGAACTCGTCGAGGAGACTAGAGGACGTCGGCTCCTGGCGCGGCAGCAGCCATAACAGCAGTGCGGCCGAGACCAGGCCGATCGGCGCAATCGCCCAGAAGGTCGATCGCCAGCCAAGTGCCTGGCCGAGCGCGGTGCCGGCGGGTACACCGAGGACGTTCGCGAGGGTCAGCCCGCTGAACATCAGTGCTATGGCTTGCGAGCGCTGCTGTCGCGGCACCAGGTCCGCGGCGACGATCGAGCCGATACCGAAGAAGGCTCCATGGCACAGCGCGGTGAGCACCCGGGCCGCCAGCAGCGCGTTGTATCCGGGAGCGAGGGCGCACACCACGTTGCCCAGCACAAATACGCCCATCAATAGCAGCAGGGCGCGTTTGCGCTCGAGCCGGGCAGTCGCCATGGCTACCAGCGGCGAGCCGACGGTGACGCTGAGCGCATACCCGGTGACCAGGAGCCCGGCTTTCGGGATCGAGACGTGCAGGTCCTCCGAGAGATTCGGAAGGATGCCCATAATGACGAATTCAGACGTTCCTATCGCGAAGGCGGAGACGGCAAGCGCCAAAAGGGGGATGCGCATATCACCCCTTTATCTCACGGCTTTGGATTACCAAGAAAACAAGGGAATTGCCCCCATGTCACTGGTCTGTCGAACCTGCCTGAGTCGAGCGGAGATCATGTGATGCACGGGCTCGCGAAGAACAGAGGATACCTACTTCTGCTCCGCTGCTTTCAGTGCCGGCAGCGACGGTTCCGTGGCTGACTGCGGCTTCGCCTCCACAGCTTTGACCCGCTTGCGCGAACGCGTCAGCAGCTCGTCGATGCGTCCCTGCAGGTGCTCTGAGCGGTCGATGTGGAAAGTGAGGTCGGGAACAAACTTCTTGCCCATGCGCTCCTTGAGCTCGACGCGGATGTAACCCCGCGCGGCCATCAGCCCCTCAATAGTTGAGATTTCGTCTTCCGGGCCTCCGTCGACGCGCACGTAGATGACCGCCGACTTACCGCCAGGATTGATCAGTACCTGCGAGACGTGGGCAAAGGTGATGCGGGGGTCGTGCAGGTCGCCAAGGATCATGGCGTCGATTTCTTCGCGTAGCGTTTCCGCAACGCGATCCTGGTGGTACTTGCGAGCCCGATGCTCCGGCATGTTCTTTCCTTCTGGGGACTTCTTGATGATAAAGGCAAGACCTGGTTACGAGCGATGCGGCCACAGCGCCCGCGTGGCCTGTCCGGCGTCTCTGCGAGGCAAACAGAGATATATCCATCCTGCGCGTGAGCGAAGCGCCTGCGGGAGTTCTTGACCTTCAGCTTTCGACAAACTCCCACCAGCATTCGACGATCTCCGCACCGAGATCGTTCACGATGCGTGTGGCGGCCGACTCAACTTGCGCCATCTGTCCGGTGAGGTAGTCCCGGGACGCTGAAACGGCGACGACGCCGACGGTGGCCCTGTTCCAGACGATTGTCTCGTCCAGCTCCGCGACTGAGATGTTGAAGCCGTGAGCAAGCTTCTCTTTGAGGCTGCGCGTGACCTGGCGCCGGTCCTTGAGCGACTGTGCGTGCTCGATGCGGAGCTCAAGGGTGAGAGAGGCAATGGGCATAAGGTGGTGGCTCCAGTACGGACTGGAGCCGCTGTATCGGAAGGGAGAAGCAGATCCTTCGCTTTGCTCAGGATGACGAGCTTGATGTACCAGATGTCGAGTGAGTGACCCCACATCACAGGGGCGAGCTGTGGGGCACCCGCGAGAAATCGGCTCAGGACTGCTTCTCGGCTTCCTTTTCGATCGCCGCCCACTCCTCGTCGCTCAGCCTGAGGCCTGCGGCGGCGGTGTTCTCTTCCAGGTGCTTGACCGAGGAGGTGCCCGGAATCGGCAGCATCACCGGCGAGTGATGGAGCAGCCACGCCAGGGCCAGCTGCGAAACCGTGGCGTCGTGCCGCTTTGCCGCCTGGTCGAGCACGCCGCCGGGCTGCGCCAGCTTGCCGGCCGCCACCGGGAACCAGGGAATAAAGGCGATGTTGTGCTTCTCGCAGTACTCGAGCGTGTCCTCATGCTTGCGGTTGCCGATGTTGTACTCGTTCTGCACGCTGACGATGGGCAGGATCTTCTGCGCCTGCTCGATCTCCTCAGGCTTCACTTCCGAGAGGCCGACGTGGCGGATCTTGCCCTGCTTCTGCAGCTCGGCGATGACGCCGAGTGACTCCTCGACCGGGACCTTGGGGTCGATGCGGTGCAGCTGCCAGAGGTCGATGGTGTCCACCTTGAGGCGCCGCAGGCTCATCTCGACGCACTGGTTGAGGTACTCGGGCCGGCCGACGGGCAGCCACTTCTGCGGGCCGACACGGGTGAGGCCGCCCTTGGTCGCGACTATGGTTCCGTCGGAGTAGGGCGCGAGGGTTTCGCCGATCAGCCGCTCGGAAACCTCCGGACCGTAGGCGTCCGAGGTATCGATAAAGTTGATGCCGAGCTCGACGGTGCGCTTGAGCACGCGTTTGGCTTCGGCTGCGTCCTTAGGCTCGCCCCAGATGCCCTCGCCGGTGAGGCGCATGGCGCCGTAGCCGAGGCGGTTGACGGTAAGGTCGCCTCCAAGGGAGAAGGTGCCCGACTGTGTTGCGCTGATTTCCTGTGTGGTAGCCATAATGCATTCGATGGGATAGGGGACCGCATGGTTTCATGCGATCAATCAAGTAAGAGCAGGTGACGGCTGTGTTCCCCGGCGAGCTGTACAAGGGCATTCATCATGAAACGCCGGCGGCCGCATCTGCGGGAAAGAAGCGCTCAATCTGTTCGCGCCGAGGCGGCGCCGTCACCAGGCTGACCACCACCAGGCAGAACAGCGCCACCGCGAGCGCGGGAAAGATGGCATCACGCTCAGCGATGATCTTCGGCAGCCACACGGCAAGGTGCGTGTGGACGGCGGGCACATCCCAAAAGACCGTGACCAGAGTTCCGGTCGCGATGGCGCTGACCGCCCCGTTGGCGTTCGCGCGGCGGGAGTAGAAGGCTGCCAGCACCACCGGGGTCAGCGTCGCTGAGTAGATAGTGTAGGCGTAGAGCGTCGCCTTCAGAACCGAGCCGGTGTGCAGCGCCTGGTAGAGCGCCCAGACGCCGAGCAGCGCCACCATGAGGCGCGAGACGATCAGTGCCCGCTTGTTCGAGACGCCGGGCTGGATGTAGCGGACGTAGACATCGTTGACCAGGTTGGTGGCAGGCGAGAACAAATAATTATTCGCGGTCGAGATGACCTTCGCGAAGACCGCGCCCATCAGCAGTGCGCCCAGCCACGGCGGCAGGTGGTGGAGCGCCGAGTAGGCAATGATCTCGCGGGGGAACGGATGGCCGCCGGATTGGATCGCGAGCGAATGGCCCATCATCGCGATTAGAACGATGATGGTTTCGAGGATGACTGTGCCAAAGATCCAGCCGACAACCGCGCGACGGGCGTCTCGCTCGGATTTCGCGGAGAAGAATTTCTGGTACATCGACTGGTTGCCGAGCATCAGCAGGCATGTCGGCAGGAAAAGCTCGAAGCACTGGATCAGCGAATGGTCGCCGAGCGGGGTGAAGTTGTCAGCCGGAAGTGAGGCGCGGAAGGCGGACCATCCGCCCGTGTTGTGTAGCAGCACGGGCGCGGCAACCAGCAGGGCGCCGGTGGCGAGCAGGCCGATGAAGAGGTCCATGTAGGCGACCGAAGACATCCCGGCCAGCGCGGTGAACAGGATGACAAAGCCGGCGATGATGTAGCGGCCGAGCTCGGGAGTGATGGCGTTGGGAAAGATGAGTGAGAGGATGTCCCCACCTCCGATGAACTGGTACGAGGTGATGGCGGTGTAGGCGAACAGCACGGCAACGACTCCGAGCACGCGCGCTGCCTGGTTGTAGCGAACTTCGAGCAGGTCGGGGATGGTGAACTCCGCAAACTTGCGGGCGCGTGGCGCGATGAAGTAGATGAGCCCGAGGCCCACCCAGCCGCCGGCCGGCTGCCACAGCGCCACTCCTCCGTGGTTGTAGGCGTTCTCCGCGCCGCCCAGCAGCGACCCCGATCCGATCCACGACGACAGCAGCGTGAAGACGAGCACAAAGGCTGGCAGCGACCGGCCGGCGACCAGAAAATCGGCACGGGTCTTGGTCTGGGCGACGCGCGCCAGCGATACTGTCAGGAGAACAAGGAGAATAGCGCCAAGCACGGCGGCGTAGAGCGGGCTCATGAGTGTCTGGAGTGTACCGCGTGCGAGAAATGGAGGGGAGTGTGCCAGAGGAGCCAGGCAAGACTCTCTACTTTCACCAGCCGACTTACAGGTGCCGGTCAAAGGGACTGCATCTCGCGGCAGCCCCTCTGCAACCCTAATTACTGGTCGCCATCATGCGTGTTCGGATCGGACCCGGGCTGACCGTGTTTGCAGTCACGCCGTTCCGCCGAGTTCCTTAGCCGGAGAAACGGCCTGCGCGATGTTGGCGGCCTTCGTGGTGCCGTAGTAGCCACGGGCGGGCCTGGCATTGGGCCAAACAAGCTGCCCAGCACGACGACCCGGCCCCACTTGCGCTCAACCATTTGCGGAACAAGCGCCGGCACCAGCCGGACGACGGAGCCCACGTTGGCGTTATACAGATCAAGCCACTCGGCTGCCGTAGAGAGCAGCCATCGCTTGAGGGGAAAGGAGCCTGCATGAGCTGATTGCGGAAGCCCCCAAGGCCCAGTCGGCCGGGTTCAGACCACAGGCCTGGACCTCCACGCGGATGCGCTGGCTTGCAGGCTCTGGCAGCGTCGTCTCTTCCAGATGCAACACCTCGGCCGGCTCACCGTAATTCTGAAACCGAACAGTTCTTGTTTGAACGCTGGGTAGGTTTGCATTGGTCTTCTTCGCAAGCTAGAAAGTCTAATCTTTGTGACGCTTGCCTCTTTTCCTGATGTTCTTTGGAGCGGGAATGTGAGACTTTTTCGCCTGCTGCATGCTCTTCTTCGCGGGCTTTGCCGGCTTCGCCCTTTTCACCTTTCCCGGGCGACGAGTCTCTAGCAGGTCTTCATCGAGCACGATCGCAAACTGCAGGCGCTTTTCCACCGGGTTCACGCGCTCGAGCAGCACGCGCACGCGGTGACCGATCGCAAATTTCCGCCCCCAGACCTCGCCGATGATTTCGCGCGTGTTCTCGTGAAACACGTACGCATCGCCGTCGAGCGCGCCCAGGCTCATCAGCGGTACTAAGCCTTCGATAAACAGCGTGTCCAGCTCGACAAAGAGGCCGTACTTCGTGACCGTAAGAATCAGGGCGTCGAACTCTTCACCGACACGCGACTCCATGAAGCGGATCTTCTTCCACTCCACCAGCTCGCGCTCGGCGGCGGCGGCGCGGCGCTCGTTTTCACTCGACTCCTGCGCGATCGCCGCGAGCTCCGAGGCGGGCAGGATCTCGGGGCCAGGCGCAGCAACAGTCCGGCGGACGGGCGGCCTGCTGCCGTCCCATCCCGAGCCTTTGCCGTGCGGCTCGCCGGTAGCAAGCACGCCCTGGCCGCTTACGCCTGAGGCGAGCAGCGCTTTCGCAATGCGGTGCACGATCAGGTCCGGATAGCGCCGGATAGGCGAGGTGAAGTGGGTGTAGCAGGGCGCGGCGAGCGCGAAGTGGCCCTCGTTCTTCTCGCTGTATCGCGCCTGCTTGAGCGAGCGCAGCATCAGGTAGGAGAGGATGCGCTCCTCGGGTTTTCCGGCGATTTTCATCGCCAGCTTCTGGTACATCTTGGGGGTGACGGGCATCTCTTCCGGCACCTCCACTGCTCGCGGCGGCCGCTTGCCGCCACCGCGTGACTGGAACTCGCGGCGCTCTGCTTTTGGCTGGAAGCGCTTGACGGCGAGTGCGCCGAGGCCGAGCGAGTAGCCGAAGCCTGCCGCCGTGTCTTCGAAGTCGACGATCCGGCGCGGGTCAGGCTTTTCGTGGATGCGGTAGAGGCTCTCGACTCCCAGGTTCTCGATCCACGACGCGACGCACTCATTGGCGGCAAGCATGAATTCTTCTATCAACCGGTTCGCCCAGTTGCGCTCGGAGCGACGCACGCCCTGCATTGCGCCTTGCTCATCGAATTCGATCACCGGCTCCGGCAGATCGAAGTCGATCGACCCCCGACGCTCGCGCTTGGAGTGGAGGATATGCGCGAGCCGCTCCATCGCTTCAAACTCGGGCACCAGATCAGCGAACTCGGCGCGCGTCTGGGCGTGCCCTTCTCGCTCAGGGTCAATGATGGCTGCGACCTGCGTGTAGGTCATTCGTCTCGCCGAGCGGATGACTCCCTCAACCACCTCGTAACCCAGCACCTGCCCCTGCGCGCCGATCTCGATCACGCACGAGAGCACCAGCCGGTCCTCCTCCGGACGCAGGCTGCAGATACCCGAGGAAAGCTCGTGCGGCAGCATGGGAATGGCACGGTCGGGGAAGTAGACGGAGTTGCCGCGCAGGCGCGCTTCGAGGTCAAGATCGGTCGCCGGACGAACGTACTCGGCGACGTCGGCGATGTGGACCTGCAGCTCCCATCCTCCATCGGAGAGTTCGCGGACCAGGACGGCATCGTCAAAATCGCGCGCTGCCTCGCCATCGATGGTGACGACCGGCAGCCCGCGAAAGTCGTGCCCCAGCCGACTCCGCCGCTCTACCTCCTGCAAGTCCAGCTGCGCAGCCGCGCGCGCCTGCTCGAGCACTGCGTCAGGAAAAACGCGCGGGAGGTGGTGCTTGCGGATGACGATCTCGACATCGACGCCGAAGGCGTCCGGGTGGCCCAGCACTTCAAGGACGCGGCCGCGCGCGACTTTGACTGGTGTTGGGTACTCAGTGATTTCGACGTCAACGACCATACCTTCAAGGTCTTCGTATCCGGACAACGAAGCCGGCGCCGTGCCAAGTACGCGATGAGCAGACGGGGTGAACGCAGGCAGCGGCGCGTTGAACGGGACCAGCACCGGCTGGGTCATCTTGTCGTCGTAGGGGACCACCTGGTGCCCTTGCTGATGCTCATTCCGCGCGTTGCGGAAGATTCCGACGACGGTCGGATGTCCGCGCGTGAGCACGCGAGCGACGCGTCCGGAGCGTTTCCCGTCGCGAGCGGGAGCGGCCAATTCAACCAGTACCTGGTCGCCCTGCATGGCGCCTCCCATCTCACCCGGGGGGATGAAAATATCCGTTCCATTCGCGCGGGTTTCGCCTGCGACCCGGACAAAGCCAAAACCGTCGCGATGCATGTCCAGGCGGCCGGCGATCAGGTTGTCGCGCGTGGCAGCGGCCCGCGCAATGGCCCATTGCTCGCGGTCCACCTTGGTCAGCTGACCCGATGCGGTGAGCCGCGCCAGATGCTCCACCAGCAGTCTGCGCTCGCGTCCGCCGCCCAATCCGAACTCGCGGACCAATTGCTTGTATCCGGCGCGCTGTCCGGCAGAGCGCTCAATGTGGCGCAGCAGTTCACGGTCGGTCAAGCTGGCTTGCCTCCAAAACAGTGGCGCGAAGCACCCGATCTTATCCTAACCAAGCGGGCGATCGGGTCTCGCCGCAGCAGACTGAGACGGCCATCGTGAGAAGATGTATACCTCTTCTGCAGGCTGGACGTGCAATCCGGGCGCGACCCTGTTTAAGATGCCAACAGGACATATCCGCGGCCTGAGCCGTTTGTCCAAGTGCACCATTGACTCTCTTGACGAGAGCGCGCGGTACCACCAGAGAGTACGAATTACCCGACACGCAGCTGACCGAAAGGAACACAATTCAAGATGTGGAAACCAAACCAGCCAGGCAACCAGACTCCCTCCGAACCTGCCCGTCCCGCTACACCGACCCCCAGCTTTGAGCCCGCGTCGCGTGGCGGCGCCGCAACTTCGCCCGCCACCGGTGACCAGGCCACCATCGGCAAGAGCCTGGTCATCAAGGGCGAAGTCAGCGGATCTGAATCGCTCTACGTCGACGGCAAGATCGAGGGCACCATCAACCTGCCCGGCAACCGCGTGACCGTGGGCCGCAATGGCCAGGTCGCAGCCAACATCACCGCGCGCGAGATCGTGGTGCTGGGCAAGGTCCGCGGCAACATGACCGCAAGCGACCGCGTGGACATTCGCAGCGAGGGCTCGCTGACCGGCGACGTGGCCGCGCAGCGTATCTCGA
This sequence comes from uncultured Acidobacteriaceae bacterium, assembly GCA_964252445.1. Lineage (GTDB taxonomy): Bacteria > Acidobacteriota > Terriglobia > Terriglobales > Acidobacteriaceae > EB88. The sequence goes on along the minus strand of CAXUND010000040.1, from coordinate 14,907 downwards.
TCGAAGACGGTGCGTTCTTCAAGGGCGGCATCGATATTCGCAAGCCCAATGCTGAGAACAAGCCCGTCGGCGCGCCCGAGCCGGTGAAGGTCGGCAGCTAGGTTCCGTGTCTAAGAGGATCCCCATATCTCACCGTCGAGATATGGGGCTAGCCCGTTTCTCCCGTGCTTCTGAACTATTCAGCGTTGTTCACCTCGTGTGCAAGCGGCTGATAGCGCCGTCCCTCCACCCGCCACTCCCCTGACAGCACGCGGCGAATTGCCTCGGGGTACGCGATGTGTTCCTCGCTGAGGATACGCGCGGCCAGAGTTTCGGCGCTGTCTGTACCAGAGATCCTCACAGACCGCTGCAGCACGATCACCCCGTGATCCAGCTGCTCATCCACAAAGTGAACGGTGCAGCCGCTAATGGCCACCCCGTACTCCCATGCCTGCCGCTGCGCGTCAAGCCCGGGGAAGGCCGGCAGCAGCGATGGATGAATGTTGAGGATCCGCTGCGGATACGCAGCGATGAACGCCGGCGAGAGCAGGCGCATGTAGCCGGCAAGGCAGACCAGATCCACGCCATGCTCTCTCAGCAGGCTGACCATCTCTGCATCCTGCTCGTATCGGTTGCGGCCACGCGACTCGACTGCTAAGGCCGGCAGTCCGCGCTCGCGGGCGAGAGCCAGTCCCGCCGCATCCGCTTTGTTGGAAAGCACAACCGCGATCACTGCCCCGGGAAGTGCACCGGAGTCGATGGCGTGGGCAATGGCGAGGAAGTTCGAGCCGCGACCCGAAAGCAGGATGCCGAGCTTACTGGTAGACAACCTTGCGCTCGCCCTTCGACGTACGGCCGATCACGTAGAACTTCTCGTTTGAGCGCTCGAGCATGCTCTTGACGCGGATGAACTTGTCCGCCGGCACCACGGCGATCAGCCCTATGCCCTGGTTAAAGGTGCGCAGCATCTCATCCGGCGCCACATTTCCAAGCTCGCGCAGGTGCTCAAAGATGGGCAGCACCGGCCAGCTGCCGAGCTCCACACAGGCGTTGATGTTTTTGGGCAAGATCCGCGGAAGGTTCTCGGTGATCCCGCCTCCGGTAATGTGGGCCATTCCTGTTACGAACTCGCCCGCGGTGAGCTTCTTGATGATAGACAGGTAGCTCTTGTGCGTCTTCATCAGGGCGGCGCCTGCCTTCTCCTTGAGCGCGTTGACGTACTGCTCAGCCTTGTAGCCGGCGCGCTCAAAGAAGAGCTTGCGGGCGAGCGAGTAGCCGTTGGTGTGCAGGCCGGTCGAGGGCAGCCCGATGAGCACGTCGCCCGGCTTGATGCCGGCGCCGGTGATGAGCTTGTCACGATCCACAACCCCGACGATGAAGCCGGCCAGGTCATACTCGCCGTCCGCGTAGAAGCCCGGCATCTGCGCGGTCTCGCCGCCGATCAGCGCGCAGCCGTTGGCGTGGCAGGCGTCCGCGATGCCGGAGACGATCTTTTCCGCAACGTTGCCGTCCAACTTACCACTGGCCAGATAGTCGAGAAAGAAGAGTGGCGTCGCACCTTGCACCGCAATGTCATTGACGCAGTGGTTAACCAGGTCCGCCCCGACCGTGTGATGGATGCCCAGCTCAAAGGCGACTTTGAGCTTGGTCCCGACCCCATCGGCGCTCGAAACCAGGACAGGCTGCTGGTACCGGGTTATGTCCAGTTTGAAGAGCCCGCCGAATCCGCCGATCTCCCCCAGCACAGACCGGGTGAAGGTCTTTTGCGCCAGGTATTTGATGCGCTGCTTGGCCCGTTCAGCGCTTTGCGTATCCACACCCGCATCTGCGTAGGTCACCGGAGTGGCCGACGGGCGTGGAACCAGGGTCAGCGAGGAGTCTGCGGCTGACTTCGTCTTGGCTGCCGCTACCGGCTTGACCGCTTGAGGCTTTGCCGATCCCGCGGCTACAGGCCTGCCGTCGCGGGCGGACGGGAGTGTGGGGCGCCGGCTGGGCGGCTTCGATGCAGATTTCGCTGGAGGCGTGTCTGACAAAAGGGGCTTCCGTATCGGGAGAATGTCGGTGGAAAGAACCAAGTTTAGCACTCCGGCAGATCAACCTTCGACGGCCCGGGACCGATGCAGCGGCAGATCAAAATGCGCTAGCGTCGCGGACCTAAGCGGCGTGCGCAAAGTCCAACGGATACAATCGATGATGGCATGCTTGAAGACCGGGGGCGCAATCGCCTGCGATCGGGCGGCTGCAGCAAGGAAGGCTAGAGAATCCGACCCATGAATTTGAGCTTCCGCAGCAAGTTGAGCGCCGCAATGTCGCTCTTGGCAGTGCTGTTCTTCCTATCCGCCACCGCACAGGCACAGCTTCTCCCGACACGGACCACGCTCGCAGCCGCCGGCACTGATCTGTCGGCGGAGGTTGTAGACGCGCTCGGGAACCCGGTGCATGCAGGCGTGGTGAGCTTTCTGGCAGGCGATGGGAGCCGCTCGCTGGGTTCGGCGGTTGTGGATGAGAACGGCCATGCAGTGCTGCATCTGGGTGCGTTTCCGGAGCAGGTCAGGGTGACGGCGCTGTTTGAAGGCAGCGGTTTCGCGAGTTCGAAGTCCTCGCCGGCCACGATCGTTGCCGGCTTGACCGGTATACCTGATTTCTCGGTTACCGCGAACCCAAGCTCGATCACCACCACTCAGGGCGGATTTGCGACGACTGTCATCACCATCACGCCTATCAACAATTTCAGCGAGTCGGTGACGCTGTCCTGCGCAGGCTTGCCCGGGCAGGCGTTCTGCACCTTCACCCCGGTCATTGGCTCCACCGCCGCTACCGGCACCGGCACCCAGGCTCAGCCGTTTACCAGCACCCTGCAGATCAGCACCCAGGCCGCCTCGGGCGCCATCACTCCACCTCAGTTCGGACATCGGCTTCAATCTGCCCTTGCACTCGCGTTTCCGGGTCTCCTGGCGCTGGCAGGCCTGGCGGCAGCTCGCCGGCGGGCGTTTCGCGGCGGCCGGTTCCTGACGCTACTCACCTTGGCCGCGGGCATGCTGACGATGGCAGGCTGCTCGCAGCGGTACGGCTACTTGAAGCATCCGCCATCGGTGGCCGGAGGGACGCCTCTCGGGACCTATCCCATCGTGATCAGCGCCTCGGGAAATAACGGCTCTTCCGTCACCAACAACCAGATCAGCATCACGCTCGCGGTGACCGCACAGTAGGCCATTTCAGCTGCCCGGATTGATCCTGGCGCCGACAGCCTGCACCGCGGCGCCGATCACGCCTGCCTCATCTCCAAAGCCGCGGATCCAGAGCACATCAGCTTCACGGCGGAACCAGGTCAGCTGGCGCTTGGCATAGTTGCGGTGCCCCTGCTGGGCGCTGCGGATGCCTTCCGACTCAGACATCTCGCCGCGCACCACCGCCGCCGCCTGCCGGTATCCAAGCGCGCCCAGTGCCTGCGCCGGCCCATACTCCTCGAGCAGCCCGCGGGTCTCCTCGATTAAGCCTGCCGCGAACATCGCTGCAGCCCGCGCGTCTATGCGTGCGTAGAGAGCGCGGCGGTCCGGATCGAGCCCTATGCGCAGTATGCGGAAGCCCCGGAGCGGCTCTCGGCCTGTCTTCCAGGTCTCTGACATAGGCCGGCGCGTGGCCACCGACACTTCGATCGCGCGGATCAGCTTCGACTCATCGTGCGCGTGGATGCGGGCCGCAGAGGCCGGATCGATGCGAGCGAGCATGCGGTGCAGCCACCTGTCCCCGTGCTTCGCGGCGCTGTGTCGTAAGCGGGCACGCAGGGGATCGCTGCGGCCGGGCGCAGCCGCGAGCCCGTCCAGCAAAGCGCGCAGGTAGAGGCCGGTGCCTCCGCTGATGATGGGAAGGCGCCCGCGGAGGGCGATCTGGTGCAGCGTGGCCCGGGCCTGGCGGCTGTAATCGCCGGCCGTGTAGCGCTCGCTCGGCCACGCGACGTCGATGAGGTGGTGAGATAGGCGTTTCCGCTCTTCCGGCGTGGGCTTGGCCGTGCCGAGCTCCATACCGCGGTACACGGCGACTGAGTCGCAGCTGACAATCTCTCCGTGAAAGCGCTCGGCGAGAGCCAGGGCAAGCGCTGTCTTGCCGCTTCCAGTAGGGCCGAGGATGACAACCAGCGGGTGCTCCGGCTGCCGGAAGGGGAAAGGCACAGCGTTAGAAACGCCACCATCCTGGGGGAAACAGGATGCGCATATCGGTCCGGAGCAGGATGACCGAAAGCAGAAGCGCCGCGACCATCAGGAGGCCGAGAACCTGGGCGCGGCGGTAGGCGAGCGCGTCGGGCGGCTGCACCGCAGGCCGGGACTTCATTCCAAGTCGAAGCTTCATCGCAGGTCGGAGCCGGGCCGGATGTTGTAGAGGAAGTAGAAGCGCAGCTCGAGGAACGGACCCTTGAAGTTCTTCGGCAGTTGCGGGTAGGGCGAGGCGCCCAGGATGCCGCCCCAGGCCGCCCGATCGAGTGAGACATCGCCTGAAGGGCCCTCGAGCTTCATCTCCTTCACCGAGCCGTCGGGGTAGATCTTGAACCGGATAAGCACCTTCCCTTGCTTGTTCAAAGGCGGCTGCGCCTCCTCCGGGATGATCGGGTACCAGGCGCGCTTGGTGTCGTAGATGATGCGCTGCATATAGGGACCGAAGTCGACACCGAGGGTGTCCGACAGGATCTCCGCGCCGCCTCCCATGTTGCCGCCCCTCGGCGAAGGAGCGCTGTCCATGCTGCCGCCGCTCAAGCTGCCGCCCTGGGCGGCCTGTCGCGCCGCCTGCCGGATTGCATCGCCGGCGGTGGTCGGGCCAGTATTAAAGTTTGGCTGCGTGGGAGCGGGCTTGGGTGCCTCGATGGCCGGCGCCGGAGTCTGAGGGAGCGGCTGCGCAGGCCGCTCGATCGGCGGAGGCGGCGCTTGGGCCACCTGCGGCTGCGGCGTGGCGGGCTGAGGCGCAGGTGCAGGCGGCAGGGGAGCCTTGCGCGCGGCTCTTAACTGGTCAAGCATCTTGCGGTCGACATGCGTCTGCGGGGCAGGCTGCACCCGGGTGGGCGCGGGCCTGAGCTGCTTGGTTTTCAGCTTGTCGAGCGCGTCTTTGGGCAGGTCAAGGAAGGTCATGTCCTTCTCCCGCTGCTTCAGCACGGTAGAAGGGTCAACCACGCGGATGTGCTGGATGTACCTGGGCCCATACAGCAGGTACCAGAAGACGATCATGTGCAGGATGAGCGCGACCCAGATCTTCTCTCGCAGAAGGGCACGCGAGCGGTCGTCCTCGATGTCCTCAATGACATGCAGGAGGTCGAAGGTGTCCAGGTTGCGCAACTCGTCCACATCGCGGTAGTCGCGACGCCCGCGCCGCGGCGGACGGGACGGCGGCGTACTGGATTCGGTGGGCGGGGTCTCGGCGGTGGGCATCCTGGTGGGGTAAGCGTGACGCCAGGCGCCCCGCCAATTTCCTTATTCTCTCATTCTTCGCGAGCCGTCCGCAGGTGAGTTGGACCCGCCTGCCACTCGAACGTCACTGCCGGCATACAGAAGCTCGTACAATCAAATTTGTTGATGCCTACTGCCGCCATTATTACTGTGAGCGACTCCTGCGCCCGCGGACAGCGCGAGGATCGCTCTGGGCCGGCGGTAGAGACCCTTCTGACGACGGCGCATTTCACCATCGCTCTGCGGCTCACAGTGGAAGACGAACAGCCGGCGATTGAGGACGCATTGCGCCGCGCGGCGGCTTTGGCCCAGCTGGTGGTCACCACCGGCGGTACGGGGATCACTCCGCGCGATGTCACACCGGAAGCAACGCTGGCTGTTTGCGACCGTCTGATCCCCGGAGTGGCCGAGATGATGCGAGCCCGCGGGCACGAAGACACCATCTTCGCCGCACTCAGCCGCGGCCTCTGCGGCCTGCTGCGAGAGTCAGTCGTGCTGAACCTGCCGGGGAGCCCGCGCGGAGCGGTCACCAGCCTTGAGGCTGCATTACCCGTCTTGCCGCACGCGCTGGGATTGCTCTCCGACGCAGGCGCACCGCATCCGGTTGGCGAGGCGCAGCCGGTAAGCCAGGTGCCGCGTGTCAGTGAAGCTCGGCCGTGAGCGGCATCACGCTCCAGCTGGCGAGACTCACGCACCTGCTGGTAGCGCTGCTCAAGCCGCTGGGCTTTTGGGGGGCGGGCGCCATCGCCGTGCTCGACTCGAGCACTATCCCGGTACCGATGGACGTGATCCTAGCCACATACATCTGGAACGATCGGCCGCACGCCTGGGCCTACGTGCTGATGGGCGCTGCCGGCTCCGCGATCGGCGGCCTGCTGCCTTTCCTGCTGGGGCGCGCGGGAGGCGAAATCTTCCTGCTCAAGCGGATCGATCGTGCCCGCTACGAGAAGATCCGGGACCGCTTTGAACGACAGGAGTTCCTCGCCTTGCTGGTACCGTCGATGCTGCCTCCACCCACGCCGTGGAAGCTGTTCGTTTTCGCCGCAGGTGTGTTCGAAATGCGGGTAGCACCCTACCTGCTGGCCGTCTTCCTGGGCAGACTTGTTCGGTTCGGCGTGCTGGCGGCGTTGACCCTGCGCTACGGACCCGCGGTGGTCGGCGAAGTGGGCTGGCTGGCCCATCGTCACGCTCTGGGAATGCTCACGGTTGTGGGCGTTCTGTTGGCGGCGCTGCTGGTGTATGCCATCCGCAAGGGAATGGCTCGCCGGGCTTCGCTGCGCGAAGCCGAGGCAAGAACGGGTGAGTTCGCTAACTGAGTCGAAGCTCAGTTCGCCGGGCTTTCAGCGGTAAACGAAGAGCAGCAAGGCTTGATCACCGGCTGAAACTCCATCAACTCCACCCGGGTTCCATCAGGATCGTAGAGGTTCGCCTGCCACTTGCCGTCCTTGCCCATCTGTGGTCCGTCATGCCGTGGACTCAGGCGCTCGGCGCCGATCAGCGTGGTCACTGCCTTCTCCATGTTCGGCACACCCAAGGAGAAGTGGTTCAGCACGCCAAGCTCGCGCGCGTCCACACGGCTCAGCGGCGTGGTCGAGCCCTCGCCGACCAGCATGTATTCGAGCCAGTCATGCCCATCCGGCACTTGTTGCGAGACCCAGTCCACCAGGCCCGCCTGCATGGCGCCGTACCAGTACGGTCGGAAGCCGAGGATCTCGCGGTAGAAGTGATCCTCCGCCGCCCGGTCATGCACCAGGTAACCTACGTGGATGATCCGCGTGGCAATCGGAGCGACGCTGACGGCCTTGGCGGATGGCTGGTAGGCTCGGCCCGGCTGGTAAAACTCGACTACGTTGCCCTCCGGGTCCCTGGTATCAAACCAGCGGCTGCCGTCAGGTGCGCTCCTGAGCTCACCGACACTCTCCAGGCCCCGGCTGCCGAGGTAGGCTCGCATCGCCGCCGCATCCTCTGTGCTGTAGGCGACGCAAGCCATGCGGCTCAAGGTGTGCTCTGCGGGTAGAGGCAGGACTTCAACAAACTGGGTGGAGCTGAAGTAGTAGCGCGTCCCGGCTGGATCCTGGGGATCGCTGCCCTTCGTCGCGCCCAGGATGTGCGCGTAGAACTTCTCGCTTTCCGCGAGATCGCTCGCGTATACGCACATGTGCGAGATCCCGGTGATGCGCGGGCGGCTTTGCTGGCCGCGCGCGCCGGACGTCGCGATCAGCGCCAGGGCCAGCCCGCAGACAAGCTGCACGGCGCGTCCTGGGCGAGAAGAGCTGGTCATCATCGACATCATTCTGCTTGGATGTAGAGGTAACGCGCAAGGCCACCGGGCTCAAACGATGTCTAACTACACGAGCCCCGGCAACGCTCCGACACTGCAGCTCGCGTTTAGAAGCGACGGCGCCGGCTTTTCTTGGATCGGGAGGTGGTTATCGACTCGACGCACAATTTTTCTTAGAGGATTTCGGAGCACAGAGCCCATAAGTTCATTCGCGCAGGCTACTTCTCCTGTAGCTGCTGCGTCTTGGCGATTTCTTCCTTCGTCTGCTCGACGGCGATGGTCACGTTCTCGTGCTTGATGTCCAGACGCAGGCGATTGAAAAAGCTCATGTAGACATTCGCGATCCACACCAGGGCAAACCAGGAGACGGCAAACCCGCGCCATCCCTGGTAAAGCATTTGAAACTGTGTCAGCAACAGAAATAGCGCCGCCACGTAGTGGCTGAAGCAATACTCACAGGTGAACAGATAGAAGAACTTCCGCACCACCAGAGCTTGCCCGGTCTCACACCGCTGCTTGCAGAACTCGCGCGGCTCCCGAAAGACTTCTTCGTGAGTTACCGTCCAGGAGATGCACGCAATGGGTAGCGCCAGCAGCAGCAGGTAGGCAAACTGGCGAGTCATGGACTCCTCCAGCAGTAAAGGGGAATGGTCAAGCATAAAGGCTGCCGGAAGCATGGCACTTGGATGCTGGACGGCTGAGTGCCGATCGATGCGCACTGTAACGGTCTGATCGATCTTGACGACTTCAAAGCTGATCCCGTGCAGACGATCGGGTGACGAGTAGCCGGTCCTGAAATTATCGAGAGAGGTTTCGATCCCGTGCCTGCAAGGCTCTAGAAAACGCGTAGCTTCCCTCCTTACGACCAGACCAACAGCGAGGCGGTGTGCTGGCACCCTCAGGTATTTACTCCCCGTTAAGATCGAAAGATGAGTGAGCAGAACCCGGCGGCCGCGGCATCATCGGAGCCCTCCGCTGCCATCGCCACACTCGCTGACAACCCTCGAGTCCTAGTCCGCCGCCCTGGTTCTCCGCGTCCAGGCGCGAAGACCGTCGTTTACTGGATGCAGCGCGCTCAGCGCGGGGTAGACAACCCGGCACTCGACGTTGCGATTGCGCTCGGCAATGAACTGGGCCTGCCGGTAATCGCGTTCTTCTCGGCGATCTCCAACTTCCCGCACGCAAATTGGCGTCACTACCATTTCCTGAACCAGGGACTGCCTGATATCGAGGAAGATCTCGCGGCGCGGAACGTCAGCTTTATCGTCCGCCGCCCACCGCACAATGCTCTTGAGAAGCTGCTCAAGGAACTCGACGCCGCTATCGTCGTTGGCGACGAGAACGTGATGCGTGAGCCGGAGCGCTGGCGCGCCGTACTGGCAAAGCGCCTGGACATCCCATTCTGGACCGTCGATGCGGAAGCGGCAGTTCCATCGAAGACTTTTCTCAAGCATTTCTTCGCCGTCCACCACTTCCGTCCAAAGCTCTACGCCGAGCTGCCCAAATACCTTGTCCCTGAGCCAGTGACCCTTGCGCACCACGCCTGGGATCGCCCTAACAACTTTGAGTCCTTTGACGTACGCACCGACGTGACCAGGGGCTGGCGCGACTTTGATCGAACCTGCGCGCCGGTCGACTCCTTCACCGGCGGCACTCACGCGGGTCTCAAGAAGCTCGCCCATTTTGTTGACCAGAAGCTGCTCCATTACGACGCCGCGCGTAACTACCCAGAGTCGGACGGCACCAGCCAGCTATCGCCATACCTGCACTTCGGCCACATCGGGCCGCTAACGGTCGCGCGCGCCATCCAGGCTGCTGTGGACAAGGGCAGGGCGACGATTCAGGCGCGGGATGCTTTCTACAATGAGGTTCTGGCGTGGCGCGAACTCTCGATCAACTTCGTGCGCTACGTGCCCAGCTACGACACTATCGACTGCGCTCCCGAATGGGCGCAGAAGACCCTGCAGGCGCATGCCCGCGACAAGCGCAACCCCGAGTACAGCTACGAGCAGATGGATCGCGGCGAAACCTATGACGAGATGTGGAATGCCGCGCAGATCCAGATGGTGCGCCATGGATGGATGCACAACTACATGCGCATGTACTGGGCGAAGAAGATCCTCGAGTGGTCGCCCACGCCGGCCAAGGCCTATGACACCTGCGTGTGGATGAACGATCGTTATTTCCTCGACGGGCGCGATCCTAACGGCTACGCCGGCGTAGCCTGGGCGCTCGCCGGCGTGCACGATCGGCCGTGGTTTGAGCGCGAGATCTTCGGCACGGTGCGCTACATGTCCGGCGCGTCTACCGGCAGGAAGTTTAATTCGAAGCGCTACATCCAGAATGTGCGCGATGGACGGGTGTTTGGGGATTCCGCATAGGTTGTCGCTCGATCTCTAGACGCTAATTTAAGGAACGGCTGCGCGATGAGCGATCGGGCACTTCTCAAACGTAGTCCAGGCACCCTCACCCTGATCCTCCCAGGAGCCAGGTGCGGTAAGCGCGCGAGGTCCGTAGAACGGTCTGTTCCAAGAACTTCAGTCGAACAAGCCTTGCTCTTCAAACCGAAGTAATGTTTAGCGTTCCCTTTCGGATGCCGATAATCTCCCTAACACTTCCTCCTGGTTTGAAGCGCTAGCCGAGGTCCCGGGGCCACTGCGGCGCCGATCTGTCGCGAGCGCGGCACCCCACTCGTTCCAGGCTTGCGCCTTGAGCGAGCGAAGGCGGCTGCCTGTATGCCAGCGGAGGTGGCGGGTGATTCGGCATGGCGGCATCGAGGGCGGTAGTGTGCCTGGTGAGCTCTGCGCTTGGCTTGGCGACCTTCTTCGCCGGCGGTGCGCAGGTGCAGGACCGAGTCCCGTCCATGCCGTCTGTGGTGCGCAGAGGCGAGCCTGAGCACGCGAAGAACGCGTCCGCGCACGCGAAGGCCGCACACCGATTCCTCGCCGAACGCGGCGTTGGCAGCTCCGCCCTTTCTCCGGCTGCCCGACTGCGTGACGCCCGTCAACAGGAGCAGCTGCTGCCGAACACAAGCGGCTCCGCCAGCACGCCGACCTGGATCCCGGCAGGGCCCGCCCAGGTCACCACTTCGGCGTTCGGCGCCGTGACCGGCCGCATCACCAGCGTCGCCGCCGACCCATCCGACACCAGCGGCAACACCGTCTACTTCGGCTCGACCGGCGGCGGAGTGTGGAAGTCCACCAACGCGAAGATCGGCTCTCCCGTGGTCTTTACACCGCTCACCGATGACCTTTCCGCCTTCACCCAGAACGGCGGAACCCTCGCCTCGCTCAGCATCGGCGCATTGACGGTGCAGCCAGGACAAACCGGGGTCATTCTGGCCGGCACCGGCGACACCAACGACGCGCTTGACTCCTATTACGGAGTGGGGATTCTGCGCTCAACGGATAACGGGAACACCTGGTCGCTGATCCCGGGATCAAGCGACGGGTATACCGGCGGCATTAACTACAACTTCACCGGTGAGGGCTTTGCCGGCTTTGCGTGGAGCACGGCGAACCCGCAGCTGGTGGTGGCCGCCGTTTCGCAGTCGCTTGAAGGCGCCATCGTCAACGCCGGTTCAGCCACCTACACGGTGGGCGGCCTGTACTACTCGGAAGACGCAGGCGTGACGTGGTTCCTAGCCACGATCGAGGACCAGGGCGGCCAGGTGGTCCAGTCCGCGCACTCGAGCTTCGAGCCGCCCGGCAATCCGGCGACGGCAGTGGTCTGGAATCCGAAGCGCCAAAGCTTTTATGCCGCGGTTCGCTATCACGGCTACTATTCCTCGCCCGACGGCATCACCTGGACCCGTCTTTCGAATCAGCCCGGCCCCAACCTGTCGACGGCCGACTGCCCTACCAATCCCGGCGGGTTCGGCAACCCGGCCTGCGCAATCTTTCGCGGAGCGCTGGCCGTGCAGCCGGTCACGGGAGACATGTTCTCGCTCACGGTAGACGTGAATAACGGTGACCAAGGACTCTTTCAGGACAAGTGCTCGGCCAATGGTCTGCCGGTGACCACCTGCGCTTCGTCTACGGTGACTTTCGCAACGCAGCTGGACTCGACTGCGTTCGACGCGAGCAATGGGTCGATCCCGCAGGCCGACTACAACCTGGCCTTAGCCGCGTTGCCGCAGCAGCAGGACACCATTTTGCTGGTCGGCACCGAGGATATCTTTCGCTGCAGTCTGGCGAACAGCTGCGCCTGGCGCAACACAACCAACGTCAACAGCTGCGCGTCCGCCTCGGTAGCGCCGGCGGAGCATGCGTTCGAGTCGACCTTCGGGAGCAGCGGTCTGGTCTACTTCGGCAACGATGGCGGGCTGTGGCGCACGACCGATGCGGTGGGGCAGACCGGCTCGGTCTGCGCGGCGACAGACGCTACCCACTACCAGAATCTCAATCCCGGCATCGGTTCGCTGGCCGAGACAACGCACTTCGCCGTCAGTCCGGCGAACTCCGCCGTGTTGCTCACCAGCATTGGCGAATTCGGGACCGCCGCCGCGGAAAGCGCCGCGTCTGAATCCGCCGGCAGCACCGCTCCCTGGCAGCAGGTGCTTACAGGCGAGGGCGGCTTTGTGGCCATCGACCCCGCAGCTCCTCAGAACTGGTACACCGATGCGGGCGCAGGCGTCACCATCCATCGCTGCACCGAGAGCGTGAGCTGCAACGCCGCCACATTCGGTTCGAGCCCGGCCATCGGGCGCACGCAGGTCGATGCAGATGCTGACTACGATGACGTCGATGCGCCCTGGATCCTCGACCCGTTCAACAGCGCGAACATGCTGGTGGGCACCTGCCGGGTCTGGCGAGGGCCTGCGACGGGTGCCGGCTGGAGTTCCTCAAACCTGCTCAGCCCCATGCTCGATGGCAACCAGCAGCCCATGTGTACTAGCAACGCCATCCTGCGCTCGCTCGCCGCCAGCGGCAACCTGCCGGCAACAAGCGGCAATGAGCGCATCTACGCCGGCATGTACGGAACTGCGATCAACGGCTCCGACGTGCAGGGGCACCTTTACGGATCGACGGTGACGCAGTCCTCCGGCCTGTTTACGTGGACCGATCTCGCGAACTCGCCGGTCACTAACAACACCAGCAGCAAGGGTCAGTTCAATCCAGGCGGCTTCACCATCTCGAGCATCGCGGTCGATCCGCATGACTCCACTGGCGAGACCGTCTATGCAGCGGTCCAGGGATTCCCCGGCAATGGCATCAACTCGCAGCTGATCTATCGCTCCACCGATGGCGGCGGCCACTGGCTTGACATCGGGGGCGGGCTGCCGGTCGCCCCGGTCAACAGCATCGTCGTCGATCCAAACCAGGCTTCAGTGGTCTACGTCGCGACCGATGCCGGCGTCTATGTGACCCAATCCGTCACCAGTTGCGCCACGCAAAACTGCTGGGCGGTGTACGGAACAGGCCTGCCCAATGCACCGGTGACCGAACTGCAGATCTACAACAATGGCTCCAGCAGCCTGGTGCTCGCGAGCACCTATGGCCGAGGCATCTGGAAGATCGGCCTGCTCACCGCCCCGCAGGTGGCTACGGCAACGCTGACGCCTGCATCGTTAACCTTTGCCGCGCAGGCGCTGAACACGGCAAGCGCCGCGCAATCAGTGATGCTCACGAACACCGGGGGCGTCACCCTGACCATCGCCGGCATCGTCGCCAGCAGCGAGTACGCCGAGAGCAACAACTGCGGGTCTGCGCTGGCGGTGGGCGCGAGTTGCTCCATCGCCGTGACCTTCACGCCGACGGCAGCCGGCAGCCAGCCGGGTGTGCTTACCGTTTCGGCCAACGTCAGCGGCGGCCAGATCACCGCAGCACTCAACGGTTCGGGCCTGGCGCCAGGCGTGCTGACGCTCAGCCCGACCTCCCTGACGTTTCCAGGGACGGTGATCGGGCAGACGGCCGCGGCACAAACGGTTACCGCGAACAACACGGGAGCCACGGCGATCCAGCTGGGCACGCCCACTCTCGCCGGCGATTACGCGTTCTCGAACGACTCCTGCTCGAGCGCGATCCTGGCTCCAAGCGCAAGCTGCACCATGCAGATAGCCTTCACCCCGACGGCATCCGGGAACCGTCCCGGCACGCTGACCGTTCCCAGCAATCTCTCTGGTCCGGCGCCCACGGTCAGCCTGGACGGCACCGGCCTGGCGCCGGCGGCTCTCACCCTGTCGCCCGCACCAGTCGCCTTCCCGCTGACCGCCGTGGGCGCGACTTCGCCGGCGCAGGCCGTGACGGTGACCAGTTCAGGTGGAGTGGCCGTCGCGCTCGGCACGCCCTCGACCTCCAGCGGCTACAACGTGCTGAGCAGCACCTGCGGAGCCGCGCTGGCCCCGGGCGCAGCTTGTACGCTCGAGATCGCCTTCACTCCCTCGGCAACCGGGAGCCAGGCCGGGCTGCTCACGGTCCCCGCACCTAACATCTCCGGCGGCCAGGCGACCGATGCACTCTCCGGCACAGGCGCTGCAGCGCCGTCACTTACGCTTTCACCCAGCCCGGTGACCTTTCCTGCAACCGTGATCGGGACGATCTCTGCCGCCCAGACGGTCACCGTTACCGCCGGCGGCGGTGTGCCCACGCAGCTCGGCACGCCTTCCGTTTCCTCGGAATACAAGATCACCTCCACTACCTGTAGCGCGACTCTTGCGCCCGCGAGCACCTGCGCCATCGCAATCACCTTCGATCCATCGACCGCAGGCACCCAGCCTGGCACGCTCACAGTTCCGGCAGCGAATGCTGCCGGCGGCAGCGTCACCGACACTCTCAGCGGTACCGGCCTCACCCCGGCTGCACTTACGCTGGCACCATCGAGCGTGGTGTTCGCTACGACTGCCATCGGGTCCACCTCCGCCGCGCAGGAGGTGACCGTGACCAGCTCGGGCGGGGTTCCTGTGCAACTCGGCACACCGAGTACGACCGCGCACTACGCCGTTGCGAGCAGCACCTGCGGCGCGACGCTTGCACCGAGCGCTACCTGCGTGTTGCAGATCACGTTCTCCCCGACCACCGTGGGAACCGTCTCCGGAACGCTGACCGTGCCTGCCATGAACATCACCGGCGGAGCTGCCACCGCGGCACTCTCCGGCATCGGAGCCACGGCCGGAGTCGTAGTCCTTAGTCCAACATCGAGCAGCTTCGGGTCCGTGGCCGTCCGCGCGGGGGGCGCGCCGCCCACATTCCCCGCGGGCCACGAGCCGGAGGACCA
>CAXUND010000039.1:1963-28380 GCA_964252445.1 uncultured Acidobacteriaceae bacterium | reverse complement strand
GCGAGGCTTCCAGCAACATCATCGTCTTCCGGCGCGGCCGCCGCCCCCGCGCCGACGACCTTTACTGCCACCAACACCGGCGGAGTTGCCGCCACCCTTGCGGCACCGGCAACGAGCGCCGGGTTTACCGTCGAGTCAACCACCTGCGGCTCTACGCTGACGGCCAGCGGCTCCTGCACGATTCAGGTCAGCTTTACGCCGAGTGCAACCGGCAGCCAGACCGGCACGCTCACTCTCGCCGGCAGCGCCTCAACAGCAACAGCGGCGCTCTCTGGAACCGGCGTGGCGCCGGCAGCTCTCTCCTTCTTTCCCAGTCCCGCAATGTTCGCCGGAACAGCAGTGGGCGCAGCCTCGCCCGCCGTGGCCATCGCGCTCACCAACAGCGGAGGAGTCCCGGCGCAGCTAGGAACTCCGGGCGTGTCCTCCGGTTTTCTTGTTGCGAGCACCAGCTGCGGAGCGACGCTGCTCGGCGGCGCCAGCTGCACAATCAGCCTCACCTTCAATCCCACCTTCGCCGGCATCATCTCTGGGACGCTCAGTGTCCCTTCAACCAGCATCAGTGGAGGCCAAGTCACCGACGCCCTATCTGGTACAGGGCTCGCAGCGGCCGCTCTTACGCTGACTCCATCCAGCTATAGCTATGGTTCTGTAGCGCTGGGCTCCGCATCCGCTGCCGAGAGCTTTGTGGTCATGAACACGGGGGGCGTTGCCGCTACGCTTAGCTCCGCGACCGTGACGGGTGACTACTCACCCGGAGCAACAACCTGCGGCAGCTCTCTCGCTGCCGCCGCCAGCTGCATGATCGCGGTGAGCTTCGCGCCTACGGCGCTCGGCGCACGCACCGGGATCCTGACCGTGCCTGCTTCCAACATCTCCGGAGGAAAGGTGACTGCGGCGCTCACCGGCAACGGGGTCGCAGCCGGCGCATTGAACGCCCAACCCTCATCGCTCCAGTTTGGTTCCATCGTGCAAGGAACATCGTCGGCCGCACAGACGATTACGTTGTCCAACACCGGGGGCGTCGCGATCCAACTGGGTACACCGTCCACCTCTAAAACGGATTACCAGATCAGCAGCAATACCTGCGGAGCGACCCTCGCCCTGAGCGCGCAGTGCACCTTGCAGGTACTCTTCCATCCGGCCGCCACCGGCGATCGGCCCGCAACTCTGAGCATCCCCAGCAATCTTCCCACAAGCCCCGCCACCGCCGCTCTCGACGGTACCGGGCTCGCTCCCGGAGCGCTGCTGCTGTCGCCTTCCTCGCTGACCTTTCCTCCGGCAGGGATCGGTGTCTCGTCGCCCGCTCAGGGGGTGACGATCACCAACACCGGCGGCTCTCCGGTCCAGCTTACCTCCTTCTCAACCGCACCAGGGGACTACCAGGTGAGCGCCAACAGCTGCGGCAATTCGCTTGCGGCGGCCGCCAGCTGCCTGGTTCAGGTAGTCTTTACGCCGGCTCAGGCCGGGGCTCGTCCGGGATCGCTGACCATCGCGGCGAATGTCGCCGGCGGATCGGTCCAGGCAGTGCTGAACGGGACCGGCCTCTCGCCAGGCACCCTCTCCCTTTCACCGGGTTCATACAACTTCGGAGCCGTGGTTGTCGGGACCGCGTCGGCATCTGCAACCTTTACCGCTAAGAACTCAGGCGGCATTGCTGTCACGCTGCAGCCGCCGAGCGCGTCCGGCGACTTCAAGATCGTCTCCACCAGCTGCCAGGCTTCGCTCAGCCCCGGGTACTCCTGCTCGGTCGTTGTGAACTTCAGCCCGTCCGGGACAGGCAGCGGGTCGGGCACTCTCAGCATCGCGGGCGGCTTTGCGAGCAGTCCGGCCATGGCGGCACTCTCCGGCACCGGGCTCGCGCCCGGCAACCTGACGCTTTCGCCCGCCGGGACCAACTTCGGTTCGGTTGTCACCGGCGCGACCTCGGCATCTGTAACGTTCACGGGCACAAACAGCGGCGGCGTGGCGGTGTCGCTCCAGCCGGCGGCGGTTACCGGTCCTTTCACCATCACCTCTACGACCTGCGCAGCTTCACTCGCGCCGTCCAGCACCTGCATGGTGTCCGTGGACTTCGCGCCCGCGATCGCGGGTGCCGCTCAAGGAGCGCTCAGCATTGCGGGGAGCTTCGCTGCCAGTCCGGCTGTGGCAACACTTTCGGGGACGGGCCTGAAGCCAGGGAACCTAAGTCTTTCCCCCTCCAGCGCCGGCTTCGGCGCGGTTGTTATCGGCAGCGAATCGGCAGCTGTAGCTATCGTCGCTACAAATCCCGGCGGGGTTGCGGTTTCGCTACAGGCACCAGTCGCCACGGGTGACTTTTCTGTTCAGTCGACCAACTGCAGCGCCACGCTCGCCCCGTCCGGCTCGTGCACCATGGAAGTGATCTTCGCGCCGACAGCGGCCGGGCCGCGGTCCGGAACTCTCAGCCTCAGCGGCAACTTTGGGGCGAGTCCGAGGACTGCCTCACTATCCGGCACCGGCGTCACCCCGGGCACGCTCGACCTCTCTCCGGCGAGCATCAACTTCGGTCCGGTCACTCTGAACAGCACGGCTGCTTCTGTGACGGTAACCGCCACAAACAGCGGAGGAGCACCGGTCACGCTTACGGCGCCCAGCATCACCGGGGACTTCGCCATCGCTGCGAACACCTGCGGCGCATCGCTCCAGGCGGCCAGCAGTTGCACGATGGCCGTGAGCTTCACGCCGACCGCAACCGGCAGCCGCACGGGTGCGCTGGCGATCTCCGGCAGCTTTGCGGGCAGCCCCGCCGGCGTCGCGCTCTTCGGCACCGGGGTAGCTGCCGGGGCTATCAGCTTTGCGCCAACGGCACTGAACTTTGGCGGCGTGGTTGTCGGCAGCACCGGGCTTGCGGCCATCTCCGCCACCAACACGGGCGGGGTTGGAGTGGCGCTGCAGCCTGCCGCCGTCACGGCCGGCTACAGCATCGTCGCGAATGCGTGCATCGGCACTCTGGCGCCCAGCGCGTCATGCCAGATCAGGATCGCTTTCACGCCGTCCGCGCCCGGCCCTGAGAACGGGACACTGAGCTTGCCCGGAAACTTTCCGGCCAGCCCGGCCATCGCCGCCCTGGGCGGTAGCGGGGTGGCGCCCGGCAATCTCACGCTGTCTCCAGCCTCACTGAATTTCGGCACTGTGATCGAAAACACCTCTTCGACTGCCTCAACCATAACCGCCACGAACACCGGCGGCGCAGCAGTGACGGTGCAATCCTCCGCGGTGACCAGCAGTTACAAGATTGTTGCCGACAGCTGCAACGGCAGCATCGCAGCGGGAGCCAGTTGCAGCATCTCGATCGCCTTTGCGCCCATCGGCACTGGCGACACCCCGGGACTGCTGACCATTCTCGGCTCGATGCCGGGCGGGCAGACCACGGCTGCCCTTGACGGCGTTGGGGTTGCTGCCGGAGCGCTCGCCTTCCATCCTGCCCAGCTTGCCTACGGATCGGTGGTCGAGGGCTCATCTGCGACCTTATCAACTTCGGTGATGAACAGCGGCGGCAGTGCCGTTCAGCTAAGCGCAATCTTTGCCGGCGGTGACTACTCAGTAAGTGCGCAGACCTGTGGCAGTTCGCTCGCGGCCGCAGCCTCCTGTACGATTTCAGTCACCTTCACCCCATCTGCCGCGGGTGTTCGTCGCGGCGTTCTTAGCGTCGCGGGCAATTTCCCCTCCAGCCCGGCGACTGCTGCATTAAGCGGCAACGGCGTCGCGCCAGGCGCGCTTACGCTGTCGCCGGCTTCGATCCAGTTCGGTTCGATCGTTGACGGCCAAAGCTCCAGCCCGCAATCAGCTACCCTGTCAAACGCCGGTGGAGCGCTCATCGCTGTACCCCAGCCTACGATTACAGGCGATTACAAGATCGCCTCAAACGGCTGCCCCGCGACGCTTGCGGCGGACTCTGCCTGTACGATTGGCATTATCTTCAGCCCGTCTGCTACGGGCGATCGGCCCGGCACCCTGTCCGTCGCCGGAGCTTCAAGCGCGGTGGCCCTGGATGGCACTGGTGTAACGCCGGCCGCGCTCAGCCTTAATCCCACAACGCTCAGCTTCGGCTCAGTTGCAGACAACTCGGTCTCTCCCCCACAGACCATCAGCGTAACCAACACCGGCGGAGCGCCGGCGCTGGTGCAGACGCCCATCCTCTCTAACGGCTACCAACTGGTCAGCAGCGGCTGCGGAAGCCCACTCACGGTAGGCTCAAGCTGCAGCCTGCAGATCGCATTTGCGCCCACCTCCGTCGGGGACGTGCCGGGTATGCTCACGCTGCTGGTGGCCGCTCCCGGGACGGGCGCCGCGGCCAGACTCGATGGCATCGGGCTTGCGCCCGCCTCTCTGGTGCTGAACCCTGCGACGCTGACCTTTACCGCTACGCCAATCGGGTCGCCCTCGGCTCCCGGAAACGTGACCATCTCGAATACGGGCACAGTCGGCATCCCGCTTGCCGCTCCGCAGATCACGGGCGACTTCGCCATCTCTGCCAGCACCTGCGGCGCAACCCTAGCAGCCAACACCGGCTGCACCGTTTCCGTCACCTTTACGCCGACTGCGAGCGGCACCCGCGTCGGCACGCTCACCGCCTCCAGCGGCAGCGTTACAGAGGCCACGTTGCTCTCGGGGATCGGTGTCGCTCTCGCGACAGACACGCTTGCACCCGCCTCTCTCTCATTCGCCTCGCAGACCGTGGGTACCATCTCGCCCACGCAGCCGGTCACCCTGACGAACAGCGGTGACGCCACGCTCCACGCTGTCGCAGTTACCGTGAGCGGACCCTTCACCGGGACCAACAACTGCGGAGGAACCGTCGCGGGTCACGCCTCGTGCGCCATTTCGGTCGCTTACGTGCCGACCGCGGTTGGCGCTCAGGCAGGCACGCTGACGGTGGCAGACGCCATGAGAACGCAGACAGTGGCGCTTTCCGGCATTGGCAGTCCGCCGCCGACGGCATTTCTCGCGCCCAGCCAGATCAGCTTCGGCGGCTACGCCGTGGGCAGCACCACGCCGGCGCAGACAGTGACCGTCACCAACGACGGAGAGCTCCCCCTGGCCGGAGTACAGGTGGCGCTCTCCGGCTCTGCGTTTACCTTGCCGGTGAACAACTGCCCTTCGACGCTCGCGCCGGGAGCACAATGTACCTTCACCGTGGCCTTTACTCCTCCGCAGGTCGGCAGCCAGACCGGCCAGGTTGCAGTGACCAGCACCACGCTCACCCGGGCTCTGGTAGTAAACATGACGGGCAGCGGCGAGGATTTCCAACTATCGGTTGCGGGCGCGGCCACCGCCGTTATTACTCCTGGGCAGGCCGCGACATTCCAGGTGCTCGCGACGCCGACCGGCACCTCCTCAGGTACGCTGACGATGAGCTGCTCCGGCGCGCCGGCAGACGCGACTTGCACGGTGAACCCGGTCAGCCTGCAGGTAGCGAACGGAACCACAGGCACTGCCCTGGTGACCGTCCATACGAACGTCACGTCCGCACAACTCGCGCCAAATCCGCGCGGACTGCTTCGTGCAGCCGCTGCCTTTGCGCTGCTGGCGCCGCTGCTTTGCTTCAGCCGACGCGCTCGACGAGCATTCGCGATCGTTCTGCTGGCGGCTGGGCTCGCCATCCTGCCAACTGCCTGCGGCGTGCATGCGAGCGCCGGGCTCACGAGCGGGACCGGCGGCTCCGGTGGGGGTGCGCAGACTCCTCCCGGGTCCTACACGATCACGGTCACCGGATCGTTCCCCGGCGCGCAGCGGACAGCCGTCTTCACGCTCGTGGTCCAGTAAGCACGGCTATACTCTGGAAGATGGAAATGTTCAACGACTCCTCCGGCCGAAGCACGGCAGAGCTGCAAGCCACGCGTGTTGTGACTGCCGACGTCATCCGCCACGTTGGCGCACTGGCTTCGCTTGAACTCACGGCTGCCGAGGAGCTCGGGTTAGAGCGCGATCTCAACGCCATCCTGGGCCACATCGCTGAGCTGAACCAGCTGGACACCACGGGCGTCGAACCGATGGCGCAGGTCTCCGACCTGCTTCATGGGGCAACCGAGCCTCTCCGGACGGACGAACCAAGGCCCTCGCTCGATCGCGCCCGGGTGATGTCCGGCGCGCCTGCAACCGACGGCACCTTCTTTAAGGTTCCTAAAGTGATTGAACGGTAACGAGGGACCATGGCTCACACGCAGGACGACCTCGACGCGGCACTCGACACACTGGGCACGACGGAGATGTTTTCGATCGCCCAGGTCCGCTCCTCGCTTGAAAGCGGAGCAGCGACCGCCGGAACGCTGGCGGAAGGGTGCCTAAAGCAGATCGAGCTTCGCGACGGTCAGATCAACGCCTATCTCGCCACCTGTCGCGAACGCGCACTGGTGCAGGCTGCACGCATCGACGGAATGGTTGCCGCGGGAGCGCCGCTGCCTCCGCTGGCCGGCGTGCCGGTCGGGATCAAGGACGTGCTGTCGATCGAGGGCCTGCAGGCGACCGCGGGATCCAAGGTGCTGGAAGGCTATGTAGCACCCTACACGGCCACCTCGGTACGGCGGCTTGAAGAAGCGGGCGCGATCGTACTGGGCAAGCTCAATTGCGATGAGTTTGCGATGGGCTCGTCAAACGAGAACTCCGCATATGGGCCCGTGCGCAATCCGCATGCGCTTGATCGCGTGCCCGGGGGGTCCTCCGGAGGGTCAGCGGCCGCGGTTGCTGCGGGCATGGCACTTGCGACGCTCGGGACGGACACAGGCGGCTCGATCCGCCAGCCCGCCAGTTTTTGCGGCGTTGTCGGCCTCTTGCCCACCTACGGGCGTGTCTCGCGCTATGGGCTGATCGCTTTTGCGTCTTCGCTGGATCGTGTCGGGCCCCTCACCAACACCGTTCGTGATGCGGCGCTGATGCTCGGAGTGATGGCGGGCGACGATCCGCTCGACGCGACCTCATCGCCGGAGCCGGTGCCTGACTACACCGCCTCGCTTGAAAACGGCGTCAATGGTCTGCGCATCGGCGTGCCGGCGGAGTACTTTGGCGAGGGATTGGACCCCGAGGTACGGGAGGCGGTTGAGCGCGCCATCGATGCCTTACGCGACGGAGGCGCCGAGATCAAATCGATTTCCCTGCCGCATACCCGCTACGCCGTGCCCGCCTACTACGTTCTGGCGACGGCCGAGGCTAGTTCCAACCTGGCCCGGTTTGACGGCGTCCGCTACGGGTACCGCAAGCCGGGAGTCTCTACGCTCGCCGCCATGTATCGCGAATCGCGCGATACAGGCTTCGGCGCCGAGGTCAAACGCCGTATCCTGCTGGGAACCTATGCGCTGAGCGCGGGCTACTATGACGCCTACTACCGCAAGGCGCAGCAGGTGCGACGACTGTTGGCCGGTGATTTCGTGAAGGTCTTCGGCAGTGAGGTCGACGCAATCGTGACCCCGGTCGCGCCCACGCCCGCCTTCAGACTCGGAGAAAAGGTCGACGATCCTTTGGCCATGTATCTCGCGGACATCTACACCGTGACGGCCTCGCTCGCAGGCATCTGTGGCCTTTCGGTGCCTGCTGGAAAATCGAAGGAAGGCTTGCCGATCGGAGTCCAGATCCTGGGTGCGCACTTCGATGAGGCGACGGTGCTGCGCGTGGGACGCTCGGTTGAAACTGGCACAGCTTTAGACAGCGCGAACGCAAGATAGGCTGTTAGTTTTCGCTCATTACTGAGACTTTAGAGCCAATCCCACTGCGGGGGCGACTACAGGATCGGCGGACGACGCCAGGCGCTGCAATCCCTCTCATCAGCTCGCCCCGGGTGACAGTTGAGCTAGAGCCGGGGCCTTGTAGCTCTCGACCTCGCGGCTGGATTCTTTGCCCGAACGGCGCGAACCACGCCCTCTATTGCTCCCCATTGGCCGTCCTCCACTCCGGTGAGGGGACGGATCAGACTGTCAGGGAAGGGCGAAGGCAACATAGGCCGCGCCTTGCGGTCCCTTGACGTTGCGGGCATTGCTGGTCGCGATGACCAGGTACTGCCGTCCGCCGATCATGTAGGTAGCAGGCGTGGCATTGCCGGCAAAGGGCAGGTTCGCGGACCAGAGCAGCTCGCCCGTCCTGCTGTCGAACGCGCGAATCGTGTGGTCGTAGACAGTTGCGGCGATAAAGACGAGTCCGCCTGCGGTCACCACGGGGCCACCATAGTTTTCGCACCCGGTGTTCGCCAGCCCCTTGGCTGCGAGTTCCGGATAGTTGCCGAGAGGCACCTTCCACAGGTACCTGCCCGTGTTCAAGTCAATGGCGTTGAGCGTCCCCCAGGGAGGCACGACGGCCGGGTAGCCGTCCCGGTCGAGGAACTTGCGATAGCCGGTGAACTGGTACGGCGACAGGTTGGCGGTCGAGGCAGCTGTAGATTCGGCCTCACGCTTGCTGCCTGCACTCTCGAAAGATGGGGCCGGACGGTCACCCAGGAAGCGCAGCAGAGCTGAGGTGTCGGTCTCATGCAGCGCGGGAAAGCCGGGCATGCGGCCCTTCCCATTGTGAACGTTGCTGAGAATCTCCGTGTCCGCGAGGCGGGCGCGAACGCCGACGAGAGCGGGGTAATTTGAGGGCGCGCCGAGCAGGTCTTCCCCATGGCAGAGTGCGCAATACTTGTTGTAGACCTTGGCTCCGAGCAGCTCCCGCCGGTCGGGAGACGGCGATGCGGCGCCGGACGCACGGTTCGCTTCCTCCTTGCCGGTCTTGAGGTATTCCAGCAGCGCGGCCAATCGCGCCTCCCGGACGCTTGGAGCCGAGGGCATGCGGCCCTTTCCGTTGTGGATGATAGCCGTGATCTCAGTGTCAGAGAGTCGCTGGTGCACGTCGACCAGCGAGGGAAACGCAGGCGGCGCGCCCTGGCGATCCGCTCCATGGCAGCCGGAGCACAAGCTCTGATAAACCTCCGAGCCCAGGCCGCCGCCGTGCTTTCTGAGGGTGAGGCCGCCGGTCCAGGCGAGATCGTTGGCATTGATGTAAATCACGCCTGTCTTGATGTCGACCGCTGACCCTCCCCATTCCGCACCGCCGTCAAAACCGGGAAAGACCACCGTCTGCTTGTCCACCTGCAGGGGAACGAACTGCCCCTCGCTGCGGAAAGTCTTAAACTGCTCGACCGCCCACGCATGCGCTTCCGGCGTGCGGGTGGTGAGCATGTCTTCTGTGAGCAGCTGGCGCGCAAAGGGCTCAGGCGCGAGTGGCTGCGGCTGAGTGAGCGAGGCCTTCTCGCCGGGCACACTTGAGGGAGGGAACGGCCGCTCCTCCACCGGGAACAGCGGCTTGCCGGTGGTGCGATCGAAGACGTACAGGAAGCCCTGCTTGGTGGGTTGAGCCAGCGCATCAACCGGTACCCCGCCCGAGCGAACCGTGACCAGCGATGGAGGCGAGGGAAAGTCGCGATCCCAGATGTCGTGGTGCACGCCCTGGAAGTGCCAGAGCTGCTTGCCGGTGTTCGCGTCGAGGGCGAGCAGCGTATCGGCAAAGAGATCGTCACCCAGACGATCGCCTCCGTAGAAGTCGTCTACAGCCGAGCCGGTGGGCACGTAGATGATTCCGCGCTCGCGGTCGAGCGCCATGCCTGCCCAGTTGTTTGCCGAGCCCGATTGTTTCCAGGCGTGCGCAGGCCAGGTCTCGTATCCAGGCTCGCCCGGTCGGGGAATGGTGTGAAAGATCCAACGCAACTGGCCTGTATGCACGTCGTAGGCGCGGATGTCGCCGCGCAGCGCGGGCTTGGTCTCGGGCGCACGAAAGCCGACGATGATCGTGTCCTTGTAGATCACACCGGGGGTGGTCAAGGCGGCAAAGCTGTCGGCGACATCCTCCTCTCCCAGGTCCTTGCGCAGGTCGATGCGCCCGTTGTCGCCGAAGCTTGCAAGTGGCTTGCCCGTGGCCGGGTCGAGCGCATACAGGTAGCTGAGCAGGCCCACGAAAAGCCGCTTCTGCTTGCCGTCTGTCCAGTAGCTCAATCCCCGGACAGGCTGGAGCCCCGGCTTGCCGCTGGTGAAGGTCCACAGCTTTTTGCCCGTCGCGCCATCGAGCGCGAAGACTTCCTGGGTTGGAGTGAGGCCGTAGAGCACCCCTCCGACGATAAGGGGATTGGTCTGCAACCCACCTTGCTTACCGGTCCTGAGAGTCCACGCGACCCGCAGGCGACTTACATTCTTGCGATTGATCTGCGTCAGGGAAGAGTAGCGATCCTGCATGACATCGCCGCCATAGACCGGCCAATCCTGTTGCTTTGTACCAGAAGCCGCATGGGCGGAGGACCCAGGCTCAAGCACTATCGCCGTGATGAGTAAGACCGCAGCTGCCAGACTTTGTCTTGTTTTTTCCGGCTTCATACCCATGTTACTCAGCCTATATATTTCACGATTTGCATAAAGCCGTAGTCCATATGTAGCTGCTGATGGCAGTGCAGGAGCGAGTCACCCGGATTATCCGCCAGAAACTCAACCGCGACTTCCTGAAGGGGCATCACGTTCACAGTGTCCTTGATGAGCCCGCTGGTCTGTTGATCGCCGATCCGTGTAACCTCGAAGCCGTGCCGATGGAGGTGCATGGGGTGCTGGTCTCCGGTCGCATTCCGAAACAGCATGCGATAGCGTCGACCCGCTTTCACCAGCAAGGGCTTTACCTCGGGCCACGCATCGCCATTGATGGTCCAGGTATCGAACTTCGCTCCGTTCAGCGCACCTGCGTCACGGAAGGTCAGCGTGAAAGTGTCCTCTACCTTCGCCGCGGCAGTAGTTTTTGGGGCGAACATGCCGTAGTTCCAGGTGTGTTCGCGAGGCTCGTGCCAGGTCGGAGCGCCGGTCCTGCCGGCATACTCGATGACCACTCCAAGCCCCATGTCCCGCCCCGCCTTGAGCGTCGAGCCCAACACCCACACGCCGGGCGTATTCATCTCGACCACAGCGTCGACCCTTTCCGCGACCGCCAGGGCGATTGTCTCCACCGATTGCGAGACCGGAACCGGATTGCCGTCCATTGCCAGGATGTGAAAGCGATGCCCGGGGAGCGAGAGCACGACGTTCTCCGTGGCGCTCGCATTGAGCAGACGAAACAGGACGCGTTGGCCCGCGCGTACGCGCACCGGCTCTCCGAACCCAAGCATGTGCGCATTCATGGTGGCGTACTTATAGCCGACATCGGAGCCGGCCGTCTGCGGCACATTCTGCGACTGAGCGCGCATGGTTTCGACCATGGGAACGAAGTGGCCGCCCCAATGATGGATGGCCAAGTTGACTTCCTGGTCGTAGCGGCCTGGGTCGGGCGCGCCCTCGACCAGCAGAAAACCGAATTGGCCTGAGTAGGTGCCTGCGGCAAGATCGTCCATGGCGCTTGCGTGGGTGTGGTACCAGCGGGTTCCTGCGGGCTCGGGGGTGAGCTGATAGCGCAGCGTTTCGGCAGGCGGGATCAGCGGCGAGCCTTCTTCGCTCGCTCCGTCATTGAGCGAGTCGGTGCGCAGGCCGTGCCAATGCACCAGGTCCGGCCGCCCGGTCGCGTTGGTGACATCAATGGCGAGCGGCTTGCCACGCCTGAGCCGAAGCAGAGGCCCGGGCACCTGCCCGTTATAGGCAACGGTAGAGATGTGGATCCCCGGTCCTATTTCAAGCGAGCAGGGCTCGATGCGCAGGCTGAGGTCGGAAGGAGAAGAAGCTGGCGCGCCGGACAGAGGCAGGCGCGCCATGATAGCGGCGGCTGGGAGAGCTGTAGCTCCTTTGAGCAGTGCTCGACGGTTCATCTAAACTCCATTGCCGCATGAAACGAACAGCCTTGTCCAACGGCTTGGAACTCAGACCAAAAAGAAAGCGCCACCCTCGCGGGTGGCGCTTTCTTTTGCAGGCTTATGAACTTACTGCTCACGCTTCCAGTTCATCAAGTCGCCCAAGGTGGTGGTTGAGCTGGAGACCGGAGCCTTGTAGTTCTCGACCTCGGCGCGGCTGGCTTCCTCGCCGACAGCACGAAGGCTCAGGCCGACCTTCTTCTCTTCCTGGTTCATCTTGATGATCTTGAACTCGTGCTCCGCGCCGACTTCGAGCGGTGCATGGCCCCCAGACGCGTCCGTCGCTTCCGAGACGTGACAGAGTCCTTCGACTCCCTCCGCGATCTCGATAAAGGCGCCGAACTGGGCGGTGCGCAGAACTTTGCCGTGCACCACGTCGCCAACGCGGTGCTGGGCAAAGAACGTCTCCCACACATCGGGCAGCAGCTGCTTGATGCCGAGCGACAGGCGCCGATTTTCCGGCTCGACACCGAGAACCACGGCGCGGAGTTTTTCGCCCTTCTTCAGCACCTCGGACGGATGCTTGACGCGCTTGGTCCAGCTCAGATTCGAGACGTGGACCAGACCGTCGATGCCGTCTTCAATCTCGATAAAGGCGCCGAAGTCGGTGAGGTTGCGTACGCGCCCCTCGACGATGGTGCCCGCCGGGTAGCGCTCAGAGAGGTTCTCCCAGGGATTTTCCTGGAGCTGCTTCATGCCGAGCGAGATGCGGCGGTCGTTCGGGTTCACGCTGAGGACGATGGTCTCGACCTCATCCCCGGGCTTGACCATCTTCGACGGGTGCTTCATCCGCTTCGACCAGGTCATCTCGGAGACGTGAACCAGGCCTTCGATTCCCTGCTCGAGTTCCACAAAGGACCCATAGTCGGTAACCGACAGCACACGGCCGCGGACGCGCGCGCCGACCGGGTAGCGCTCGACGGCATCGAGCCACGGATCAGGGGTGAGCTGCTTGAAGCCCAGGGAGACGCGCTGCTTATCCTTGTCGAACTTGAGCACCTTGACCTGGATCTCGTCGCCGACGTTGACCAGGTCGCGCGGATGCGTCAGCCTGCCCCAGCTCATATCAGTGATGTGCAGCAGGCCGTCAATACCGCCGAGATCGACAAAGGCACCGTAGTCAGTCAGGTTCTTGACCGTGCCGGTGAGGATCGAACCTTCCTCCAGATGCTCGAGCGTGACCTGGCGGCGGCCCGACTGCTCTTCCTCGAGCAGCTCCTTGCGGGAGACCACCACGTTGCCGCGCTTCTTGTTGAGCTTGATGATGCGAACCTGGATCTGCTGACCGATGTAGGCGTCAAGATTGCGCACCGGGCGGATCTCCAGCTGCGAGCCCGGCAGAAACGCCTTGATCCCGACATCGACGGTGACGCCGCCCTTGACCCGACCCAGAACCGTGCCGGTCACGGGGGTCTTGTCGGCCGCGGCCTTTTCGATCACGTCCCAGACCTTGTGGCGCTGCGCCTTCTCGTAGGACAGCAGGAAGCCATCTGCGGTCTCGCGCTCGACTACCACTTCGACCGTGTCGCCCGGGTTCAGCTTGGGCACGCCCGCATGGTCAACCACCTGGTCCAGGGGGATCAAACCCTCCGACTTGAGGTTCACGTCGACAACCACGTGCTTGTCGGTGATCTTGATGACCGTGCCGGTGACGATGTTTTCGTCAAAAGACTGCCCGGCGGCTTCAGCAGCCTGTTCGCGGTCGAAGGACTCGAGCGCGGCGGCGAAGTCAAACTCCTCGCTCTCGGCGTCCTGGGTATGCGCAGCGGATGGGACGGCAACCGCGGCTGCAGGCGCAAGCGTCAGCGGCTCTGCAGGAGCTTCAGGCGCCTGTTCAGCGAACACCTCCGGCTCACCCGGAGCAGGCGCAATCACCTGAGCATGCGCTTCAGGAACCGTTCCAGTTTCGGAAGCAGGCTCTTCCAGGTGCGCGGAAATCTCTTCCGGGGTGCGGGTCTCAGTCGTCTGGTCGTGCGACGGCCCGGCGTGCTCCGTCACTTCTTCAAGGATAGGGGTTTCCAGTTCGGTGTTCAGAGGAATGCTCTCGTGGTGAATAGGATTAGGGGCATCTGTCCATACTGCCAGCAGCGGGAACGTTTGATGCGCTCACCCGAACGTGCTCCGCAGGGCTGCCGCTTGCACATGCCGGCACGCAACGACTCGATTCCGAACTGCGTCAGCCTTTAGCATCGACGGCAAGGCCACAGAGCTGCGTGCCGAGGCACGACACACTCTAAAGACTGAATACCGGTATGCGAGGTTTTGGCAGGGTCGGCGATCGCAGGCTCGGCATCAGCTCCCGTATGCGAACCCACTACCAGAACTATAGGACCGTGCTTGGAGCATGTCAACGCGTGGCGCCAGCTCCAATGTGACAGCAGCCAAGACTCATCGTGCATCCGGCGCGCAACGATGCATGGTCCCGCGTGGACTCCTGCTAGAGATCTAGATCGGCTCGCCGATGATCCTCCGGTACCAGGTACTCGCCGAAGCGGAGCAGATTGCCGTCGGGGTCGGAGATGCTTCACTCGCGCATGTACCAGGATCGGTCGGAAGGCGGCTCGAGGAGCGGGACATCCTCGGCGGCGACCGCCTCCGCAAACCCGTCCACGCCTTTAAGGTAAAAGTAGGCACCGCATGGGTTCTCTGCGGGCTCGAGAGCCTGGTCGACGCGCAGATGGATCTGGATGCACTCGCAGGCGAGCAGCGCGTAGCCGTCATAGCGGATGGACAGAGAGAAGCCCAGCCGGCTGTAGAACTCGATCGCTGCATCCAGGTCACGAACACACAGGATGGGTGCAGCCTGCCGAAAGGTAACTTCTGTCATCGGACGGCAGTATGTGCCGGGAGCAAGAGCTTGGTCAAGATAGCCTGAGCCGAGCCTGGCAGGCGCCTCAAGGCTCCGAGCAGAGACGAACCAGATCAGATCCAAAGCGGGCAGCCTTGGCGGCGCCGACGCCCGAGATAGTCAGCAGATCGCGCTCGCTGTGAGGCCGATCGGCAGCGATGGCGCGCAGGGTCTTGTCGGAGAAGACGCAGAATGCCGGCTGGCCTAGTCGCGAGGCCTCCTGCCTGCGCCAGGCACGCAGCTTCTCCTCAAGCGCCGCGGCAGCGGCGCTGAGCGGAAGCGCCGCGTCCTGCAGGGAAGGCTTGGCAGCCGGATGCTTGCGGGGTGCGGGACCCGCGGATCGTTTACCCGCAGCTGTTCCGGAAGCAAGCTCGCGAAGCAGAACCGTATCGGCATCGCGCTCCGTGTAGTCCTCGCCCTCACGCGTGAGCGAGGCCTTGCGGAAGGCGATCGAGCGGCCCTCCTTCTCGAAGCTTGCCTCTTCAATGCGGAGGTAGCCGGCGGACGCGAGCGCGTTCAAGAGGTCCTCGAAATCATCGCGCGATACCTTGTTGCGGGCGCAGAGATCGCTGTGCAGCTTGCCTGTGCTCTTGCCAGACCCGGCGAGCGCAGCGGTGATGGCGTGGGTAAGCGCCCGCTCGGCTGCGTTCAGCGGCCGCGCCGTCTGCGCGATGGTAGCCCCGGGCGCGCACACGTCGCACACTCCGCAGGACAAGCGCCGGTCGGCCGTGTCGCCGAAGTGGCGCACCAGAGTCGACATGCGGCAGTCATGCGACTCGGCATAGCGGATGACGCGGTCCAGTTGCGAACCGCGATGGTTCGACTGCGCCGTGTAAGGCGCGCGCCATTTCGCATGTCCTCGGGTGAGGAAGCCTTCATAGTCGAGCTGCGCGCCGCCGTGGATGACCAGCTTTTCAAGCGCCTTCTCGCAGGCTTCCTGATCGAGCGTCGGCGCGGACTTGTCGCGGCGGAGCAGGTCAGCAAGCTCGTCGCGGTGGAGCGGCTGATCTGATAGCTGGCGATAGATCGCATCGAGCCGATCGACCGGAGGGTAGTCGCGCTCGAAGAAGAAGTCGTTCATGCGGCGATCGGCGAAGGAGTGCATCAGCACGGTGCGGCTGGGCAGCCCGTCGCGCCCGGCCCGGCCGATCTCCTGGTAGTAGCTTTCAAGCGACGCCGGCAGGGCAGTGTGGAGGACGGTGCGCACGTCTGCCTTGTCGATGCCCATCCCGAAAGCGATGGTGGCGACCACGACCTCCAGGCGCCCGGCGAGGAACTCCCGCTGAACCCGCTCGCGATGCTCGGGATCAAGGCCGGCGTGGTAGGCGGCAGCGGGAAAGAGTCGGCCGAGATCGGCGGCCAATGACTCGGCGTCACGACGGGTGGGCGCGTACACGATCGCGGGACGGCGGCTCGCGTCGGCCAGCAGGGTGGCGGCAAAGGTTCCGCGATCGGGCTTCGGGACTTCGACGACCTCGATCGCGAGGTTTTCGCGGCGAAAGCCATGGATGAAGCGTCTTGGATCATGCAACCCGAGTTGGGTCACGATGTCGTCCTGGACCTGGGTCGTGGCCGTCGCGGTCAGCGCGATCACCGGCGCGGGCCGGAGCGCCGGCAGGTGCTGGCCGAGCGTGCGATAATCCGGCCGGAAATCATGCCCCCATTGCGAGATGCAGTGCGCCTCGTCGATCGCGATGAGGCCGGGCTTGCGGCGGGCGAGCATCTCCGGAAAGCCGGGCACGCGCAGCCGTTCGGGCGCGATGAACAGGAAGTCGAGGGTGCCGTCGAGGTAGGAGCGACAGGCTTCCCGGGCCTGCTCGCGAGCCAGGCCCGAGTGGATGCGGGCAACTCGAAGTCTGAGTGCGTCGAGCTTGGCCGCCTGGTCATCCATCAGCGCGATCAGAGGAGAGATGACCAGCGCGGTGCCGCCGCGGGCGAGCGCCGGGAGCTGGTAGCAGAGGCTTTTGCCCGCCCCCGTGGGCATCACCAGCAAGACGTCCTTGCCCTCAATCGCGGCACGGCAGACGATTTCCTGGTTCGCGCGAAAGGACGCGAAGCCGAAGGTGCGCTCGAGCAGCGCGGCCAGGTCTTGCTGGGGCATATACGCCAAGTATAGTGGCGGCTGGGACGGACTAAAGTGCAAAAACCGCCTGCGCGGCCGGCGCCACCTTCGGTGGGGGTTGATCGCCCTTCGGGCAAGAGCATGGCAGTCTACAACCCACGAAGTGGGCGCCTCCCGCTCAGGAGGTTTGCGCTTAGACCCGTGACAAGGGGCCGTCTATACTCGCCGCATGGATTACCTCTGGACCCCATGGCGGTACCAGTACCTGGCGGGGGAAAAGCCGCGGCGCCCGGGGGTTCCGGCGGAACTCGAGAGGTGGCCCGGCGATCAGCACTGCGTTTTCTGCAATCTCCATGCTTCCGTCGAGTGGGCGATGGCTGACGGCATGCCGCCGAGGGACGCAGAGCGCGCGGGACTGATCGTTGCCCGGGGAAACCATGTGTTTATCTGCCTGAATCGCTTCCCGTACTCCTCCGGACACCTCATGGTGGTGCCCTACTCGCACCTGAGTTCACTTGGCGCAGTAGAGCCTGCGGCGGCGCACGAGATGATGGACTGGGCACAGCGCGCTGAACGAGTCTTTGAATCTGTCTACAAGCCAGACGGCGTGAACTTCGGGTTGAACCTGGGCGAGGCAGCCGGCGCGGGCGTCGCCGGACACCTCCACCTGCACGGACTGCCGCGCTGGAGCGGTGACTCGAACTTCATGACCGTGGTGGCGGAGACGCGGATTTTGCCGGAACCACTTGAGACCACCTGGGAGCGCCTGCGCGACGCGTTTTCACGCATCTGACCGCAGAGATAGAGGAGGCAGCAAATGGGCGAAGTAACAGATCAGGGCCAGGGACATGAGGATAAGCTGGACCGCAGCCCAGCAGATGACAAAGCGACGGCGACAGCACAGGCGGCCCCCACCAGTGTGGAGCCGGTGACTCCGCAGGATTCGCAGGCGGCCGGCGCCGGGAGCGCAACGCAGATCGAGCATCTGAAAGGAAACGTCAGCGGTTCACAGCAGCAGGGCGCGGCTGAAAAGGCGGCAGAGTTGGCCGACGAGGCCGGCGGCGGCGGCGCGGGCTACCATTCGACCGGCTCCTTCACCGGCACCAGCGGCGGCCAGTAATCTACTGAGGATGCTCTCCGGAGCCAAGCAGGGGCAGAAAGCCAGGCTCGAGTGCGTGCTCGGCCAAAGACCGCTCCGGCTCGCGAAGCGGAAAGCTGAGCGCGCCTGGATCGTCTGAGTCATGAAGACCCGGGCCCTCGTGCTCGTCGGCATCATGCCGGCTCATGCTTGCAGGCATCGACTTCGTCTTTCGTAAGCCCAGCGCCTGCATCTTTTCGATGCGTCCGAGCACGTTCCCTGGCCCGCCGGTCAGCTGTCCGTAGGCCCTGTCATAGCTGGCCCTGGCGCCGATGAGTTTTTTGCCTACTTCTTCAAAGGTTATGGCGAAAGTAGCGACCTTATCGTAGAGTGCGCTGCCCTGGCGCATGATCTCTTCGACGTTGCGGCTCTGCCGTTCTTGCTGCCACGCGTATTGGATGGTTCGCAGTACGGGATAGAGGGTACCAGGGCTCACCAGCAATACGTCTTTTGCCCAGGCGCGCTGCCAGAGGTTACCATCGGCGGCCAGGGCCAGCAGGTAGGCAGGCTCGATCGGGACAAACATGATGACGAAATCCAGCGATTGCAGCTGGTGCAGCCCCTGGTAGGCCTTCTTTGAGAGGCCATCGATGTGGTTGCGCAGTGAAAGGGTGTGCCGGTCGAGAAAAGCCTTTCGACTCTCTTCATCCTCGCAGGTACAGTACTCTGAATAGCTGCTGAGCGACACTTTCGAGTCGATGACCAGGTGCTTGTGATTCGGCAGGTTGAGGATGATGTCCGGCCTGACGTGGTTTCCCTCTTCTGTTGAGAAGCTGGCCTGCACGCGATACTCCTGCTCCCGGCGCAAACCCGCGGCCTCAAGTATCCCGATCAGCAAGACCTCGCCCCAGTCGCCCTGAGTTTTGGAGGAGCCCTTCAGGGCTTTCACCAGGTTGTCGGCGCCCACCGAGAGCTTCTCGTTCATGGTGCGCAGGCTTTCGATCTGGACCTTTAACTCGGAGCGGCCGGCGATCCCGTCTTCCTTGAGCGCTTCCACCTTGGCCTGAAAATCAGACAGCTTCTCCCGCAGGGGAGCCAGCAGCGTACCCATGCTCGCGCTGTTCTGCTCGTCAAACCGCTTTGACTTCTCCTCTAAAACCTTGTTCGCGAGAGACTCAAACTGGTGAGAGAGTTCGGTTCGCGCGTCCGTCACTAAGGCGAGCTTTTCCTCCGCCGACCGGCGATTGGCAACGATCTCCGTTCGCGCGCTCGACAGCTCCTGTCGGGCGATGCTGAGCTCATGGGTGAGCTGCTGCATGGCCGTGTTGAGATCGCTGCAGCGCGCCTCGGCAGACGAACAGCGCTGCTCTGCGGCGATCAGAGCAGCCTGGTGCCGCGCACACGCCAGTCGCTCGCTCTCGGCCTCAGAACGATACTTTTCGACTTCCACCCGTGCTCGGTCCACATGCGCCTGGGCTTCGTCGAGTTCACGCTGCCACCGATCCGGTCCGTTGCCCGGAGCGCGTCGGCGCACCAACAGGGCTCCGGCAGTCAGCAGTGCCAGGCTGAGAAGAACGATGAAGATGGGGAGGAAATTCATGGCGTGCTTCAAGTGTGCCATCACGGAGCGAAATAAAGCGAACGTTCAGCGAAGATAACTGGAACTTCGGTGCATAGTTGGTACCGGCCTGAGAAAAGCTGCTGCGCCACTCGGGCTCGTGGGCAGGCGGATAATAGGCCTATGAGTGAAAATGAAGAGCAGGAGCGAGGCGGGACAGCGGTGACCGAGGTTCCGGGCAGTGCTCCGGAGCGCGTGGTCATCGCGCGCCGGGCAGCGGAACGGCTGCGGACCGGTCACGTGTGGGTGTACGCGTCGGACATCACGCAGGTGATCCCGCGAGACGCCGCAAACGGTTTGACCCCGGTTTACGACCCGAGCGGCCGCCTAATTGGCACGGCGCTGTTCAGTCCAACCTCGCAGATCGCTCTGCGCATGGTGTCCGCGGCGGCGATCGGCGAAGATGCGTGGATTCAGCTCCTCAGAGCTCGTCTGGGCGCGGCCATCGCCGAGCGGCTCTCCGCGGTAAAGCCCGGCACCAATGCCTGTCGCCTGGCATTCGGCGAGGCGGATGGACTCCCAGGCATCGTGCTCGACAAGTATGCCGATCTGGTGGTTCTGCAGTTGCTCGCGCGCGGGGTGGATACTGCACGCGTGCGCAGCGCGGTCGTTGATGTGGTGCGTGCAGAGATCAATCCGCGCACCATCGCAGAACGGCCGGACCCGCGCATCCGCGAGCTTGAGCAGCTGAGCGCTCCGACGATGACGCCCCTGTACGCACGCGATGCCGTGGCTGTCACTGCTACCGAGTTTGAGCTGAATGGCCTCACCTTCTGGTACGACGCCGATGCCGGGCAGAAGACCGGCGCCTTCCTCGACCAGAGCGAGAACTATGCCGCGGCTGCGCGGCACGGTTTTGGTGAGGCACTCGACGTCTGCACCTACCAGGGCGGTTTTGCACTGCACCTGGCGCGAGTCTCGCAGCGCGTAACCGGCGTCGATGTATCGCAGGCGGCGCTTGAAGTCGCGGAACGGAACCTCGCACGCAATCGCGCCCAGCTGGGTGGGGTTGAGGTCGAGTGGATCAAGGCTGACGGGTTCGACTTCTTGCGCGGGCAGTCCGAGGCAGGCGCTGAGTACGACACCATCGTGCTCGATCCGCCAGCCTTCGCAAAGTCGCAGCGGGCCGCCGTCAACGCTCTGCGCGGCTACAAGGAGCTGAACCTGCAGGCCTTCAAGTTGCTGCGCCCGGGCGGCACGCTGGTCACCTGCTCCTGCTCACACCACGTCTCGGCGGCCGACTTCGAGCGCGTGATTGCCGAGGCCGCCGGTGATGCGGGACGCCGGGTCCGGCTGCTGGAACGGCGGGGCGCCGCGCCTGACCACCCAGTCGTGATCACCATTCCGGAAACCGAGTACCTGAAGTGCCTCATCTTGCGGGTCGAGTAGCCGGGGAATGCCCGTGAAGCGGAGTTCGCGGGCAGAACTTAGACCTGCAGCTGATTGTCTTGAGACGACCCGCGGCATTCGGGAAGTTCAACGAGAAATGGCTAAGCGGATCCGGGTAGCGCGACCAGGTGAGGGTCATTTCGGACAAAACCCGGATGCGGCACAAAGCCAGCTTTCAGTTAGCCCTTTAAGTGAAAGTCGTACGTCACATCAAGCTTGGTGTCGAATGAGCTGATGGTACGCTTTTTGCTTTTCTCTCCCTTGTACTCCGCCCAGATGGAGTAATCGGTGTCAGCCGGTAA
Organism: uncultured Acidobacteriaceae bacterium; assembly: GCA_964252445.1. Taxonomy (GTDB): domain Bacteria; phylum Acidobacteriota; class Terriglobia; order Terriglobales; family Acidobacteriaceae; genus EB88. The sequence continues at coordinate 7,292 of CAXUND010000039.1, read as the reverse complement.
CTGTCCGAAGCGATAGCTGCCATCGCTCGTCGCGATGAACGTCTTGATGATGTTTGTCTTCTGATCCTGCAGATAGATAATCGCGCCCGCCAGCGGCGTGTTGGATCCACCGATCACCTTGCCTTCGATCGATTTGGCGACGGTCTGCGCTGCGGCCACAGAGGGCAAGCCCAACATCCACGTCCCGGCCCCTGTGATCAGGGCAAGGGCCATAAACCATCGCGCTGCCGGTCTGGCCTTCCATCTGGCTCTGTGCACTCTACTCCTCTTCGTCTTCGTGGGCGGACACCGGCTCATCTTCATCAATCTCTTCGTCGACCTTGGCCAGCTCCAGGGGTTCGGTTCCGACAACTTCGTACTCGCTGCCGCATTCGTCGCAAACGATCACGTCGCCTTCTTCTACGTCCTCGGCATCCATATCGAGAACAGTCTCACACTCAGGGCACAACGCCATTCCAGCCTCCATTTAGGCGAACCATAGGATGAAAGTGCCCCCAGCCAGGGTTTACTTTCGTTAGTCTTCAAGAGATGCAGCTGACGGGCAAGCAGCCATCTCCGTGCGCAAGAATAAAGTAACGTTCAGGAACAAGTCGCGATGCACACCAGACGTTTGACTACGCTTTTCGCGATGCAGGTCGGGTTCGCGCTTGCGCTCCCGCTCCATGCCTCCTCTGACGGCAACAGACACGATCTGGATGCCAGCGGTGCGCGGATCGTTCCCGCGCCCGCGGACCCGGCCATCGTCAAGGCGCTGGCGGAAATTACCGCCGAGCATGTCCGCACCACCATTGACTCGCTCGTCGCCTTCGGCAACCGCAATACTCTTTCCAGCATGACCACAGACCTGCCCGCAGGCAAGGGCATCAACGCGGCGGCGGATTGGATTGAAGCGCAATTCAACGACATCGGGAAACAATGCGGAGGATGCCTGGAGGTCAAGCGCGACACCTTTACCGAACAGCCGACGTCCCGGATCCCTGCCCCGACCAAGATCACTAACCTCTACGCTGTGCTGCGCGGGTCGGATCCGGCCCAGGCCAGGCGCATGTACCTGGTAACCGGCCACTATGACTCTCGCAACACAGACGTACTCGACACGCACAAACCCGCGCCGGGCGCGAATGACGACGCCTCCGGTGTCGCGGTCAGCCTCGAGTGCGCCCGCGCGCTGACCAAGCTGCGGCCGCCCGCCACAATCGTCTTTGTCGCTGTTGCCGGAGAAGAACAGGGCCTGAACGGCAGCAGCCATCTGGCGAAGCTGGCCAAGTCCGAAGGGTGGGATCTCGAAGGCGTGCTGAACAACGACATCGTCGGCGGCAACACCACTCTTGGGGACACCGGGCAGGATAAGACTACAGTCCGCGTGTTCTCGGAGGGCTTCCCGGCAACGGCTACGCCCCAGCAGGTGCAGATGCTGGACCGGCTCGGCTATGCGAGCGATTCGCCCTCACGGGAGCTGGCGCGCGCGGTCCTTGAGGTCAGCCGGAGCTACCGTCTGCCGGCCGGCTCGCACCCGCTGATGCCGCGCGGTGCAGGACCACGCTCGCACGCCGACGTAGCAGACTACTTCAAGGCGACGCTGATATTTCGGCGCGACCGCTTCCTGCGCGGTGGCGATCACTCCTCCTTTAATGCAGAAGGGTTTCCGGCGGTCCGCTTCACCGAGTGGCGGGAAGACTTCAACCACCAGCATCAGGACTTGCGCCTCGAAGGCGACACTCAGTTCGGCGACCTGATCCAGTTTGTCGACATGGAGTACGTGGCAAACGTCGCCCGGCTGAACGCCGCGACCCTGGCTTCACTTTCGGCCGCGCCGCCCCCGCCTGCCGATGTCAAGGTGGTGACCAAGAATCTTGACAACAGCACTACGCTCACCTGGACGCCCGGCGCGCCAGGCACCAAGTACGAGGCAGTATGGCGCGCCCTCGACGCCGGAGAGTGGCAGTACTCGGCGCCCGCGGAGCAGTTCGGTGGCCAGGGCACGGCAACGCTTCCCATCTCGAAGGACAACGTCATTTTCGGCCTACGCTCCGTGGACGTGGAGGGCCATCGCAGCAGGGCGGTTGTTCCGCTTCCGTCCCAGTAGGGGTACCTGCGTAAGTATCCGCTAAGCAAGCTGGTCGGCTACCTGCGACAATAGAGGCGTATGCCACGCTCTGTCGGAATGCTCGCATTTCCTGATTTCACCGGCTTCACCAGGAAGCTCGTGATCTGGAACCTGGGCGTCTTCTTTCTGCTTTTGCTGCTGGGTGTTGCCGCCCCCGCGGTGGCCGGCACCATCTTCGGGATCGCGGCATTGAGCCCGGTACTGGTGCTGCACGGCTGGATATGGCAGCTGGTCACTTACAGCTTCCTGCACGGAGGCATTCTCGGCACCGCGCTCGAGCTGCTATCGCTCTGGTTTCTGGGCAGTTTCCTCGAGAGCAATCACGGTCCGCGATGGGTCGCGGAGCTTTACTTCACCGCGGTTGTCGGCGCCGGGATCACCGCCGTCCTGCTGACGCTGGCGCTCGCCGGGGGCGCTCTTACAACACCCGGCAGCAGCCAGCTTCTAGCCATGGGGGGATCGTTCACCGGTGCATTCGGCGGCATTTTCGGCCTCTTGATCGCCTTCGCCGTGCTCTATGGCGATCTCCAGTTCACGCTGTTTCCCCTGCCGATCGCCATTAAGGCCAAGTACCTGGTGGCGGTCTACATGCTGATCGCGATCGCGCAGCTCTTTGGCGCCAATCGCGCGTATGCGCTCGCACAGCTGGGGGGCGCGCTTTCCGGCTACCTCTACATCCGCTTCGCGCCGCGCCGCGGCTACTCGCAGGCCTCAGGTGAGTGGTACTTCAAGGCGCGCAACGACTACTATCGCTGGCGCCGCCGCAATGCCGCAAAGAAATTCGAAGTTTACATGCGCAAGCAGAATCGCGAGGTCCACTTCGACCGCGACGGCAAATACATCGATCCGGACTCGGGGCCCGGCGCCGGCAAAAACCCCAACGATCGCGGCTGGATGAACTAGGCTGCAGTGCACTCCTCCTTTCGCGGCGGACGGGAGACGTGTAGCCTGTCCATAGTGACCCGTCCCAGGAGATCGAGTGAAGTTCGTAGCCTGTCTGTTCCGCGTTGCCCTGTGCGCCGCTATCTGTTTCCCTTCCGCCTTGCTCCATGCGCAGATCACCGCGACCGCTCCGGCGTCGACTGAGGCCGATCATAGCCAGCGCTTCGATATCATGGGCGGCGCCGCCTACTCGCACTTCAATCCCGGCTATGCACATCAGGTGCAGGCGATTAACTTGCTGGGGTGGGACGGCTCGGTGACCACGTGGGTCTCAAACCTGGTCGGCATCGAGGCCACTGCGCGCGGGCTCTACGGCACCATCAACCTGCCTGCAAATGCCGTTGCCTCGCTGGGGGTCAAGACGTCCGACATGTCCGAACACCTGTTTCTTTTCGGACCGAGCGTTCGACTCTACCAGCGCCAGCACGTGACCGCAGGCGCCCATCTTCTGATCGGCGGCTCCTATGGCAGCTTTGACAAGGGTTTTGCCGGCACCGGGGCACAGCCTTTTACCTACGGCATTTATAACAACACGCTCGCGTTTGCATCTGCTGTCGGCGCCTGGGCCGGCTACGACCTGACGCCCGCCTTTTCCGTGCGCTTTGTCGGCGACTACCAGCCGACCCGTTACGGCGGCACAACACAGAACGAGTTTGCCGGAAGCGTCGGGATCGTCTACCGGGCCGGGCACCGCAGCGTCTCGCGTTTGAAGCCTTAAGCTCGCTGCAGGCTCCATCGCGCGCACAAGGATCTCTCGGAACTACATGGCCAAGCTAGATGCGCCCGCGCCCTCGCCCAAGCAGCAGGTAGAGAACCACCAGCAGCACGATCAGGCTCAGCCCGCCGCCGCCATAGTAGCCGACGCCGGGACCCATGTAGTATCCGCCCCCGCCGAAAAGCAAAAGTAAAATCACGAGAATCAGTATGAGTGGCATGCGCCGGAGTGTAGCATGCGGCCGGAGTCTTCAGGCAAGAATGGTCGCGCAGTGGGTCCCGGAACGGTACTCGACGAGCCAACATAGAGAAGATCGGCCGGGAGCGGTTTACCATCGGCTGGTGGCCTCAAGACAATCCATTCCGGCTTTCGCTGGACTCCTGGCATGCCTGCTGGTAGCTTTCGCGGCGTCCGGCCAGGATGCGGTCAAGGCGTACCCGAAAAACTATAGCGTTGCCTTCGATAACCAGGCGCTCGAAGTGATTCGCGTTCATTACGGTCCGCACGAGAGCGTCGGTGTGCACGACCACTCCGACCATCCGACCGTCTACGTGTACCTCAACGACGCCGGCCCCGTGCGCTTTTCACATTTTGAAGAGAAGCAGTTTTCGCTCACCAGGCCTCCTACGCATACAGGGGCATTTCGCATCAGTCCGGGCAGGATCGAAAGACATACTGTAGAAAACCTTAGCGACAGACCCAGCGACTTCCTGCGGGTGGAGTTAAAGCAAGTACCCATCCGGTCCTTTCAGGATGCGGAGCGCGGCGAAGCGCCCGCGCCGCCGCTCAAAAGCATGAACGCCGTCGAAGCCGGCAACTCCGCCGTGACGATCCGGCGGATTATTTGTGCTGACACATCCTCGTGTGCGGTTGAGTCCGACAAATGCGGGTCACTGCTGATCGCGTTCTCACCGGTCATGCTCAAGGATGCAGCTTCGTCAGAAAAGATCGTTTCAGGAGACGTGCGATGGCTCGCACCAGGACGATTCTCACTGTCTCCCGAGTCGCCACAGACGCCAGCTCATCTGCTCGAGATTACGCCGCGCTGTATGCACGCAAGTGAGTAGAGGTACTCGCCGCCGCTTTGAGCTTGAGACTCCATCTGCGCCTAGCGTCGCGCCATTGGGTCATTCAAGTGGTAGCCGTAGATTCTCGCTTGGCGAGGAGCGTTTAGGAGCACGCTTGAAGGTCGCGTCTCGTCGATGCAGTGGATACTCCGGCTGCTGCCCTCCGAGAACTTCTTCCATTGTCAATATCTGGATGCGCGGGTATGTGGTTCCATCCGAGGAACGGTAAAAACCCGCCTCGGCTGCCTCGCGCAGCATCGGTCGGGTCGGCTCCTCAAAACACAGGAAGACGCCGATCTCCGCCTTCTCGCGTTCGAGCGTCCCACGCAGATCGCGCACCTGCGCCACTTGAACGCCGCCTGCCTTGACGGAGAAGAGAATCTGTTTCGATTGACCGGAGTTGTCGTCGTGGAAGTACAACCGCCCATCAATGCCGCGGTCCGCGCCTTTCTTCTGCTCAGCCGGCCGCGCGCCGACTAATCCCAGCGCCCATCATTG
>CAXUND010000039.1:0-1863 GCA_964252445.1 uncultured Acidobacteriaceae bacterium | reverse complement strand
GCATCCTCGGTGCGCTTCGACCAAGGAAGTGGGAACTGCCGTCACCTGCGGATGAGATAGCCAAGGATCCCGCCGGTCGCTGCGGAAAGCACGGACATGGCCCACTTCTTTTCTTCGGCAGAAGCGTTCGTCGAGGACAGCGTCCGGTAGCAGAGCACGACCATCAACAGCACAAATCCAAGCGCGACGCAGAAGAGCGCGACATCCTTGAACAGCCGAACAGCCTGCTCAGGACGCGTCTCCTCCCGCTCAACTGAAATGTTGAACTTGTGATTCGGGGGAGGAGCACTGAAGTCGAGCTGACTCAAAGACCGATAAACTCGGTTTGCAGTTTCTCCGTGGAGGGCTCCACCGTGCCTATCTTCAGGCCGCGCTGCCTGGCTTCCCGAGCCGCCAGGTAGAGCGTGATTGCCTTGCGAAGGATCTCGCTCTTAGTGGTCTCCGTTTCCGCTGCCGCGCGGTCGATCTCGCGGTTCAGGTCGTCGGACATGACAACGTTAAAACGTGCGCTCATGACTGCTCCTTAGGCATGTGTCATTTATACACTGTTTCCGCTCATCAGGAGCATCGGCAACCACCCGCACCTCAGATATCCAGGTTCTTCACGTCCAGCGCATTGTCCTCGATAAACTTGCGCCGCGACTCTACATCCTCGCCCATGAGCGTTGAAAAGATCTGCTCTGTCGCCGCTATGTCTTCGAGGCGGACCGATAGCAGCGTGCGCCGCGCCGGGTCCATCGTCGTGTCCCAGAGCTGGGTGTCGGTCATCTCGCCAAGTCCCTTGTAGCGCTGGACCTGGTACTCCTTACGGCCCTGGTCGATGACGTAGTTAAAGAGCTCCATGGCGGAGTTCTTGGTGACCGGGTCATGGGAGGCACGGCCGGCGCGCTTGGGCGCAGGACGTCCGGCATCGGCTTCGCCCAGGCTTTCGCTCGGCGTCTCGCCTTCGGACTCGTCAATAAGCTCGGCAGCCGGATCGGTCGCGAGCGACGCGGAAGCTTCTGTGCCGGTCGAAGGCGCAGGCTCGGCCTTCTTCGCGTAGTCGATGGTGAACGGAGGCACCATCAGGTCCCGGAATTGCGCGTACTTGGCCATCATCTGCCGATATTCGGGCGTCGAGGCGAGCACCCAATCGATACGGCGCACGGCTCCCTGCGCATCGGTGTAGGAGAGCGACCAGGTCTGGTGCTCCTCGTCGAAGCCGGGCTCGCGGACGGCCTTGAACTGGTAGGAGTCGGAGAGCGCGACCAGCGCCTCATGGATCGCGGTGAGTTTGGGCGGCGCGGCACCCTCGCGCGGCGCCTCGAAATCCGAGCGCCGGACCAGATCGTGGGTCGCCAGCATGGCTGTTACTTCATCATTGCGCAGGCGCCGGTTGACCTTCTCGAAGATGGAGCGGTACTCGTTGAGCTGACCAATAAAGCGTGTAAGCGCGGCGCCTTCCAGCTGGCCGCCAGCCTGGAGCGCCGCTGCCTTGGCCGCGGGCTCGCCGGCAATGGTGGGCACAGGCGTGGCTGAGCTACCGTACTTGACGACCATCCCCTCCGACGCCCGTTTGCCCATGACCTCGACAAACTCGCGGTCGTCCTTGATGTACTGCTCGAACTTGCCCTTTTTGATACGGTAGAGCGGCGGCTGCGCAATGTAGACGTGGCCGCGCTTGATCAGCTCCTGCATGTGACGGAAGAAGAAGGTCAGCAACAGCGTGCGGATGTGCGAGCCGTCGACATCGGCGTCCGTCATCAGGATGATCTTGCCGTAGCGCAGCTTTGAGGCGTCGAAGTCCTCCTTGCCGATGCCGCAGCCGAGCGCCGTGATCATAGCGCGGATCTCCTCATGGCCGAGCATCTTGTCGTAACGCGC
>CAXUND010000038.1:11172-29191 GCA_964252445.1 uncultured Acidobacteriaceae bacterium | reverse complement strand
TTGCTCCGTACCTGTTTGCCGCGCTCGGTAAGGGCGCCATCGGTTTCTCCCCCTTCGGCATTGACTGGACCGGGGCGCTCACGAAGGGAACCGTGCCTCGGGCGCACGCGGCAAACTACGCATTGCTCGGACCCATGGACCGCATCCTGGCCAGGCTGAGCTACGAGGGCCGGCTCAAGGGCTTCATCGAGCTTGCGGGCGGCGCTGACCAGCAGAAGCTGTTTGCGCCGGGTGACGCCCCGAAAGGGGAGCCCACGCGAGCCGAGGACATCCTGATCGAACCGGTCCGTCTCGCAAACGCGCTCGCCCCGCTCGGCGAAGCCGGAACCCCGGCGACCCGGGCCGCCGACGCGAACGGCGCCTGGGTGGCAGAAGTCCGCTTCGGCTTCCCCCAGCGCGACGGGCAGCCCGCGCCCGGTTCCGCGAACAAGGAGGGCCGCGTGCTGGTCGCCGAACTCAGGCCCAACGAGTTCCTGCTGACCGGCATCGGCGGCGCCGTCTTCTTCCACCGTCCGGGCCTCTTGCCCGGCATCCGCATGCAGACCCTCACTGCGGAGGAGGGCTACTACACGCCGGGCGCAACACCCGGCGCGCCCGAAATATGGCACGTCAAGCGGATCCTCAACGGCGATGAAACCGATCGCGGCATCGCTTTCCCCGACCCCGGCGCCCGCGCGAGCTCCGGAGGAGAGCAGACCGCCGGCGGCGATCCCGCGCCTCCCGCGTCGGCCCATGCGGGTCCCATGGCAGTGCGCATCGTGCTCAGCCGCTTCTAGCGATGTGGCAAAGAGAGGAGATTCATCGGCACTCGAGTGATTATGACGCGAGGGAGCTTTCGCTCCACGGGTTGAAAATCGGTAAGTCAATCCCGGTAAATGCCTTTGTATCTCGCGTCACCAAAGTCAGGCGATGTTCAAGTGCTGTGGCGGCAAGAAAGAGATCGGGTTGAGGGTAAGTCTGCCCTATCCTGCGACCTTGATGCAGAGATGTCGCCATCGCAGCAGTACATTGCCGGAGACCTCGTAGATCCGATCTCCAAACATCGGCAGAATCGTGCCTTCCAGCCAGCTTTGGAACTCAGGTTTGCGCCTTTGATCAGGGAGCGTGTCAATGCCAAACTGGATCTCAGCGAGTGTGACGGTACTAATAGAAAGCTCGGCGATGGGGATGGCTGCGAAAAAAGCGATGACGCGCTTTTCCGGTTTCGGCCGCCGGAGCTCCGAGACGACATTGGTGTCGAGCAGCCAGGTCACTCGAGTTCAACGTCGCGCACTGTGAAGTAAACGCTCGGGCGGATGAGTTCCACCTCAGGATCCGGGCAGGCCTGCAGCGCAATGACGAGTGATGCACCGGTCGCATTTCCCGGCAGCGGATTGCTCTCGGGCTTCGCCTCACTCGCCTGGGGTGAAGTGCCGCGGAGCGCGTGCAGGAGGTAATCCTCGACGGTCGCGTAGCCACCGCTTTGCATGCCATCGGCAATCAAAGCTTCAAGCTCCGGCTGATGGATTTCTATGGTCATCTGGCTGCTCCTGCCCAAGTTCCGCGCCCCATCCGCATTCGTTCTCCTCGGGGCTGCGCTCTAATACACGTCCCGATGGTACCGGTGGTCGACCTTCAGCTGGTGCACGTACTCGAGCGCGCCCTCATGATCGAGCCCACCCTGCGTCTGCGCGATGGTCAGCAGCATCGCATCCACATCCTTTGCCATGTGGTTCGCGTCGCCGCAGACGTAGATGGTCGCCCCCTCCTGGAGCCACGCCCAGAAGTCAGCCGCCTTCTCCTTCATGCGGTCCTGCACATAGACCTTGTGCGCCTGGTCGCGGGAGAAGGCAGTGTCAAGGCGCGTCAGGTGGCCGTCGGCCAGCATCTGCTCCCAGTCTTCCTGGTAGAGAAAATCAGACGCCTTCGAGCGTTCGCCAAAGAACAGCCAGTTGCGGCCTTTGGCGCCAAGCGCGCGCCGCTCATGGAGAAACGCGCGAAACGGCGCAACCCCGGTTCCGGGACCGATCATGATCACCGACGCATTTGGATCCTCAGGCAGGCGGAACTTCTTATTCGCCTGGATGTAGATCGGCAGCTTGTCCCCAACCTCGATGCGGTCGCCCATGTAGGTGGTGGCCACGCCGCCGCGCTCGCGGTTGTAGGTGTGGTAGCGCACAATCGCGACCGTCGTGTGCACTTCGCCGGCGTGCACCTTCGGGCTTGAGGAAATCGAGTAGAGGCGGGGCGAGAGCCGCGGCAGCATTGCGACCACTTCCTGGGCCGTCATGCCGACGTTGGGGTACTCGAGCAGCAGGTCGATCAGCCCGCGGCCCCAGGTGTAGGTCTCAAGATGCTGCTGCTGTTCCGGCACCAGCAGGCCGAGCAGGTGATCGCACTGTCCCTTGGTGGCGTAGGCATTCACCATTTTCCGGGTAAGCTGGGTCACCAGCAGCTGGTGCGTGAGCGCATGCCGCACGGAAACCGGCGCAGCCTTGCCCAGCGTCACCTGCTCCTCACCGGTGAAGTTAAGCGCGGAGAGCAGCTCGTCCACGTGGGCGGGATCATTGTGCGCAACTACACCGCAGGAGTCGCCGACTTCGTAGGGGAGCTCCCCGTCGGCGGTAGCAAGGGCAATGTGCAGGGTCAGCTTGCTGGAGACGTCGCGCGTCAGTGCGCGCTTTTCGGTCACTGGTGCGAGGAGCGGGTTATCGCGTGTGTACAAGTCAGGTCACCGTTCAATCTGGAGTAAGCCTTTAGTTTACGCGAGCCTGCCGCGCCGCCCCCTCAGCCTGTTCACTGGAGCACACGTGCGCTAAAGCGTGAATACGGGATAGACTCGCGGCGAGACACTTGGCGGGAGAATGGGCATGCGGACAAGGTACTTATGGCAGCAAACCATCTTGATTGCAGGACTGGTTTCATCCGCCCCCGCGCAAATCGCGGCTCCCTACGCGTCCATGCCAGTCGAGGTCAAGCGGCCCAATGCGCAGCTCGCCGATCTGAAGATTGAAGCCCGCGTCGGCGCCCTGCTCAAGCAGATGACGCTGGAGGAAAAGCTCGGTCAGCTGGTCCAGTACTCGGCCACCGAGCCCGCGACCCAGCCCGGCGCGCAGCTGGCCGTGAATCCCGGTACCGACAATCAGATCCACACCGCCGAGCTGGCAGCCACGGGACGCCTGGGCTCCATGCTGAACACCGTGGGGAAAGATCGGACAAACCAGTACCAGCATCTCGCGGTTGAGAAGAGCCGGCTGCACATCCCGCTGCTCTTCGGCGCGGACGTCATCCATGGCTACCGCACTATCTACCAGGTGCCCATCGGCCTCGGCGCCACCTGGGACCCGGACGTCGTCGCCTCGGTGGTGCACATGTCTGCGCAGGAGGCAGTCACCGGCGGTGTTCGCTGGGTCTACTCACCTATGGTCGACATCAGCCGCGACGCTCGCTGGGGCCGCACGACAGAAGGCGCAGGGGAGGATGCCTATCTCGGCTCGGCCATCGCCCGCGCCTACGTCCGCGGTTATCAGGGCGGGGACCTGGCCAATCCGGACAGTGTTGCTGTCTCCGTCAAGCATTACGCTGCCTACGGAGCGGCCGAAGCGGGCCGCGAGTACAACACCACCGACATGTCCGAGATCTCGCTCCGTCAAAATTATCTCCCGCCCTACAAGGCGGCGGTCGAGGCAGGCGCGGCCACGCTGATGAGCGCGTTCAACTCGCTTGATGGCGTACCTTCGACAGCCAACCCGTTTCTGCTCACAAAAATCCTGCGCAACGAGTGGCACTTCGACGGTTTCGTCGTCAGCGATTACACCGCGGTCGAAGAGCTGCTCAACCACGGCATCGCGCTCACCCCTGCGGAGGCGGCCGCCAAAGCGCTTACCGCCGGCGTCGAGGTGGACATGATGTCGCACTTCTATGACGCGGAGCTGCCGGGCCTGGTCAAGTCCGGGCGAGTGTCCATGGCGGTCATCGACGAAGCGGTGCGCCGGGTGCTGCGGGTTAAGTTTGCCCTCGGCATCTTTGAGCATCCCTACGCCGAGGCGCCCGAGGTCACCGGCGCCGTCGCCGAACACCGGCCGCTGGTACGCAAGGTCGCCGAAGAGTCGCTGGTGCTGCTCAAGAACGAGCAGGGAATGCTGCCGCTGGCGAAATCTGCAAAAAAGATCGCGTTGATCGGCCCCCTGGCCGACAGCCCCGACGACATGACCGGCGCCTGGGGCGGCGGTGGCAGTCCGAAGGATGTAGTGACACTGAAGTCGGCGCTTCAGTATCGCGCGCAGGCAAACGGTGGCTCGGTCGTTTACGCCAAAGGGACTGACCTGCCAGGCCCAGGCACCAGCACTGTTCAACCGCGCTACAGCACCGGCGGCTTTGCGGCCGCGGTCGAGGCGGCGCGTACAGCGGATGTGGTCATCGCCGCGATGGGCGAGAGCGGGCTGATGAGTGGCGAGGGCGGCTCACGCGCCCACCTCGACCTGCCTGGCAATCAGCAGCAGCTGCTGGAGGCGATTACCGCGACCGGCAAGCCAGTCATCCTGGTGGTCTTTTCCGGGCGGCCGCTGGTGCTCGACTGGGCAGCGCAGCACGTGCCTGCGATCCTCGAGGCATGGTTTCCGGGTGTGGAGGCCGGACCGGCAATCGTTGACGTTCTCTACGGAGACACGGCGCCCAGTGGCAAGCTGCCGATGAGCTTTCCACGGGCAGAGGGGCAGGAGCCGCTCTACTATAACCAGCTGCCTACGGGCCGGCCGGCCAGCATCCCAAACTATGGTGAAAACGTGATCGCCGACCTGAGCAAGTTTCCGGACTTCAGCACCCGCTTCCACTCGCGCTACATCGATGTACCGAACGATGCGCTGTTTCCCTTCGGCTACGGGCTCACCTACACCACCTTCAGCTACTCGCCGGTCAAGCTTTCGCGTGCGGCAGTTCCTCTGAACGAGGCCGGGAAAGCCGGCCCGCTCATCACCGCATCTGCGACGGTCACGAACTCCGGAAGCCGCGCCGCGACCGAGGTGGTGCAGTGCTACGTGCGCAACCTGGGCGCCAGTGTCGAGCAGCCGGTGCGCAGCCTGAAAGGGTTTTCCCGTGTAAGCCTGGCGCCCGGCGAGTCGAAAGAAGTGAGCTTTCCGCTCGGCTTCGCGGAGCTGTCCTTTTATAACGTCAGCGCCAAGGCGGTCATCGAGCCGACCCACTACACGGTCTGGATAGGCGGCAGCTCCAAGGCGTCTGAGCAGGCAGAGTTTACGGTCACGCGGTAGGCTTGTCTCATGCGCTGTGTGCACTTCCTCTCCGTGGCTGGTCTGGGTACCGTGCTTCTGCTTGGCTCCGCCCTGGGCCAGGCTCCGCCAGCTGATTCTGACCTGCAGCCCGCCCTGGTCGCGTTGACGCAGGCAGTACGGCAGCTGCGCATCGATAAGTGGAAGGCCCCGGGGCCGGTGCGCGATGACGCGGCTCGCAACGTCAACTCGATCGAAAACGACCTGGATACCACCTTGCCCGGCCTGATCGCAGCCACGCAATCCTCAAGTGAGGGCGGCGGCTCGACCCTTGCCCCCACCTTCGCCGTCTACCGCAATCTCGACGCCCTGTATGACGTGGTTCTGCGGGTCTCGCTCACCGCCGAGCTGGCCGCGCCCGACGTCGAGATCGAGGCGCTCGACCATGCGCTCGCGCGGCTGGAAGCGGCACGCAAGGCGCTGGGCGATTCGATCGCCGGGGGTATCAGTCAGCAGCAGAAGAAGGTGCTTGCTCTGCAGGCGGCAACCACTGCCCCGCCTTCAACGCCGGCCGCCTCCCCGTCGAAGACCGTGGTCGAGGACGGCCCGCAACCGGCGGCAAAGGCCGCGCGCAAGAAGAAAGCGACGACGCCTCCGCCGCAGTGATTTCGGCTGCTCGGGCGCCATCCAAACTTTCGTACTCCTCATCCCTACTCATTGCGGGAACAAGTCCCCACCAGACCGGTGTCTATTTAGGGCAAGACTGCTTCAGCAGCTGTTGCCCTGAAAAGAAACGGGCGCGAAAGGCTCTTTGAGCCGTGTTCCCTTTCGCTGCTATGGTAGGGAGGCTACCGAACGTGACAGCAGGAATGGCGGTGGGGAACCTGGCAAGCGCCATTGGCATTCGGCCTGAAGAAGCGGCCATCATCACCGAGTTGAAAGCGGGCTCCGAAGAGGCGTTCGCCTGGCTCATCGCGCGCTATCACCAGCCCATCTACTCGCTGGTCGCGCGCACCATCCAGAACCCTGCCGACGCTCCTGACCTGACGCAGGAGATCTTCCTCAAGGTGTTCCGGGGGATCGGCAGCTTTCACGGCGACGCCAGCCTGCGAACCTGGATCTACCGCATTGCGCTGCACGAGGCTTCTAACCAGCGCCGCTGGTGGTCGCGCCATCGCCGCCAGGAGATCACGATGGAGACCGAGGTCGGCCAGTCTGGCGACGGCCACCCCGTCTGCCTCAAGGACACGCTCGCTGACGAGCATGAATCTCCATTTGATTTCGCTGAGCACGAGGAAATCCGGACGCGGGTAGAGGCCGAACTCCGGGAGGTTGCCGAGCCTTTTCGCACCGTCGTCGTCCTGCGCGACATCGAAGGGTTTGCGTATGAGGAAGTCGCCGAGATCCTGAACGTGAACATGGGCACGGTCAAGTCCCGGCTGATGCGTGGCCGCGCCTGCCTCAAGAAGCGGCTTGAGCCGTACATGCGCGAGGCAGCCAAGCGGCCTGCCGTATCGGCAATAACTGCAGGCAGCCTGGCGCCGGCATTGAGAAAGGAGGCGAGATGAAGCCATCCAATCCGACGATCGAGTCGAGCTGCGACCGCACCAGCGCTCATTTCTCCGCCTACCTGGACGGCGCGCTTACCGGGGTGGAAATGCAGGCGGTAGCCCGCCATCTTGAAGGCTGCTCAGGCTGCTCGAGAGACTTCAATGGATGGCGCGCGCTCCAGCACAACCTTTCCATGCTTGGTCCTGCCCGTCCGCCGGCTGACCTGGCGCTGCGCTTAAGGGTTGCGCTCTCGCAGGAGCAGGCCCGCTCCGCCCGCAATCTGCTGGCAGAGTGGCGGCTCCGGTGGGAGAATACGCTCGCTCCTTTCGTGCTGCGCGCCTCGGCCGGATTTGCAGGAGCGGTGCTGCTGGTCGGCGCCATGACACTGCTGATCGGAACCTTTGCTACGCCCGAAACACTCGCCGCCCGCGACGAGCCCATCGGCATGGCCTCGGCCCCGCACCTGCTCTACGCAAGCTATCCGGTGGGAGCCGCGGATGGCGCTGACCTGAAGCTGCTCGACAATCCCTCTGTCCCGACCGTTATTGAGGCTTATATCAACGGCGCCGGCAGGGTCTACGACTTCCGCGTGCTCTCCGGATCAATCGACCAGCAGGCGTACGATGCGCTTGAAAACAAGCTGCTGTTCAGCCTGTTTGAACCGGCCCGGGTGTTCGGGCAGCCGGTCCGGGGCGTGGCCCTGCTGTCGTTCTCGGGTGTTTCGGTACAGGGATGATCCCCATCGCGAGTCGAACAGCGGTCTCCTTTGAGGAGTACCTTGCGACCAGCTATCGTCCCGATGTCGAGTACCTGGATGGGTGCCTCGAAGCAAAACCCGTGGTGAGCCCCACCCACGGCCGGACTCAGGCTCTGCTGGCAATCTGGTTCGGAACTCACGAGACGGATTGGGCCATCCAGGTGGTGGTCGAAACGCGCACCCAGGTCAGAGTGGAACGGGTGCGTCTGCCGGATGTGGCTGTCCTCGGCCCCGGTCCTCTCCCCGAGCGGGTGCTCGTCGGCGCGCCGTTAGTCGCCGTTGAAGTCCGGTCCGAAACAGACAGCGACTCGGATTTGAAGATGCGGGCCGCTGACCTCGAACAGATGGGCGTGCGCAACATCTGGCTCCTCGATCCCAAGAGCAGAACAGCGGAAGTCTGGTCGGGCGGAGCCTGGCAAGCGGTGCAGCAGGATCTACTCTCCGCCGTCGACTCTCCCATCCACCTCGATCTGCCCTGGCTCTGGAGCAAGCTGGGCCGGCAGTCAGGCTGAGCACTGCATGGGAACCGGCCCTCATAAATCCTGCGAGTAAGTTTGACCCTCCCATGCCCACTGCATAGACTTGAGAAGTTCCGAGCGATTCTCTTTTATGCAGCTTCTCCGCCTTGATCGCCGTGTGTTCCCGGGCTTTTTCGTCTTCCTCTTGCTTGTCCCCGCAACGCTGCGCGCACAGGCATCTCCGGCGACTACTACCAAGCTGGCGAAGGGCCAGCAGGCGCCGCGTCCGGAGAAGCCGCCCGCCCTGGTCGATCCGGCCGGGCCCACCGTTTCACTCCAGACCAGCGAAGCACTCTTCGACGTCGCCGTAGCACTCAACGCGTGCGGTTATGACAATGGGCTGGACAGCTCGGATCCGATTCGTGGAAGGGTGCGCGCGCAGGTCAAGGACGCGCTGCGGCAGTCCGCGACGGCCGACAATGCCCGGGATGAGTTGTGCCGTTTCATCGGGCAGCACCGGCTGTCCGAGGCAGGCCGTGATCTTGCGCAGTACGTCTCGCTCGCCCTCTATCTGAACCCTCCGCCTGAGCTCACGCTAAGCGTCGACCAGCAGGACATGCCGCCTGATTCTACCCAGGTCCTCGACATGCTCCCCCTGCTGCGCACCTTCGCGCAGACCACGCAGCTGCACCTGATCTGGGTCGCGAACCGCGCCGCCTACGAAGACGAGGTCAGCCGGCTTCACGATCCGCTCTCGAAGATGATCGTGGACACCAACACCTACCTCAAGCTCCCGGCGAACACGTATTCCGGCTCCCGCTTCGTGGTGGTGCTGGAACCCATGCTCGCACCCGCTGAGACCAATGCCCGCATCTACGGAACGGATTATCTGGTGGTCGCCTCGCCGGTGAACGGCAGCATCCACATGCAGGATGTGCGCCACACCTATCTGCACTATGTGATCGAGCCGCTGCTTTATTCGCGGGCCAGCGCGATGGACCGCATGCTGCCGCTGCTCAAGACCGTGCGCGAAGCGCCGCTTGATTACGTCTACCGCTCCGACATCGTCTCTCTGGTGACCGAGAGCCTGATCCGCGCCATTGAGGCGCGCACGATGGACACCGGGATCACGCCCTTCGCCATTCCGGCGGGCACCTCGCGCGCCGACCTGCCCCGTTACGATCACGACCGGGAGGTCTCGCTCCAGAAGATT
The DNA here is from genome assembly GCA_964252445.1 of uncultured Acidobacteriaceae bacterium. Taxonomy (GTDB): domain Bacteria; phylum Acidobacteriota; class Terriglobia; order Terriglobales; family Acidobacteriaceae; genus EB88. The sequence goes on along the minus strand of CAXUND010000038.1, from coordinate 20,008 downwards.
GCCGCCGTGCGTCAGCAGGCGGTGGCGCACTCGATGGGCGAGGGCTACGTGCTGACCGGCTATTTTTACAACCAGCTCGGGCAGTTCGAGCACAATCCGGAGAGCCTGAAGGAGGCGATGGGCCCCCTGGTCTACGGCATGGATGTCGATCAGCAGGTGCACGTGGCGAAATCAATCAAGTTCGTTGAAGAAGGCGCGTCTGACATCGTGCGGCGGCCGGTGGCCACCAAGCTTGACCAGGCGGAGGCGCGCCTGAAGGTGCGCGACGCCGAGGGGGCGCAGAAGCTGGCCGAGCAGGCAGTGAAGGAGCACACCTCGGATCCGGCTCGCGCGGACTACATTCTCGGCCTCAGCTGGCTACTGAAGAACGACATGGACTCCGCCGTGAATGACTTTGGAGAAACGGTGCGGCTTTCGCAGGATCCGCGGCTGCTCGCCTGGTCGCACATCTGGCTGGGCCGCATCCACGATGTGAAGGACGAGCGCGAGGAAGCGGTGGCCGAGTACAAGGCGGCGCTTACGGTGAAGGATAGCCAGCAGGATACCCGTGAAGCAGCCGAGAAGGGGATTGCGCAGCCCTTTGAGCTGCCGCACGGCCCCGGCGGCGCGAGCGCGGCTCCCACGGCAGGTGCGGGCGACGATCCGGCACAGAACGCGCCGAAAGGGCCGGCCTCCCTCTGAACCGCTCGCGACCAGAATGGAGAGCGATGAGGCCGCAACGCGCGGAAGGCTTAACTGACGAGAGCAGGATGGAAGCTGCCGGGAAGCAATGGGATCCCGGGTCGCGCACTGCGCTCGAGAGCCTTGTGCAGCATACATTCCGGCAGCCCGAACTGCTCCTGCAGGCGCTCAACCATAGCTCCCTGCGGCACGAGTTCCAGGCGGCGAACTCCGGTGCGCCGCTGCCGGGGGAGCTGCATGACAATGAGCGCCTGGAGTTTCTCGGGGATGCCATCGTCGGGTTGGCTGTAGCTGAGAGCCTCTATCGCCGCTTCCCGGAGCTCGATGAGGGAGAGCTGACCCGGATGCGGGCGGCGCTGGTCAGCCGCAGGCACCTGGGCCTGGTCGCCACCGAACTTGGCCTGGGCGAGCACCTTCGTCTCGGCCGCGCCGAGGAGCGCAGCGGCGGACGCAAGAAATCGGTTCTGCTCGCGAATGCTCTGGAGGCGCTGATTGCAGCGGTGTACCTTGACGCGGACGCCGATCTGAGGGCGGCTGCATCTTTCATCGAGAGCGTGGTCGTCGAGCCATTTGTGGAAGAGCTGCGGGACGAGTTGCGGGAAAACAGTGCGATCGGCGATTTCAAGTCTGCCTTGCAGGAGCGGCTGCAGGCGGATCGCGCCGGGCATCCCGTCTATCAGGTGCAGGCGGAGACCGGCCCGGATCACCGTAAGCGCTTCCTGGTCGAAGTGCTTTTGCGCGCCGCGGGAGCACAGGACAAGCCGCTCGCGCAGGGCTCCGGCAGTACCAAGAAGAAGGCCGAGCAGGCGGCTGCTCGGGTTGCGTTTGAGTTACTGCGAACCACGAGCGAGAAAGGCGTTCCGGCATGAGCGACGAGTACGCCACCATCTCAGAGCCCGCGGCGTCGCAGCCAGATAGCGCAGTCCGGCACGACGGTGTCCCCGGGACTGGACACTCCGGCCTAGCTGGGCCTGGACCCGAGCTGGATCCACGTACGCGGGAAGCCTCCGCGATCGCTCTCCACAGCTCCGCCGCCTACTTCGTCGTTCCGACGGTGCTCGATGCGGCTCGCTCGCTCGCCTCCATCCTGATCATCGCGCTCTTCGTGCTCACCTTCATCGCCCAGCCCTTCCGCATCCCCTCGGAGTCGATGGAGCGAACCCTGCTGGTGGGCGACTTCCTGCTGGTCAACAAGATGCTTTACGCGCCACCTGGGCCCTGGCGCACGCTGCTACCCACCGCGACGTGGCTCGCGGCGACGTGGTGGTCTTCCGCTTTCCCCTCGATCCCTCCGACTACGTGGTGAAACGTGTGATCGGTGTGCCCGGCGACCGCATCCACCTGCGCGATGGCATCGTCTACCTGAATGGCCAGCCCCTGCACGAGCCTTACGCCGTGTATGAGGCGGCCTACCGCGACCAGTTCCGCGACCAGTTCCCGGCCGGGGTCTTCACCGATCCAGGCGTCGACACCCATTGGTGGCTGGAGATGCGCGGCAATCTGGCCGGCGAAGACCTGGTCGTTCCGGCAGGCAGCTACTTCGTGCTTGGGGACAACCGCAACCACAGCCGCGACAGCCGCTACTGGGGCTTTGTGCCGCGGGCCGCGATCCTCGGCCGTCCCTTCGTGATCTACTTCTCGCTGCGCCGGCCCTCGGCCACTGATACCCCCACGCTGCCCGATGATAAACTCGACAGAATCGGCCACGCGAATGATCCGGTCAATGGCCTGGCGGACTTCGCCCGCTGGGATCGGATGCTTCGCGTCGTCCGCTAGACTCCCCGGCTCATAGAAGGAACCCACCCAGCGCCCATGCCCCAAACCCTCGAGACTCCAACGCAGAAGGCGCAGGAAGAGACCGCGCCCGAGTTTTTCGCCTCCATCTGCGGGGTGCTCGTCCTGGGACTCTTCGCGCTGACCTTCATCTTCCAGAACTTCGAGATCCCGTCCGGCTCCATGATCAAGACCCTGCTGGTGGGCGACCACGTCATGGTCGACCGCATCACGCTCGCGCCCTCGGCCCGCTGGTCGCCGTTTGAGCATGCGCGATCGATCGAGCGCGGCGATATCGTTGTGTTCTTTAAGCCTGGTGAACCGGACCTGTTCCTGGTCAAGCGGGTGATGGGCATCGCCGGCGATCGCATTCATCTGCGCAACGGAATCGTCTACCGCAACGGTAAGGCGCTGAACGAGCCCTACGCCGCCAAGCCCAGTGACGCAGCCTATGTGCCCTACCGCGACGACTTTCCCGCTGTGCCGCCCAGCGAAGCCTATGACGTGACCGCGACCTGGCAGCTCGAGCTGCCGAGCCACATTGAAGGCGAAGACCTTGTCGTTCCACCAGGCAAGTACTTCTGCATGGGTGACAATCGGCCGCTGTCGCTTGACAGCCGCTTCTGGGGCTTCGTGCCCCGGGAAAACATCGTCGGCCGGCCGCTGTTCGTGTACTGGTCCTTCATCACCCCGGAAGAGCAGATCGAGAAAACCTCGCTCGCCGACCGCGCCGCCTGGTTTACCCACGTGGTGCTGCATATCTTCGACCAGACCCGCTGGAACCGTACCCTCCACCCGGTGCGCTGAATGGGCGCGCCTCCCCGCCCGTGAAGTCCACGCAGCCCGCGCAGTCCGCTCCAGCCGAGCGCGCCCGGCGTAGACGCAGCCGCCGCGAGTGGGGAGTCCTGAGCCTCTCCGTCCTGCTGCTAGCCGCGGCCGTGCTCCCGCCGCTGGTCAACATCGGCCGCTATCAGCGCCGCATCGCCTCAACCATCAGCACCAGTCTCGGCCGGCCCGTGCACATGCGCAGCGTGAGCCTGCGCGCGCTGCCGACGCCTGGCATTGTCATGTCTGACTTCGAGATTGAGGAAGACCCGGCCTTCGGCGCCGAGCCGTCGCTGCGCTCGCCTTCGGTCGTCGCTCAACTGCGCTTGGCATCGCTGTGGCGCGGCAGGCTTGAAGTCGGCCGCATCGACCTCGACGGGGCCAGCGTGAATCTGGTGCGTGATGCCGCGGGCCGCTGGAATGTGGGCGCGATCCTTACCAAGGCGTCGGCCATCCAGAATGCGCCGACTGCCCAGCCACATGCCGGCGCCGCACCGCGGTTTCCCTATCTTTCGGCAACAGATGCCCGCATCAACTTCAAGCAGGGCGCCGAGAAGACGCCTTTCTCGCTGCTGAACGCGGACATCTCCATGTGGCTCTCCGATCCCGACGACTGGCAAATCCGGATCGAGGCGCAGCCCGCGCGCACCGACCTTGATCTCGATCTTGCGGACACCGGGATTCTACGGATGGAAGGCCGCCTGCACCGGGCTTCTGCACTCGGCCAGATGCCGGTGGCGCTTCGGGCGGACTGGTCGCATGCGCCACTCGGGCAGATGAGCCGGCTGGTGCTGGGGCGGGATGCGGGCTGGCGCGGCGATCTTCACGCGAGCGCGGAGCTCTCCGGCGACCCGAATCAGCTGCAGCTGTCCACGCGTTTTGAAGTCGCGAACATGCGCCGCCAGGACTATACCCCGTCGGAGTCCTTCGATGCCGACACCACCTGTCATGCAAATTACAGCCGCGCCGCACAGACGGTCGATCACATCGCCTGCGGATGGCCCGTGGGCGATGGGGAACTGCTGCTTCTGGGCCGCGCCTCTCTTGCGGGCGACGCCCCGCCCGCGCTGCGGCTCGAAGCGCACAAGCTGCCCGCAGCCGCCGGGCTGGCGCTGCTGCGGCTGGTCCGGAATGGCGCTGCGCCCGCCGTTCGAGTCGCGGGCACAATAGACGGCGGCATCCATTTTGGCGCGCCGCCGGCTGCACCCGAGGATGTATCCGACTCATTCGTTCTGCGGAACTTCCAGATGCAGAGTGAAGCCAGTGACGGATCGCTCAACGCTCCGCTGCTGGCATGGACACAGCCCGCGACAGGCGAGCCCCTGGTACTCGCGCCCACGCCGGTGGCTTCAAATGGAGGCCCGCCGGTCATCCTCAGCGGGCGCCTGGGGCCGGAGACCTTTCTGCTGCACTGGACGGGAACCGTCGGCCTGGAACAGCTCGACTCCTGGAGCGGCGCTGTCGCCGGACGCCCTGGCCTGTTCCCGGTGACGGCCGCGGCGCAAGGGACAGCCGAACTCGACCTGACCATGGCGGGTCCGATTGCAGAAAGCGCAACAGCGACGGCGACCGAGGGAACACTTCGGCTGCGCAATGCGCGGTATGCCCCTCCGTTCCTGCCGGAGCCGGTCCAGATTCCCTCAGCCGTGGTAACCTTTGCGCCCGGCAGCCTGGTGTGGAGTGCGCCGACGGTACTCTTTCACAAGCTGCCGTTCGCGCTGACTGCGCATGTGCCGCTTGCCTGCACTGCTCCACAGAGTTGCGTGACCCGCTTTGACCTGACTGCTCCTCGGCTCGACGCTGCGCAAACCCAGGCCATGCTGCTGGGCACCGGCGACCATGGCGAACTGCTCAACAACCTGCTGGCGAAACTCGACCTTCGCGCCAGTCGCTGGCCTGCGCTCTCGGGCAGTGTCCGTTCCGGGGTTCTGATGGTGGGTCCGCTTGCGATCCACGATGCGGTGGCGCAGGTGTCCGTCGAAGGCAGCACTCTGCATCTCGAATCACTCAAAGGCCGCGCTATGGATGGAGTCTTCCTGAGCACCGGCTCGCTCGACGTCTCCTCCGGCACACCGCACTACCTGCTCGACTCCTCGATTACGGGCGCCAGCGCACCGGCGGCGGCCGGGCTGTTCGACGAGAGCTGGGGGCCGGGCACGCTGGATCTGTCCGCCCGCCTCGACCTCTCCGGCTACACGACAGAGCAGCTCGCCGCTTCGGCGAAGGGAACGCTGCATGGCGATTGGACGCACGGAGCGCTGCCGGGCCAGAGCGCTCTCGGCCGCTTTGAGCAGTGGCAGTTTGATGGCCATGTTGCTGGGGAGAAGGTCACGCTCGGCACCTCCATGCTCACACCCGCAAGCACGTCCCGCCGAAACCCTGCTCCGAATGTGCCGGTCACCGGCTCCATCAGTTTTGATCGTTCGCTCGACCTTAAAGTTGCAGATGTGCCGGTGGCCGGCACCCTTTCTCAGCCGCAGGCGCCGTAGCAAGGCAGTCGCGCTGGTTCGGCGCTAGTTCAGCAGCCGCTGGTGCACGCTCGCCTGCACTTCGGGCACGCTGCCGTCGTTGACATCCACCTCGGTCGGCTGGCCGGTGACCAGGAAGCGGTGCGAGATCTTCATCCGCGCCGGAATGCGGAGACGCTCCGTGAGGGCGGTGGTTGCGGAGCGCACGGTCACCGGCACCTCGGTCTCGCAGTAGCCATCGTTTTGAACGTCGACGGCGACCAGCCACTGGTTCGGCTGCGTCGATCGGCTGGGGAAGACGCCGGCGATCGCGAGGTCAGGCAGGCCCTTGTCGCTCAGCACCCAGTCGCGAAAGAACCAGGCAAGATCCGTGCCGCTCGCCTTTTCAAGCAACTGCTCGAAGTACTCGGGTCGGATATCAGCGGCCGGATCGTAGGCCGCCAGGGTGGCTGCAAGCGCCTTATCGCCGGTCAGATCGCGCAGCATCCACAGCACGTACGTGGCTTTCGCACGATCGTAGACGGGGAGCGATGCCTCAATGAGGCTTTCTCCTGCGGCACTGCCGGGGCTCGCAGGCTCTGCCAGGGCGAGCGCGCCCCGGACCGAGTCCAGGCGTTCGAGCGCTGCCTCACGGCTGACGGTGCGCTCGGTCCATAGTACGCCGATGAAGCCGGGCACGCCCTCGCTGAGCCAGGCGCGCGGTGAGTGAAACCACGCGTGCGCGAGCTGCCCAGTCATCGCATCGGCGATGCGGGACGGCTGCGACGGGGCCAGCGCCTCGATCACCGTGTCGCCAAGTTGAGTCGGGGCCGCCCCAGCGCCTGAGAACTCCGCGCCCAGGTCGATGAGGCTGAGCGGCGACCGCGGCTGCCTGCCCAGCCAGTCAGACAGCAGGGGATCGATCAAGGATGCAGCCGAGAGATACGCGGCGGCAGGTGAGTCTTTGCCCAAGTCACTCTCTGCGCCCGCATCTTGAGCGGCATAGACGTGCAGCTTTGCAGTCGGCGGCAGGGGGATGCGCCGCGCGGCAATCAAGCTGATCGGAACGAATCCCAGCCGTGTAGGCGGAAGGTCAAAAGTGAGCACCCCGGGGAAGGTAGCCGTGGGCATTACAGAAGGCGGCGCCAGGTCGATCGCGTGGCCATTCAGTACTGCCACAGTCGGCGCTGCGCCCGTGAACTCGTATGTGACATGCATGGTTACAGATGCATCCACATTTCGCCGTTTCTGGCGGCCGATCTCGGCAAAGACGGTTGCGCCTTCGGCGAGCGAGACCGGCACGGCCGCCACCGGGACCCAGAGGACGTCGCCAAACCCGCGCAGCCCGGTAAAATCTTGGTCGATGCGATCCCAGTCGGAGCGTTGCGCCAGCTCCGGCGGTGTACCCAGCTTTTCCAGTCGTGCGGTTGAGCGAGGCACGCCGCCACCGTAAACGCAGGTGAGGGTAAGGCTTGCGCCCGGTGCGAGCGGCTGCGGAAGCACAACCGCGGCTTCATTCACCTGTCCGGTATGGTCGGCGTCGCTGGCAAGCGACTGCTGGGAGAAGGCAAGGCGGTCGCTGCCGGAACGGATCTCTTCGAAACTGAGCGTTGAGGAGAGCTGCAACGCGATGATCGGCAGCGGCGAGGAGCTGTCATTCCGCATGGTGAGCCGGGCCTGCACGGCTAGAGACTTCTCCTGTTCGGGCGCCAGGTGGGCGTCAAGCGTGTAGGCGACGAAGGTGACCGCCTGTCGCATGGTATTTGTAACCGCCATGGGCAACTTTGCTGCTTCGGGGCGGGCGGCGATGCTAGGAACGCCGGAGAAAAGAACCTGCCCTGGTCCTGTCCCGGTCCCAGTCTCCGGAACCGTAGCAGGCGCCTGTTGCCCCCAGGCTCCGGCGAAGGCTGCTGCCAGGCAGAGCCAGACTGCGCTCCGGATCATCACACGGACCCCAGACCCTTGCGCGGCTTTGTGACTGTCTCCCCGGCGGAAGGCTGCGCCGCGGTGCGGCGTTGCCGGGCTGCCTCATAGAGCACCACCGCTCCGGCAACCGACACATTCAGGGACGCAACCTGCCCGCACATCGGGATGCGAAGCAAGTGATCGCAGCGACGGCGCACCATCTCGTGCAGCCCTGCACCTTCGCGGCCCAGCACCAGCACGCAGTCAGCGGTGTAGTCGAAGCGGTCGTAGTCCATGGTTCCGCGCTCGTCGAGACCGATCGCCCAGATGTGCCGCTCTTTCAGTTGCTCCAGCGCCCGCGTCATGTTGACGACCCGGGCGATGCGCACGTGCTCTGCAGCTCCCGCCGAAGCCTTGACCGCCACCGCACTCAAGGGAGCTGCGCGACGCTCGGTCAGCACCACTCCATCGACGCCGGACCCATCGGCGGTGCGCAGCAGGGCACCGAGATTTTGCGGGTCTTCGACGCCGTCGAGCGCCAGCAGCAACCGCTTTGCGCTACCGGGAGCGGTGAACAGGTCTTCCAGATCGAGCGTCGCTTTCGGGCGCACCACGGCCACCACTCCCTGATGGCCCGCGGTTTTGGCCAGTTGGGTCAGGTGGTCTCGCGGCTCAAAGCGCAGGCGTACACCGGTGTCCCGGCACAGGTCGATTACCTGCTGAAGACGATGGTCCTGCCGCTCGCGCGACACGCACACATGGTCAAACCTGCGGCTCCCGGCGCGAAGCGCTTCTTCGACCGGGTGCAGCCCGTAAAGAATCTCCATCTATCCCAAGTTTACGCTTTGCACCCGGGAGGGCCCGCCGGCGATGAACCACTCCCATAATCCGAACCCGCAAGGGTGTACCGGAGAGCCTTTCATCTCGGAAGGTAACGGACTCTGGCAGAGACAGCTGAAATTCTCAGCGTCTTTTCCTCTTCAAGAGGCGTCTCACTGAACGTAACCCATGAGCCCAGCCAGCCTGACCCTCAATGATTCCGGCCGCGCCGAAAATGCGATCGTTGCCGAGCGCCTGAAGCGGCAGGATCCCGGCCTCATCGACCAGCTCATCGTGCAGTACCAGCACCGTCTGCTGCGTTACCTGCTTTACCTCACCAGCAACCGCGAACTCGCCGAAGACCTCTTTCAGGAGACCTGGATGCG
>CAXUND010000038.1:0-11072 GCA_964252445.1 uncultured Acidobacteriaceae bacterium | reverse complement strand
CTGCTGACGCTCGACCCACTGCATCGCGAAGTCCTGGTCCTGCGCTTCCATGAAGAGCTGGCGCTCGAAGAGATCGCTACCGTCACCGGCGCTCCGCTTTCGACCGTGAAGTCGCGGCTCTACCGTGGGCTTGCCTCCCTGCGGCCGCGCATGCAGGAGGCTACCCGATGACGCCATCCAGTGAAAAGGAGAGCCTGATCACTGCTCTTGCCGGCCTGGAGGCCGATTCGGAGCGCTCTGTGGTTCAGCGCACGCGGCGCAACGTCTACATCGCGGCGGTCGCTCAGCATGAAGGGCGCTCCTTGAACCGCCGGCACGTGGGTATCGCCATCATGGTGGCGGCTGTGCTCTTCGTTCTGCTCGCACCAGCCCTGTGGAGCGGAGTCGACGACCTGCTCGGAGGCGAGCACCTGACCGATCTGCCCGGCCTTCTGGCAGCGTTCGTCTTTACCTTGTTTGCGGGCGTGGCTGCTGTCCTCTTTCTGCTCAGTGGACGATCTCAGCAGCAGATGAGAAACTTGCGCCGGTAGCATCCTGCCAGAAGACTATGGCCAACTTCCTGCAATCCGGAGACAATGCTGCGCCCGGCACGTCCATCTCGGACGAGCTGAAGCTGATCCCGCGCTGGTCCGTCGCCGCTGCTGCCGCTGCTTTCGTTGCCATGCAATACATCTTCTGGTTCATGCTGCCCGAGCATCGCCACCATGAGCCGCCGCCGATCGGGCTGCGCATCTACTTCGCGCTCTCCTGGAGCACGCTGGCCTCGCTCTACATCCTCATGGTCGGCTACGTTTCCTGTGACACCCCGCGCCGCGGCATGCGCGCCCGCCTCTGGATTGTTGTCTGCCTGGTGCTGCCCGGAGGCATCGGCGCAGTGCTCTACTTCCTGCTCCGGCAGCCGCTGATAGCCTTGTGCCCGGCCTGCGGCAGCAAGGTGCAGGCGGACTACCACTTCTGCCCGCAGTGCGCCTTCCATGTCTCCGCCTCCTGCGGTAACTGCTACGCGAGCGTGCGCTCGACCGACCTTTACTGCGTCGATTGCGGCCATGATCTGGCCGCCGACAATACGCCTGCGCGGCTGCATGCATTTCGCAACTAAGGCTCCGGTGGAGGTAGGTGGACGATGATCTTTGAGCGCCGCCCGCTATACTTGACGCTTGGCAGAGACCCGCACCATGACCGCGCTGATCATTGACGACGAGCAGCTTGCGCGCGAGGAGCTGCAGTACCTGCTCGACGAGGAGGGCTCGGTCGAGGTGCTGGCGCAGGGTACCAACGGTATTGAGGCAGTGGAGCTGATTCGGACCCACCGCCCGGACGTGGTGTTTCTCGATGTGCAGATGCCGGGCCTCGACGGCTTTGCGGTGCTGCGCAAGCTGCTGGAGCAGAACTCCCCTGACGCCAGGCCGCTGCCGCAGATCATTTTTGCAACCGCGTTTGACCAATATGCGGTGCGCGCCTTTGACGTCAACGCCATCGACTACCTGCTGAAACCCTTCGACGGATCGCGGGTCATGCAGGCGCTGGACCGCGTACGTGCGCGGCTAAAGGGTGCGCACGACGAGAAGCCGGCCCCCGGTGAGGCAGGCCAGCTGGGCGCGCTGCTCAGGCTGATCGAGCAGCAGCAAGCCTCGCGGCAAGCCAGCGGCAAGATTGTTTTACAGACGCAGAGCCGGCTGCTGCTGGTCGACCAGAAAGATATCTCCTACGCCGCCATCGAGGACGGAACCATCTCGGTTGCCACGCCGACGCTCGAAGGTCAGTCGCGGTTTCGGACACTCGAGGAACTGCTCGAGCTGCTCGACCCGAGCCTCTTCTGGCGCGCGCACCGCTCCTTTGTGGTGAACATCAACCACATCAAGGAAGTGGTGCCCTGGTTCAAGAGCAGCTACCAGCTGCGCATGGACGATAAAAAGCAGACCGAGGTTCCGGTGAGCCGCGCGCAGACGCGAAAGCTGCGGGAACTGTTTAAGTTGTAAAGCACTCTCTGGACATCTGCTATCTTCTTAGCTAAGCTATCCTAGCAGCCAAGGGGACAAAGCTGAATGATCACCGCAACAATCTTCGAGGCGAAGACCAATCTGTCCGAACTCCTCCGCAGGGTCCAGCAGGGAGAAACGGTCACTATCACCTCGGGTCGAGAGAAGACGCCGGTTGCGCGGCTGGAGCCGATTCAATCTGTCGATTCGAAGCGCCTTGGGGTGCGAGAGACTCCAGGCTTTGTACTTCCCGCTTCGTTCTGGGAGCCGCTGCCAGAGGAAGAGTTGCGGTTGTGGAACGGTGAGCAAGATTGACCTTCCTGCTGGATACGAACGCCCTGCTGTGGGCGGTCCTTGCTCCTCGATCCCTTACTGCAGCAGCTTCGGCTATCGTATCGAACCGGGAACATACGATTCTGATCTCCGCCGCCTGCGGCTGGGAGATTGCTACCAAGGTGCGCCTGGGAAAGCTGCCGGGAGCAGAAGAGTTCGAACGCGAATTTATCGGCGATGTGAAAGCGGCAGGGTATACCCTCGCTCCCATCAGCGTTGAAGATGCACTCCGTGCCGGGCGCCTGAACGCTGAGCACCGAGACCCGTTCGACCGCATGATCGCCGCTCAGGCTTTGGCAATGGACATTCCCGTGATCAGCTCGGACGCCAAGCTGGACTCGTTCGGCGTCCGGCGCATTTGGTAGCGCAGCGACTCAGTCCATGCGTGTCTGTCCCCGGCGTCCATCAGCCACTGGTTCGTTCGAGTGCGGCCAAATGATGCCGGTCGTGCCCGGCGGCAATCTTCGCGATCGTCCAAAAAGGTCGTTGCCTGCGCGTTGCGGTTGAACAACCGGCCCCATGCGGCTGAGCGGGTGCATTCACGATCCGGCATTCTCCGCCGCCATGGTCTCGACGTCCGACAATCCCGGCGACTCACGCTGCACCTCAACCACGCACTCCTCGAGAATGTCGAGAGCGATCGATGCTTCGTGCTCATTGACGATGAGCGGCGGCGCTAGTCGGATCGAGGTCTCGCCGCAGCCCAGGATCAGCAGGCCGCGCTCAAACGCCAGCTCCACAATGCGATCGCGCCAGGCTCCGGCGACCTCGCGCGTCTGTTGGTCCTTGACGATCTCGATGCCGATCATCAGCCCGCGTCCGCGAACGTCTCCAACGATCGCGTGCTCGGCCGGCCAGGTCCGCAGGCGGTTGAGCATCTGCTCCCCGACCACTGCGGCATTCGAAACGCCTTCACGTTCCAGGATGTCGAGCGTGGCCAGGGCCGCGGCAATCGACACCGGGTTGCCGCCAAAGGTCGATGCATGCGAGCCGGGCACCCAGTCCATGATCTCTGCGCGACTCATGCAGACGCCCAGCGGCATGCCGGAGGCGATCCCCTTGGCCATGCAGACGATGTCCGGCTGGACCCCGGTGTGCTCAATCGCCCACCACTTGCCGGTGCGTCCGGCGCCGGACTGCACTTCATCGGCAACCATGAGGATTTCGTACTTATCGCAGATGCGGCGCAGCTCCTGCATGAAGATGGTCGGCGCGACGACGTAGCCGCCTTCGCCCTGGATGGGCTCGACGAAGATAGCCGCCACTTCTTCCGGAGCGACCGTGGTCTTGAACAGCTTCTCCTCGATGTAGCGGGCGCAGCCGAGCGCGAAGGCGTCTTCATTCTGCGGTCCGCCGGAACAGCCGCGATAGGTATACGGGTAGCGCACATGGGTCACGCCTGGAACCAAGGGTGAGAAGCGGCGCTTTTGCTGCGGCTTCGAGGCGGTGAGCGAAAGCGCGCCCATGGTGCGCCCGTGGAAGGCGCCGAAGAAGGCAATGACCTGCTGACGGCCGGTGTGATAGCGCGCCAGCTTGAGCGCGCATTCCACCGCTTCGGCTCCCGAGTTGCCGTAGTAGAAGCGATGCGGCCCGGGCATCGGCGCGATCGAGGAAAGCCGCTCGGCCAGCTGCGTCATGCCTTCGTAGTAGAAGTCGGTCCCGGACATGTGAATCAGTTCGCCGGCCTGGGCGCGGATCGCGGCAACGACCTCAGGGTGGCAGTGGCCGGTCGAGGTAACGGCGATGCCCGCCGCGAAGTCGAGGAAGACGTTCCCATCGACATCTTCTACGCGCAGGCCCAGGCCGCGCTTCGCCACCATCGGGTAGGAACGGGTGTAGCTGGGAGACATGAGCCGGTCATCGGCATCGACGATGCGGCGAGCCACAGGACCAGGAAGCGGGGTGATCAGCCGTGGGCCGAACTGAGAATGTAGCTGAGCGTCGACGATGGAGTCTTCGGTCTGGATCGGTGCAGTCTGCATAGCAAGCCTTCCTTGCCTGCCCAACGGAGCGGGCGGCGATTGAGGTGTCATTTCAACTCAGGAAAGGGAAGAACGGATGCTAATCGCTGCCGAAGAGCGCAGGCCGATGCGCTGCCGGATCGCCGGCGTGGTGCGAGGGCCGGTGGCGCCGTTGTCCGGCGTCTTTTTGTCCGTGGAGGCTCATGTCAGGTGGGCCAAGGTGGTGAACCCGGGCTGGGCTGAGCATAGCATCGGCAGCGTAGAAGCAGGAAGAATTCCTATTGATTTTTTACGGTGTTCTGCGACTAGCCGAAAAGCGCCGGTAGACCAGGCCCATGCTGCCGGTGTCCGGCTGATGAATCGGAACAGTGTGAAACGCAGCCGCGAGCAACAGGCATGAGTATGCGGGCCGCCTCTTAAGGTGAGCTTCCGCGTCGGGCTCCTAGGACTGCGAGGCGCGTTCCCGGATCAATCCGGGAAACGAGTTCCCCTGGTGAGGTGGGACTCTAGAAGAAGCGGAAGACGATCCCGGTACTCCCCGTTTCTGTAGTCACACCCGGACCGACGGAAAACCGTGTGTAGTTGCCCTGCGCCACGCGCCAGGTAAAGTGGTGGGTGATGCGGAAGTCCAGCCCGGCCGCGGCGCCGTACGCCACTCCAAACGATGGAGTCGTATGCACCGCGGGAAGGCCGCTGACCACCACGTAGGTGGCGCGGCCGATACCCACCAGGCCTTCCCCGTAGGGCCGGAACCGTCCGAAGCGGTAGGAGATCTTGGGACCGACCAGGGCGGTGTAATCGTGAACCTGCGAGGAGCGCCACCGGATTCCTGAGGCCTCCACGGTCAGCCCGAGCAAGCCCTTGCGGTCAATGCTCATACCGCCCGTCCCCCCGAGCGTCTTGGGGAAGTTGGCGTAGTTGCGGAACTGGTTCCGATCAGCGCTAGCCATCCCATAGAAACTCAGGGAGCCGAGCGGCCTGCCTGCGGAGCCCTCTACCTGCGCGCGTGCTGCGGCTGCCGGACCCAGACACAGGAACACACCGGCCAACAGCACCAGGAATCTGGAGGCGGAGCGGAGGTCCGCACGTCCGGCTCGCGGAACATAACTGCCAACATGGCCTGGCCGCATACTCGTCATAGACCCGAAACCTCGAAACAAGTTACTTTTGATGTGCAGGGAGAGTGACAGGCCGCTCAGTTGCGAGTCGCCGGGCAATCCCCATTGCAGGAGGAACTACCCCCATGCCTACTACCATCGGAGCAATTCTTCTTTTCCTGAGTGTTTTTGTAGTAGGAATTCTGTGGGCGACCCGCGATGAAACTGCCAGCCATCAAAACCAAGGCGATCACGGCGAAACGCACTAGCGGGTTCAGTCTCTGAAAACAGCAGACGGCCCGACTGTGAGAGATGGCTGTCCGCTGGTTTGCCTCGAGTTTAGAAGCGTCCCGCGGTCAGCAGTTCCTCAAGCTCGTCGGCGGTAAACACACGCGACCTGATCAAAAAGCGTACGCCTTCCGGCCCTTCCAGCGAGAACATCCCTCCGCGTCCCGGGACGACGTCCAGAATCAGCTGGGTGTGCCGCCAGTACTCGAACTGGCTGCGACTCATGTAAAAGGGCGTTTCATCCGATTGGCCCGGGAGGGTGGCAAGCAGCACGTCGCTGTCGCCGATGAGAAACTCGCCGCGCGGATAACACATCGGGGAGCTGCCGTCGCAGCAGCCTCCGGACTGGTGGAACATCAGCGGGCCATGAACGGCCTGCAGACGGGCGATAAGCGCGTCCGCGGCGGGGGTCGTCAGTACGCGCTCTGGTGCGGGCATCATTGTCCTCCTGCGGGGTCCTCCTGCGGGCCAGCCGTTCCAAGGAACTGTCATGCTGAGCGAAGCAAAGCGCCTGCTTCTTCCGCAGGACTGAGCGACAACGCCAATCCGCCTCTTCTCAGCATGACAAACCATCATGTTCAAGCCTGCCCGACCTAGAAGAACCCCATCGCGTTCGGGCTGTAGCTGACCAGCTGGCATTTGGTCTGCTGGTAGTGGTCCAGCATCTGCTTGTGGTTCTCGCGCCCGATGCCCGACTGCTTGTACCCTCCGAAGGCGGCGTGCGCCGGGTAGAGGTGGTAGCAGTTGGTCCAGACCCGTCCGGCCTGGATCTCGCGCCCGAAATGGTAGGCGCGATTCATGTCGCGGGTCCAGACACCGGCTCCCAGTCCATAAAGCGTATCGTTTGCGATCGAGAGCGCTTCTTCCTCGTC
Source organism: uncultured Acidobacteriaceae bacterium (assembly GCA_964252445.1). Lineage (GTDB taxonomy): Bacteria > Acidobacteriota > Terriglobia > Terriglobales > Acidobacteriaceae > EB88. The sequence continues at coordinate 4,542 of CAXUND010000038.1, read as the reverse complement.
CGCAAAGGTGGTGACCGAAACCACCGGCCCGAAGATTTCCTCCTGGAAGATACGCATCTTGTTGTGACCCTTGAAGACGGTCGGCTCCACATAGTAGCCGCCCGCGAGGTCGCCATCGAGCTCAGCCCGGCGGCCCCCGATAAGCACTTCCGCGCCCTCCTGCTTCCCGATGTCGAGGTAGGAGAGGATCTTCTCCATCTGCTCAGACGAGGCCTGGGCGCCGATCATGGTCGAGCCTTCGAGCGGATTACCCTGGCGCACCGCCTTGACGCGAGCGAGCGCCCGGTCCATGAAGCGGTCGTAGATCGACTCCTGGATCAGCGCGCGCGAGGGGCAGGTGCAGACCTCGCCCTGGTTAAGCGCGAACATGGTGAAGCCTTCGAGCGCCTTATCAAAGTAGGCGTCGTCCGCCGACATCACGTCGGCGAAGAAGATGTTGGGGCTCTTGCCGCCCAGTTCCAGAGTCACAGGGATGATGTTCTGGGACGCGTACTGCATGATCAGCCGGCCGGTGGTGGTTTCCCCGGTAAAGGCGATCTTCTGGATGCGCGGGCTTGATGCCAGCGGCTTGCCCGCCTCGAGTCCGAAGCCGTTCACGATGTTGAGCACGCCCGGCGGCAGAATGTCGGCGATCAGCTCGGCCAGTACCAGGATCGACAGCGGCGTCTGCTCGGCCGGCTTGAGCACCACGGCGTTGCCGGCAGCCAGCGCCGGAGCCAGCTTCCAGGCAGCCATGAGAATGGGAAAATTCCAGGGGATGATCAGCCCGACCACGCCCAGCGGCTCGTGATAGTGGTAGGCGACGGTGGTTGAATCGATCTCCGAGATGCCGCCCTCCTGCGCCCTCACGCAGCCGGCGAAGTAGCGGAAATGATCGATGGCGAGCGGCAGGTCAGCAGCCCGAGTCTCACGGATGGGCTTGCCGTTGTCCCAGGTCTCAACCGTCGCCAGCAGCTCAAGATTGTCCTCCATGCGCTGGGCTATTCTTTCCAGCATCCGCGCGCGTTCGGGCGCCGAGGTCTTGCCCCAACTCTTCTTGGCAGCGTGCGCGGCGTCGAGGGCGCGATCAATATCCTGCGCGTTGGAGCGCGGGATCTCGCACAGGACCTGTCCGGTCACCGGCGTGACATTCTCGAAATACGTGCCGGACGCAGGTGATACCCACTCGCCGCCAATGTAGTTTCCGTACCGCTTCCGGATCGACACCGGGAAGCCATAAACCCCTGGTTGAATTGCCGTTGCTGTCGCCATCCAAGTTCTCCTTTGCACAGGCAAATGCCTGCATGCGATACGGATTCTATGCCTCCGCGGCGGCGCTTGTCGCGCCCCGGTCGAGTGGCGAAAATTCCTCTAGAGCGCCGGCAGCCTGCGGATTAGCAGCGCCATTTTCGGCCAGCCTCGGGCGCGACCTGCCAGCTGTGCAACCCGGCTCAAAAGCGGTTCCGTCAGAGAAACGATGCCGCGGAGGGAACCCAGCGGGGAGGGCACGAGGGCGCGATGTGGATGGGGCGTGGACAACGAGGCAGGCGGCATCGGTTTCGTGCCTGCGTCCTGGCGGCGCTGCTCGGATCTTTCATCTCTTCGATCTCGAAGACTCCGATGCTGGCGCAGGCCGGCCTGCCCGAGGCGCCGTATTCCCACCCCCCTGCGCAGGACGCTTTTGAGCTTCCCGCCTACCTGAAACCTTCCGAAGACTCGTCATCACCGAAGCGCGCTGTCGCCGCGGGACACCCGTCTGCGAGCACTGCCCTCGCCGCGGACTCCGAAGACGAGGAAGATGCCTACGGACGTTACCAGTGGCGCGACCTGATCTGGCAGACAATCGAGTTCAACGTCGCTGAGAACGGGTTTCGCGTAAGCAGTGACTACGTCATGCGGGACCTGCTCGCGCACAAGCCCTTCTGGCATGATTTTCTCGCGTCCAACCGCCAGTGGAATATGGGGCGGTGGAGCGACGGCGATGACTTCCTCGTCGACGAGATCGGCCACCCCATGCAGGGTGCTGTCTCGGCCTACCTCGAAATACAGAACAGCCCGTCTGAGTCGCGCATTGAATGGGGTGACCCTGGCTATGTTCGCTCGCGTTTCAAAGGCTTCCTGTGGGCGACGGTCTTCAGTACCCATGAAAAGATCGCGCCCGCCGGCGAAGCCGGTGTCGGCAACGATGGCGGCTTCACCTACGGCAACCAGTGCCACTACATCTGCACCTCCAAGACCTTCGGTCCGGGCACCGGCGACACCAAGTACACCAACAACACGGGCTGGACGGACTTCATCGTCACCCCGACAGTAGGCATGCTCTGGGTGCTGGCCGAAGACGTGCTCGACAGGAAGGTGAGCGACCGGCTGACCGAAGCCTACACAGATCAGCAGTGGCCGAAGGCCATCCGGGGAGCGCTGAACCCGTCGCGCTCCTTCGCCAACCTGCTGCGCTGGCGGATGCCGTGGTATCGCGACTTCCAGGAGAGTCCGGTGCAGCCGCCGCGGGTGCACTGGTTTGCTTCCGATGAGCAGATTGCCGCGCGGGCACTGCCGCGCTTTCAGTTCGCGCCCTACGTAAGCGCCTTCTCGATTGCGGCCAACACGGCGCAGTGCTTCAACTGCCGGCGAACCGTAGTGGGCCAGGGAGTGGAAACCACGCTGCGCCTGCGCGGCTGGCTTGGCTTCGATGCGGCGTTCACGCATCACGCCGACGCAAGTCCGCTGCCCAGCGACCGTGCAGGCGGCAACATGCTGGTGGCGCTGTTTGGGCTAAGCGCCAGCCGCAGCTGGCACTACTACGTCGCTCACGCAGCCTTGCGGCAGGGTTTTGTTCGCTTCGATCAGGCATACCTCACCAGCCCGGTGACCTTCGTGGTGCCGGTCTACCCGACGAACGTCGGCACCACCGCGATCTCGCCGCCGACGCCTGCGAACCCGGAGCCCGGCGTCATTAACGCGACTGGCACACCGCTCGAGCCGAAGCTCGGAGACATCAACCACTTTGTCTGGGACGCGAATGTGAGCGTGGACTACAAGTTGACCCGCAACCTTGCCATCCGCGCGGGTATCTCTGAGGACATCGTGCGTTACAGGACCGACAAAGTCGACCCGCCCGGCCTGGGTGCGCCACCCTATCTCAGCTGGCTGTCGAAGCAGAACTTCATCAACCGGGGGAACCACTCCTTCCAACTGGGGCCGGTGTTCTCGTTCTGAAACGATCCCGGCCCTCGTGAACCTCGGCGTCAAACGCCAGACTTCATCCACGGTTCCTCGGATGAAGCGCTCAACGTAAATGTCCGCTATCGCTAGAGGCTATCGTCCCCTTTGCGACCTGGTAACGCATGGCGGGAGGTTATCTCTCCCGCCGTTGCTCTCTACAGAAACTTGCCCAGCAGCGACTGCGCCATACCGCCGATCTGGCTCTGCTGCGGGATCTGGCCGCCGGGAGTGAGGTGCTGCATCACCATCGGCAGGATGGTGGTGAGTGCGGCGGTCACCGCGCCTTCCGGCAAGCCGGAGCGCTGGGCGACCTGCTGGATCATCCCCGAGCCCATACCCTGCTGGACCTGCTCCTGCGAGAGGTTCTGCGGCTGACCCTGGCCCGGCTCCGAGTTCGTCCACGAATCAACATGCTGGCCCATGCCGTTCTGGCGGAACTGGTTGAGCAGGCCGCCGACGCCGCCCTCGTGCTCGGCGAGCGTGGCCAGCAGTCCCTGAGACACCGCGGCCTGCTGGCCAGGCGCAGACTGTCCTGCAGATTGGCCCTGCGCCTCGCCGGCAAGGTTTTCTAATTGATCGAGCAAGCCCATGTAGTTCTCCTTTGCAAGCTTGGATGCGCCCCGGCGGCTTATGCGTCCGGGGCCGCCACCGCGAGCGCCTCCTCGGCCACCCGCTCTCCTACCCGGAACAGCAGCCGGTTGTTGAGCGGATCGGCATCGATGGTGACGTGATCGCCATGCAGTACGTCGCCGTCGAGGATCTTGATCGCCAGCGGATCCTGGATCAGCTTCTGGATCGCGCGCTTGAGCGGCCGCGCACCGTACGCGCGGTCGTAGCCGGTAAGCAGCAACTGATGCTTCGCGCCCTCGGTCAGCTCGAGCGAGATCTTGCGGTCCGCCAGCATGCGCTTCATGTCCTCGAGCCGCAGCCCCACGATGTGCGTCAACTGCTCCTCGCCCAGCGGGCGGAAGACCACGATGTCGTCGATGCGGTTCAGGAACTCCGGGCGGAAGTGCTGCTTCAGCACCTCGCCGACATCCTCCTTGGCGCGATCGAAGTCGGCCTCCGACTGCAGGTTTTCAGATTGCAGCAGGTGCGAGCCCAGGTTCGACGTCATGATCAGGACGGTGTTCTTGAAGTCGACCGTCCGGCCCTTTGAGTCGGTCAAACGGCCGTCATCGAGAACTTGTAACAGTACGTTGAACACGTCCGGATGCGCCTTCTCTATTTCGTCGAGGAGGATGACGGCATACGGCCGGCGACGCACCGCCTCGGTCAACTGTCCGCCCTCGTCGAAGCCCACGTAGCCGGGAGGCGCGCCGATCAGCCGCGCCACCGCGT
>CAXUND010000037.1:22452-29554 GCA_964252445.1 uncultured Acidobacteriaceae bacterium | reverse complement strand
CGCTGCTGCGCGAACTTACGCACAGCAGCCCGCGGCTGCACTCATGCGGGGGAGGAGCCCGGCCGCCGCACGGTGAACTCGGTGCGGCCGGGCTCGCTCGTAAAGCTGATCTGACCGTTGAAGTGGCCCACGACGATGCGGTGCGCGATGTCGAGGCCGAGCCCGGTGCCGATACCTGCCTCCTTGGTGGTAAAGAACGGCTCGTAGATGCGGTCCCAGTGCTCTTTCGGGATGCCGGCCCCGTCGTCGGCGATACCCACGCAGATTGCCCGCGCGGAGTCGACGCCCTCCATCCAGATGCGAACGCCGATGTGACCGTTTTCAGGCGCAGCATCTATCGCGTTGTCGAGAAGGTTGGTCCACACCTGCGTCAGTCCGCCGCCCTGGCTCTTGATGGCTGGTAAGCCGGTCGCGAACTCACGGTGGACGGTGATCTGCTTGTGACGGAATTTATGCCCGAGGATGGTGAGCGTGTTGTGCAGGCTTTCGGCCACGTCGATCGGCTGTTCGCGTCCCTTGTCGTTGTAGGCATATTTTTTGACGGCGGTGACCAGGTCGGTCACGCGGCCGATACTTTCCTCGACGGTGCCCACCAGCTGGACGCTTGAGATGAGCGCGTCCAGGTAGTTCAGGATGTCAGAAAACGACCGCGCCTCGAAGCTCTGCCGGGCACAGTCGAGCGCGTCGCGTTCGAGCCCGGCACTCACCATGGTGGGCGCCAGGCGCCACGCGTTTTCTACGTCGATACTCTCCAGCCATGCGGAGAGCTCTTCCTCCCGGTCCGATTGTTCGAGGGAGTTGAGCGATGCCGGCCGGCGCAGTTGGAAGACCTCTTCCTGCAGGCGGGCCAGGCACTCGAGCTGGTCGCCCGAGAGTTGCGAGCGGGTCATGCGCAGGCTGATGGTCTGCAGGCGAGTCATGTTTTCGCGCAGCTGGGATGCGGCCCGGCGCGCAGCGGCGCCGGGATTGTTCAACTCATGCATGAGACCGGCGGCCAGGGTTCCAAGAGAGATAAGCTTTTCCCGGTGAAGCGTAGCCACCTGGTAGAGCTCGACGCGGCGTGCCATATCGGCCAGGATTCTGCAGCGTGCTGTCGGGCAGCCGGCCATAAGATTCCAGAAGCCGGCTTCCGGGAGGCGCACCAGGTTGGAATCCTGAACCACCTCGGAAAACGCCATGGCGTTGCGCCTGCCCAGCAACAGCGGGACCTCGCCCATGGTCTCCCCGGGAGTGAGCGTCATCAGCAGCATGCGCCCTCCTTCGGTGTCGGACTTCCAGATGCGGATTTCCCCTTCGAGCAGAATCCAGAAGTGCGTACAGGGGACGCCCTGCGCGTAGAGGCTCGTGCCTGCCGGCGCGTTTACCCAATCTGCGCCCGCGAGGCAGTTGACATCTTCGCGCCGAAGATGCGAGAGCGTGGGCACGTCTGCCAGTCTGGAGATTACGTCTTCCGGGTTGGCGGCGGTGATGGTGAGCGTGCCGCCGGGTTGATCGTCAGGTTGACCTTGGCCCATCTGCTTCTTTCTGAACTGCGCCCCTAGAACTGTGCCAGGTACTGGTGGATGAACTGCACGGCTATAGCGCCTTCGCCGACGGAAGACGCGACCCGCTTGACGGAGCCGTGGCGAACGTCGCCGGCGACGAAGACTCCGGCGACGCTGGTCTCCAGCAGATATGGATCGCGATCTTCCTTCCAGCTTTTCGGCAGCTTGCCGTCGATCTTGATGTCTGTCCCGGAGAGCACAAAGCCTTTCTGGTCGCGCAGTACGGCGGGGGGCAGCCAGGCCGTGCGAGGCGCCGCGCCGATGAAGATGAACAGTGACGAAGCCTCGCGCCGCGATTCGCCGCCAAGGTTCCGGATACGCAGGCTGTCGAGCCGTTCGTCCCCGTACGCCTCAAGCACCTCAGCGTTGGCTTCTACCTCGATATTCGATGTGGCGGCGATCTGATCGATTAAATATTTCGACATGCTGGCATTGAGGGAGGGGCCGCGGACGAGCATGGTGACCTTGCGGGCGAATTTGGCGAAGTGCATGGCTGCCTGACCGGCAGAGTTCGCGCCGCCCACGATGAACAATTCCTCGTCGCGGCAGGAGATCGCCTCGCTCATGGCCGCGCCGTAATAGATGCCCGCGCCGGTAAATCTGTCCACTCCAGGGACATCCAGACGCCGCCAGTGAACGCCGACGGAGATCAGGCAGGCGCGGCAGGAGATCGTTCGGCCATCGCCGAGGGTTACTGAGTGGTACTGGTTTTCGCTGCAGATGCCGCTTGCGCACTGGGTCAGGAATTCGGCTCCGAAGCGCGAGGCCTGGGTGTAGGCGCGGCGCGCGAGGTCTGCTCCGCTGACCCCCGACGGAAACCCGAGATAGTTCTCGATGCGGGAGCTCGAGCCTGCCTGACCGCCGGGGGCGTCCGGCTCCACCAGCAGGGTGCCCAGTCCTTCGGACGCGCCATACACCGCGGCGGCCAGGCCGGCGGGGCCGGCGCCCAGGATCACCAGGTCGTAATAGTCACTGCGAGCCTCGGTGCTCAGGCCTACCTTTGTAGCCAGTTCGGTGATGGTCGGGCGGCTGAGGGAAGTGCCGTCGGGAAACAGGACCGCGGGCAAGCTGCCGTCGGCGAGGCTGTATTGCGCCAGCAGGTCGACCGCCTTGTCATCGCGCTCCGGATCGAGCCACTGGAACGGAACCTGGTTGCGGGAGAGGAAATCGCGTACCTGATGGTCGGCCTGCGACCAGCGTGGTCCTACCACGCGGAGGCCCTCGTAGCGCGGCTTGTAGCCGCTGCCCCAGGCTTCGAGCAGGTCATCGAGCACCGGGTAGAGACGCTCCTCGGGCGGATCCCAGGGCTTGGTCAGATAGTAGTGGATGCGGGCCGAATTGATGGCCTGGATGGCGGCCTCGGTATCGGCATAGGCAGTCAGCAGCGCCCGCTTGGCGTCCGGGTAGATACGCTGCGCCTGCTCCAGGAAGGCGACCCCGGTCATGCCGGGCATCCGCTGGTCAGAGAGGATCAAGGCCAGGGCGTCGCCTCGCTTTACCAGCTGATCGCAGGTATCGAGAGCTGCCTGCCCGGAGCCCGCCCGCAGAATCCGATACTCGGCGCCATACTTTCGGCGGAGGTCCTGAACCACCGCCTCGAGCACGCTGATGTCGTCGTCAACGGCGAGGATGACTGGCTTGGCCATGCTGTCGTGATTGTACGGGGTTTGCTCTGCCGGCCCGGCGAGGCTGAGGAAACCTCACCTGCAATCGGTCTTCCCGGCCCTCGAAACCAGGTTAACCACTTCATCACTAACGCCGAAGTTGTACCGGCGGGAGTAACAATTTATACGCAAACGATAGTAATTAGGAGTAACCTCTTCCTATCAGCAAGCATACAAAGCGCCCGCTTCCCGGAAGAAGGGCGTATGGGCTCGGTACTTTTTCTTCAAATCTGGTTCATAGTGGAACACTTCCGCCCTCGGTCGACTTAGCACCGATATACATGGCAGTAGACGGGATCCATTATCAAGGCACGCACGACGGTTCTCCTCAGTTGGAGCACCGGCTTTAGGCACGAATCAGAATGAGGGAAATGGACATGAACAAGGTGATTCTCGCTGACAATCAGGCCATCTTTCGTACCGGCACCGCCAAGGTGCTCTCGATGGAAGACGACTTCCGCATTATTGCTCAATGTCCCGACACAGAACGGCTGCAAAGCGCCCTGGTAACGTTTCGTGGAGTAACGGTGCTGTTCGGCTCGACGATGAAGCAGGACCCCAACCAGTTGATGCAGCAGATCTGTAGCCTGGGCAGCCGGGGTATTGCCATTCTCGAGAACGGGGAGCCGACGCAGCCCTACATCGCTGCGCACGTCCACGGACTGTTTTTTCGCAGCATTACGGGTCCGACGCTGGTTGATTGCGTGCGGCGGGTTGGCCGTGGCGAGCGCGCCATCCACTCGGTCCAGAATGCCTCGGCGGTACCGGATGAGGACCTGGTGGGCGCCCGGGTACGGGACCGGTTGACGCCAAAGGAGATGAAGATCGTCGCCCTGATCGTGCAAGGCTGCAAGAACAAGGAAATTGCGCTGCGGCTGGGAACGACCGAGCAGGTCATCAAGAACTATCTTCGCGGCGTCTATGACAAGACCGGCGTATCCGACCGGCTGGAGCTGGCGCTGTTCACCATCCATCATCGCATCCTGGCTGAAGCGGCGGCGGCCGCGGGCAGCCTGATTATGCAGGCGAACTAGGCCGGGCGCTTCCCGCGCGCACATCGTTCTTACGAGCGACTCTCTGTGCGCGCAGGATCAGTCTGCAGGCTACTCTTTGCGACGGATCGCCCGGAGGGTGCTTAGAGCGCGGTCCGCTGGGCTATCGACTTGGCCTGCGTGAACAGCAGCAGGTAGTCCGCGCCTCCGGCCTTTGAATCAGTGCCTGACATGTTGAAGCCTCCGAAGGGATGAGCGCCGACCATCGCGCCTGTGCACTTGCGATTTAGATAGAGGTTGCCGACGTGGAACTCCTGCCGGGCGCGATCGAGCTTGTCCTGGCTGCTCGAGTAGACTGATCCGGTCAATCCGTACTCGGTCGAGTTTGCGATCGCCAGAGCTTCGGTGTAATCGCGCGCCTTGATGATAGCCAGCACCGGGCCGAATATCTCCTCCTGGGCGATGCGCGCCGACGGGAGCACATCGGCAAAGACTGTCGGCGCGACGAGGTAGCTGCCGTCTGCGTTGTCGATGGCGTTGCCGCCGGCAACCAGCCTGCCTTCGCTCCTGCCCACTTCAATGTAGTTGAGGATGCGCTGCCTGGCGGCGGCATTGATCACCGGCCCCATGCGCGGATTTCCCTGCGGGTCACCGACGGAGATGGCATCGATTTCCTGCCGAATACGGTCGATGAAGGCGTCATAGATCGGCTCTTCAACGATGGCGCGCGAACAGGCCGAGCACTTCTGCCCGCTGAAGCCGAAGGCTGCTGCGAGCGTGCCTTCCACCGCTTCGTCGAGATCAGCATCCTGCGAGACGATGATGGCGTCCTTGCCGCCCAGCTCCAGGATGGTCCGCTTGATCCAGAGCTGGCCGGGCTGCGGGTGCGCGGCCTTTTCGTGAATCTGCAATCCCACGGCGCGGGAGCCGGTGAAGGCGATGAAGCGGGTCTTGGGGTGCTCGACCAGGGCGGCGCCGCAGTGCGGACCATCGCCGGTGAGCAGGTTGACGACTCCGGCGGGCATGCCTGCTTCTTCGAGTACGTCGACAAAGCGCGCGGCGATGGTCGGCGCATCGGGGGAGGGCTTGACCACCACGGTGTTGCCGGTGACGAGGGCGGCGGCGGTCATACCGGCCATGATGGCGAAGGGGAAGTTCCAGGGAGGGATCACCGCGCCCACACCGAGGGGCAGGTAGACGAGCTCATTGCGCTCTCCGGGATACTGGATCGGGGTAGTCGCTCCCGCCAGCCTGATCGCTTCGCGCGCGTAGAACTCGAGGAAGTCGATGCACTCCGCAACGTCGGCGTCAGCCTCAGCCCAGTTTTTCCCGACCTCGTAAGTAAGCCACGCGCAGAACTCGAATTTGCGCTCGCGGATGAGGTGAGCGGCATTGAGCAGCAGCGACGTGCGGTCGGTAAGAGTGGATAGCTTCCACTGCTCGAAGGCGCGCGCGGCAGCTTCAATCGCGTCGGCGGCATGCGCCGGATCCGCGGCCTGGTGGACACCGACGACCTGGCCGGGCCGGGCGGGATTGCGGGACTCGAATTTATTGCGGACGCGGATGCGCTCGCCGCCGATCACCAGAGGGTACTCATGCCCGAGCATGTCGCCGACCCGGGTCAGCGCTTCCTGAAAGGCATGGGTGTTTCGGCCGTGCGAGAAGTCGGTAAATGGCTCGTTGACGAAGTGACCCTGCGGCGTGCGAGGGGCGATGGCGACATGCGGTTGGGTGGCCATAAGGACTCCAGTCTAATACCTGTCGATACAGCTAGTGAGATGCAGGGGAAGGGGCACTTTGCAGGCACTGAATCGCTAGAGTAGAATCCGACGCCTTAAAGGAAAAGCACTTTCGTGAGTGCTAAATTTTGAGGAGGCAACACGATGACCCGGCTTCACACCCGCTTGACTGCACCCCTGGCACTGACGCTTACCCTGCTGTCTGGTTGCGGACGCCATAGCACTTCAGAGCACTATTACCTGATCGCCACCAACATCAACCTGGCTTACTGGCAGACGGCGGAGAGAGGACTGCAGGCGGCTGCGGCACAGTACCATGTCACGGCGGAGATGCGGGGTCCGGGTTACTTCGACCCGAAAGGCGAGGTCCAGGATTTTCGCACGGCTGTCGCGTCGAAGCCCGCGGGCATCATGGTTTCAGTTGCGGACGCCGAGCTGTTGCGGCCGGCGATCAATGATGCGCTGGCGGCTGGTGTTCCGGTCATCACTGTCGATGCCGACGCTCCTGACAGTCAGCGGCTCTACTTTATTGGCACTAACAATCACGAGGCGGGGAGACTTGGCGGCGATCGGGTTGTAGCTCAATTAAACGGCAAGGGCAATGTGGTCTTCTTCACCAATGCGACGCAGGGCAATCTAGCGGAGCGCCTCAAGGGCTACAAGGATGTTTTTGACGATGCACCGGGGATCAAGGTAGTCGAGGTCTTCGACATGAAGGGTGACGCGGCAACGGCGCTCGATAAGACGCAGGAGTATCTGAACCGCTCAGGCGCGGGCAAGATCGACGCGTTTATCTGCCTGGAGGCTGCTGCCGGAAGCGAGGTCGCGGAAGGCTTGAAGCGGCACGGACCCAAGGACCGGATGCTGGTCGCCATGGATGTCGATCCCCAGACGCTGAGGCTGATCCAGGATGGGGAGATCGACGCGACCATCTCGCAGAAGCCCTACACGATGGCATACCTGGGACTGAAAGCGCTCGACGATCTCTACCACTATCCCTTGAAGCCGCTGACCAAGGATTTCAGACTGGATAGCCAGTCGCCCTTGCCGGCGTTTATCGACACCGGGGTCTCACTCGTGGATAAGGGCAATGTGGGTGAGCTGTTAAAGACCAAGTAAGACGACTTACCGGTTTATTGTCAAACCGGTAAGTCCGCTCACCC
>CAXUND010000037.1:13787-22352 GCA_964252445.1 uncultured Acidobacteriaceae bacterium | reverse complement strand
TGGTTAAACAGTCGCGGCTGCAGCTTCGTCCAGGCCATCGTGGAGAGTTAACAACTCGGCAGTGCGAAGGTCTGCTCCGCGCCTGACCAGGTACTGCGCCGTGACACTGATAACTTCTCCCCACATGCGGAGCAGCGACAGCGCCCAAATAGCGACCAGCACGGTAACCACTGCGTGGTTGAAGGCGCCTGCGGCATAGCGGAAGGCAACCGGAGCCAGGACACAGGCCGTTGCGGTAGATACAAAGCTCAGTGCGAACTTACCCATAGCCGAGGCGCTAACATTATTTACCTGTGTGTTCATACTTCCCCCTTGTGTCCTGTCACCCGAGTCCGGACAGCTTTGCTGCCCCGACATTTGCTGCTTACAAGGAAGAGTTTCGGCGCAAGACGGGCCGTGGTCAATTGCCATCCGGCCGGGTGCGAGCGATTCCCGTTGCGTCGGGAATGGCTCTACCATTTGGGATTGGGTAGCTCCCCCAAAGGGGTCAGTCACCCCCGATAGTTGTATGGCGTAAACGGAGTTATCGCTGTTGCTGTTTTGCCAAAGCGTACACGATGCTCTATCCGGCGGTGATGCTGTCGGTTTGCTTTGACATTTTTGCGGTTCGCTCGAGCTTGTCCCAGTTGAAGGGCCGGCCGTCAATAGCGCGCTTGAGCGTCTTGAAGAGCACCAGCGAGAAGAGTTGCCGATAGCTGAAGCGCTGCAGCCAGATGTGGAAGAGCAGCAGGCTGTCGCCTTTGCTGCCGGCGTGACGCCGTTCAAGCGAGAAGGCGAGCGCTGAGGTGACGAAGTCGATGATCAGGAAGGCGAGGAAGTAGGTGAGCAGCTTCTCAAAGTTCTGAGCGCTGGCTGCTTCCGGGTGGAAGTAGCGCTGCGCCAGGAACTCAACGAATCCGGCGATAAACATCAGGTCGATAAAGGGCGAGACCAGCGGCAGCAGGATCTGGAAGACAAGTATGTTCGGCAGGGCGAAGAAGCCCATGGCGCGGTTATTGCGGAACGCCTGCTTGTGCTTGAAGACGGCCTGCAGGATGCCGAAGGACCAGCGGAACCGCTGCCGCATCAGCCCGTTCGCGGTGACCGGCGCCTCGGTGAAGGCCAGTGCGCGATCCTCATAGATGACCTTGTAGTTCTGCTCGAGCAGATTCATGGTCAGGTCGGCGTCCTCGGCGACGGTGTTGACGGGGTAGCAGCCGCCCTTCCTCACCGCGTCGGTGCGCCAGGCGCCGATCGCTCCGGGAACCACGGTGACCACGTTGAACAGGTCGAGCGCGCGCCGCTCGAAGTTCTGGCTGGTGATGTATTCGAGCGCCTGCCAGCGGGTCCACAGGTTGACGCGGTTGCCCACCTTGGCGTTGCCGGCGATCGCGCCGACACGCGGGTCCGCAAAGTGGGAGACGAGCGAGGAGATGGCATCGGGCGCGATGACCGTGTCGGCATCGATGCCCACGTAGAACTCTTCGGTCAGCAGGTTGATGGCGTAGTTGAGGGCCTCGGCCTTGCCTGCGTTCTGCTTGGTCAGCACGGTGACCAGACCGGCTGCAATCTCTTCACGATAGGCTTCGCGCACTACCTGCGAGGTCTTATCGCGCGAGCCGTCATCGATCACGATCACGCGCAGGTTCTTGTAGTCGGAGCGCAGCACGGACTTGACCGTGCGCACGATGACCAGCTCCTCGTTGTACGCCGGAACCAGCACGGCAACGCGAGGCTCGAAGTGGCCGACGTCGGGGATCCTGCGCTTGCGAAAGCGGTCAATCACGGCCAGGACACCGATCAGGAGCAGGCGGCCGGACATCAGCACATCGCCGAGGAAGAAGACCAGCGCGACGAAGTGGCCGAAGGACGCAAAGGCGAGGAAGGCCAGCGAGTCGACCCGGGCCTGCCAGCGCGCCCTAGGCGAGATGGGCGGCATCACCTGCGCCGTGGTTTTGCCCATCAGCTCTGAGACGGGGACGATCTGGTAGCCGTGTGCGCGCAGCGTTGTGATCAGCAGCGGCAGCGAGGCAACGGTGATGGAACGGTCTCCTCCCCCATCGTGCAACAAGATGATCGAGCCGCGCTTCCACGGCATGCTTTTCATCAATGCAAGCTGGGTCAGAACGCCGTCGACGATTTCCTGGGGCGTCTTGCGGGGATGCTCGTTCCAGTCCTCGGTATCGATCTTGTCGCCGATGATGGTGTAACCCATCTGCTGGATGCGATAGGCGGGCGCGGCCTGGTCGTTGGTATCCGGTTCCTGGTCGATCGAGTAGGGCGGACGGAAGTAGAGCGGCTGCAGCCCCAGCTCCGCGGCGAAGAGCCGTTCGGTCAGGTTCAGCTCAAGCTGCAGCTGGCGATCGGAGATCTCCGAGATATCGGGATGGGTGAAGGTGTGATTGCCGATCTCGTGACCTTCGCGCACATAGCGCCGCAGCAGCCCGATGTTGTTCTGGGCCTCCTCACCGATGACCATGAAGGCGGCCTTGACGTTGTACTTCCTGAGGATGTCGAGGATCTTCGGGGTCCACTGCGGGTCGGGTCCGTCATCGAAGGTAAGAGCGAGCTTGGTGGCGCTGTAGCCGTACTGGTGAACCTCGTACGTGCGCGGCAGGGTGAGCATCTGCTCGTCGGTCACGGTCACGTTTGCCGAGTCCATGAAGACTTTGCGAAGCCCGGGAAGCGGCGGCGCGGTCACCCTCAGGATGTCACCTTCCCCCTGGGGATCGATATCGAGCCCTGAGGGTACACTGCGCAGCTGCAGAGGGGCGGCCTTGTCCGACGGGTGATCCCAGATCGCCCACATGGACGGGTCCTCCGACCCGAGCCGCCACAGCGCGAAGGTGCGCAGGCCCATCTGGCGCGCCGCGCGCAGCTCGTTGAGCGCGGTTACTCCGTCCAGAAACCAGACCTGGTGGCGCACGTGCGCATCGTCGTCGTCGTAGGCGAAGTGGGCGTTCAGCTCGTCGCCTTCGAGGTGCACCGAAGCCTCGGCATCGTCGGCCAGGCCCCAGGCCTCCTGCACGGTCAGGTCGTCGACGCCCTCGACCTTCGCGTCTTCCGGCTTCGGCTCCGGCCTGCCCGGCTTCGGCAGGGGCACCTGCCAGTCGTAGCCGTAATTGCCCATCGCACACAAGATCTTTTGCTTGGGAACGTACTTGAGCACGCGGGCGAGGTTTGCCTCAAACCAGTCCTCGGAGGCGATGGGTCCGGGGCCGGAGTCCTCCTCGTGCTCGTCGTAGTTCATCAGGATGACGCCGTCCGATCGCGCGCCCATGGCTTTCAGCTCGGGCACCGGCGCCTGGGCGGCGACGTTGACGTAGAGCTTGAGCCCCTTGGCGTGGAAGTCTTCGGCGAGCTCGAGAACGAAGTTCTGGTAGTCCTTCTGCGCCCCCTCGGGCAGCTGCTCAAGGTCGAGGCAGATGCCGTGGTAATGCGGATTGGCAGAAAGAAATTTGTCGAGGTCGATGTGCAGCCGTTCGCGGGCAGCGGGGTCTTTGAGGACGCCGGCGAGGATGCCGCCTTCCCACTGCCCGCTATTCAGGTTGTAGTCGTTCAGCATGGGGAAGAGCTCGGTGTCTTCCCTGGCGGCATTGATGACGTTCGCGACCTTGTTCTCCGGATCGACGCCGCGCACACCCGTCTTATCGACGACGTTGTAGAGGTGGGCGGGGAAGTAGGGAGTCGCGGCTTCGACGGCTCCATCCGGGGTGGTGACATGCAGCCAGTCGGGAAAGAGGATGTCGATCTGGTGGATGTGCGCCTTGAGCGAGGAGTAGCTGGGCTCGTCATTGATGTAGAAGGCCGCGCGAATGCCTTCGTCGGTGTTGAGCGGCACATCGGACGGCTTGCGGCTCGATTTGCGGCGGGTTGGGCGCGAGCCTTTGAGCTTGAGCTCGGAGGCGCGGTTTTCCGGCAGCGCGCGGAAGTTGTGCTTGTCTGTGGGAAGCAGCAGCTCCGGCAACACCTGCCGGCGGATGACGCTGAAAGAGAAGGCGACCAGGACCAGCGTGGACAGAACAGCGACAACGTCAAAGAGGCGCCTGAGGCGCTTCCAGCGTTTGCGGTCCGGGTCGTAGAAGATAGCGTTCATCAGAGCGTTGGTCTACCCGCAATCGTACTGTATCGCGATCGAGGTATGCCTGAGGGCGCCTGTATGATTCGTGCTGATGCGGAGTGCGAACTGGAAGTCCATCTGGAGGACCGGGGCACTCTGGCTGCCGCCGCTGGTGGCGGGCGCACTGCTGCGGGCATGGTTCATCCGGCACTACCCGGTCACAGACGGCGATCCGCAGATCTATGGAGATATAGCGAAGAACCTGCTGCTCCATCACGCCTACGGCTTCTCAAACGCGGACGGCACGGTGCAGCCGACGCTGATCCGGCTGCCTGGATACCCGCTGTTTCTCGCGGTCTGCTTCCGGTTGTTTGGAGTGGGGAACTACTTGGCGGTGATGGTGGTGCAGCTGGTCGCCGACCTGGGTACCTGCGTACTCATCGGGTCGTTTGCAGGGCGGCTGACGGAACCTGCCCGCGGCCGGGCTGCGGCGGCCTGGGCGCTTTGGCTGGCGGTGCTGTGCCCGTTTACTGCAAGCTATGTCGCGGCGGGGCTTACGGAGACGCTGGAGCTGTTCTCGATTGCGCTGGCGCTCTATGGGTTCGCGCGCCTGCTCGAGGGGCCGGCCTGGAGCCGGCTGGCGCTGCTTGTGGGCGCCTGGTGCTATGCGGCGCTGCTGCGACCGGATGGCGCGCTGCTCGGGGTGGTGCTGGCGCCTGCGATGGTGGCTTACGGCGGGCGACGCTGGGTGCGGCTGGCGCTGGTTGGCGGCGCGCTCTCGGTGCTGCCGTTCTGTGCCTGGGCGGCGCGCAACCGGGCGGTCTTCCATGTCTTTGAGCCGCTGGCGCCGCGCTACGCCAATGATCCGGGCGAGTCGACGGACCCGGGCTTTCAACGCTGGACCAAGACCGTGTGCGTCGATCTCACCTGCACCAGCGAGGTCTACTGGAACGCGAACACGGACGTGATCCGGCTCCAGGATGTGCCGGCGCGGGCCTTTGATACCGAGGCGCAGTTAGGGGAGACGCGCGCGCTGCTGGCAGACTACAACGTGGTCAAGACACTGACGCCGGAGCTTGACCGACGCTTCGCGGCCCTGGCAGAGGAGCGGGTCCGCGCGCGGCCTTTCCGGTACTATGTGGCGCTGCCGCTGGCACGGCTGGCGGACATGTGGCTGCGTCCGCGGGTGGAGCTGCTGCCGATCGAGTTGCGCTGGTGGGAGTACGACCACCATCCCGGGGAGACGCGGGTGGCGGTGGCCTTCGGCCTGTTAAACCTGCTGTACCTAAGCATCGCGGCGTGGGCGGCGGCGCGACGCCGGGTGCGGTGGCTGGGCATGATGCTGGCCTTCGTGCTGCTGCGCTCAGCCCTGCTGGCGACGATTGAAGCGCCCGAGCCGCGGTATACTCTGGAGTGTTTTCCCATGGTGCTGGCGCTCGCTGGAGTGGCGTTGAGCGAACTGACGAAGACCGTGAGGACTACCGCGCAGGCTGCCGGAGCGCCTCGTGGATAAGCATTTTGAGGTAGGTCTGGTACTTCAAGCCGCGCTTCTCAGCCTGCTCCCGGGCTAGGGCAATGTCCGCAGGGTCGAGGCGGATGGTTGTGGTCGGCGTCAGACCTGCACTGCGCGCGATATTGCCGCGTTCCAAGCGTCCCTCTGCCGCCGCAGCAGCAAATTCCTTCGCGAGCTCGTCTTGATGCTCGAACCACCACCGAGCTTCTTCTGCTTCATCCTTGAACTCAGGTAGCATCATCTTTAGCCATCCCTTTGAAAGCTGCGAAGAGTTCTCTCATCCAGCGAGGCGTCCACGGCGGTGCTAGAAGCGTCAGCCGCGTGCAAGCGCCAGTCCGGACGATGATCATGCGCCACTACTTATGAACTATCTGCGTGCCGCCGGGCAGCTTCAGCGTGAATAATCCTGCGGGAGCGGCGTTCAACCGGATGTTCGTATAGAGCGCTGTCCGGGTGTCGCCGCTCGACTGGAAGAACTGCTGCTTCACCGAGACGGCGCGCGCGGGGTCGACCCAGATGGTGATGTGCGTGAACATGTCATTCGCGCTCGGATGCTGGCTGGTCAGGTCGAGCCTGGCCGTGTCCACGCCATCGACTTTTTCGCTCCCCTGGTAGGCGACATTCCAGTGCGCGGCCAGGTCTTTCCCGCTGCCGCCGAAACCCAGGGTCAGGAACTCCTCATACTGCTGGCGATTGGCGCCGGCCGAGAGCACCGTCTCCTGCCTGATGTTGGGCTGGTAGAGGTCGAGCTCGCCATTCTTGTAGAGCACGTCCTTGGGGGAGGGCTTGCCCTCGTCCGTCAGCACGTGGGCGATCATCTCGGTTGAGGCACCGGCGCGGCGAAAGGCGATGGTTCCCTTCTGCACATCGTGATCCTGGACCACAGCGGTCAGCTGATCCCAGGCGAAATCCGCCTGCGCGCTCTGGAACCTTGCGGAAGCCGCATCCATCTGCGCCAGAACCTTCTCGAGATCAGGCGATTGTGCCTGCGCGGCCGCTGCAAACACGAGTGCGGCAAAAACAATGAACCTGGAGCGCATCAGGGTCCCTCCGAAGCTTAGACCCTCGACAACCCGGGGAGGATGCAGGATAGAGAGCCTAGCGATGCGCCCACACCTTGTAGGCAGTCACCTTGCCGGCCTGATCCTTAAGCGGATCGAAGCGGTCGATGGTGACCGGGCCCGAAACAGGAGCGATGGCGGCGGTAAGCGCGTTCTGCAGGGAGCCGCCGGCGCGCACCCGGTCGTAGGGCACCTCGTAGATGAGCCCGTCAGCAGTGGGGCGCACCAGCACCGTGCTCGGCGACAGGTCTCCTGCGGCCGGGCGATCGTGATAGTCAAACAGGCGCGGGGTGATGAAGATGAACAGCAGGATCAGGGTGACCATGATGTCGTAGTGCAGGCTGCCGCGCTCGTACTTCCAGAAGATGTAGCTCTTGAGTAATCGTCCCATTTATCTCCTCCCTTTGCGTGGCTCAAGCACTTCGATGCCGCCCATGTAGGGGAGCAGCGCCTCGGGCACGCGGACCGTGCCGTCTGCCTGCTGGTAGTTCTCGACCACTGCGACCCAGGTGCGCCCGACGGCCAGGCCGCTGCCGTTGAGCGTGTGCAGGTGCTCGGGTTTGGGCTTGCCGGGTGCGCGATAGCGGATGTTGGCGCGCCGCGCCTGGAAGTCGCCGCAGTTCGAGCAGGAGGAGATTTCGCGATAGAGCCCCTGGCCCGGCAGCCACACTTCGAGGTCGTAGGTTTTGGCCGAGGAGAAGCCCATGTCGGCGGTACACAGCAGCATACGCCGATAGGGCAGTCCCAGGCGCTCGAGGATCGCCTCCGCGTTTGCGGTCATCGTTTCGAGCTCGGCATCGGAATCAGCCGGCGCGGCGAACTTTACCATCTCCACCTTGTTGAACTGGTGCTGGCGGATGATGCCGCGGGTATCTTTGCCGTAGGCTCCGGCTTCTGAGCGAAAGCAGGCGGTCAGTGCGGTGAGCGAGAGCGGCAGCTCGGAGGCGTCAAGCACCTCGTCGCGGTACAGGTTGGTGAGCGGGACCTCGGCGGTCGGGATGAGCCAGTGATCGTTGTCGCGCAGCGTGCCGGCGCCCTCGGAGTCAGCGGTCCGGAACAGGTCGTCGGCAAACTTGGGCAGCTGCCCGGTCCCGAACAGTGAGCGGCTGTTGACCATCTGCGGAGGGACGACCTCTGTGTACCCGTGCTCGCGGGTCTGCACGTCGAGCATGAACTGCCCCAGGGCCCGCTCCAGACGCGCACCCGCGCCCCAGTAGACTGCGAAGCGAGCTCCGGAGAGCTTCGCCGCGCGTTCGAGGTCGAGGATGCCGAGCGACTCGCCGAGTTCCCAGTGCGCTTTCGCGGGAGAGTCGAGGGCTGAGGGCGTGCCCCAGCGCTTGATCTCGACGTTGTCATGCTCGCTCGCGCCAACCGGCACCGAGTCCGCGGGAAGGTTGGGGATGCTCGAGAGGATCCGGCGCATCTCTGCCTCGGCATGGTTCGCCGCGGCCTCGAGTGACTCGGACTGCTCCTTGAGGGTGCGGGTCTCTTCGACAATAGCGTCGGCTGACTGGCCCGCTTTGCGCAGCCTGCCTACCTCTTCCGAAAGCTTTTTCCGGCGCGCCTGCAGCTGTTCAAGCTCGGTGATGCGGGCGCGCCGATGGCTATCGAGCGCCTTGAAGTCCCCGAGCAGAGCGGCAGGATCAGCCCCGCGGGCGCGCAGCTTCTCCTCAACGAGCGGCAGGTTCGCCCGGACGAAATTCAGATCGAGCATACCCGTTCAGCTTACTAGAGGGTTGGAACGGCCAAGGTGTGCTGCGCTCGGGGGTACTATCTCAGTTTGAGAGTGATCAGATGTCACGGGCCGATAAAAGCACAAAATGCTCCAAGAGCAACTCGTAATCGGCATCGCTGAGCATGCCTAGCCTTTCCTGTACGTCAGATTTCAGGAGCGGCTGAATCAACATCAGCTGGGCCAGAGTGTCCAAAAGAAGACCATTTCCGGGAGCGCG